>CAWUXP010000169.1:0-15936 GCA_963926495.1 Candidatus Ilumatobacter herschelensis
GTCGACAGCTCGTGCCACACCCAACCGATCGTCGGTCACCACTTCGGCCAACTGCGCTTGCAGGAATGCCGCAGCGAAGGTGACGTTGATGAAGCCCGGTCCGGCCACCTCGAGTTCGGATGCGACGTCGGCAAGCACGCCTGAATCGACGATCTGCTGGGCGAGTTCACGAGGGTTCGATCCGACTCGCTTGGCCAGCGGAAGGGCGCCGTTGATCTGTGCATCGGCGCGGTCCGAGGGTCGCACCGTCGGGTCGGCTGGTTCGCCACCGTTCAGTTCGGCGAAAATCGGCGCGAGCAGCGTCGAGAGTGTTGCGAGGGGATCTGACATGCGCTCGACAGTCTGCCCGATTCAGCCACCTCTCACCCCGGCCGATTCGGCGCCTCCTTGCATTTCGTTTTCTGGCCAACGATTGGCTCGTGGCAGTGAAGTCGGCGACCGAGTGAGCTGATCAGGCGTTATCGTGTGCCGCCTGCCCTCGTAGCTCAGGGGATAGAGCACTGGTTTCCGGAACCAGGTGTCGTAGGTTCGAATCCTACCGAGGGCACATTTTCGATGACGTGGTTCCAGCAATGGAAGCCACGTCGTCGTCGTTTTCGAGCTCTTGGCCCCCTGCTCGACGAACGAGACATGACTCACGCTCCAGCCCCGCCTGAACGACTTCGAATGCAGTCAGTCACCAATCCAAGTGGCGCAACTCAGAGTGATGCGAGGGCCTCGGTCGTGGCGCGCTGGGCGTACGCCAGCAGTTCGGCGCGTGGCATCGCAGCACCGGCTTCCATCCAGGCCGCGCCGCGACGGTGCAGGGCAATCTCGCCGATGCTGGCTTCGCGCCGGCTCATCGATGACGTCATCTTGCGGCGGTCGTTGCGCAGGTTCCCGAGAATCACTGCTGCAGGTTCGAAGCGGCGCATCTCAGCGAGGTTGATCCCCACCGCTTCGAGTACGACAAACTCGTTGCCGATATTGCGGCTGGCTGTCCAATACTCGAGCGCGTCGAGCGCCCCACGCAGCCCGGACCACCCAGGCGCGTACACCTGTGCGGTGAGGATGTAGCCCACCAGATTCGGGATGTCGTCTCGTCGAGACACCTCGAGCGCATCGGCCATCTTGGCGAGATACGTGTCGACGTCACCGCGGCCGAAGGCGCACAATGCACTATTGAAGTTTACGACTCCCTGCGCCACGGCGTTGCCCGCCTCCGCGGCAATTCGTTCGTGTTCCTCGTACTGTGCTGCCGCTTCGTCGTGGTCAACTAGGTGGGCGTACATCTGGAACGTCGTGATCGACGACAATCGGATGACCGCTTCAACCGATCGCGGCGACTCGTCCGATAAGTCAGCAGCTGCCTGATCAGCAGCCTCGACGGCACGCCCCAGGTACAGCAGTTCGACAGCCGCGTAATGACGGCACCATCCGCGGTCAGACGGCGTGCCGCGCGCCGCGAGGCCGAGTTGAAGTTCGCAAAGCGCCGCCTCATGATCGCCAGCGAGGAACAGCTGGAAACCCACATGTAGGTGGGCAGGAGCACCCGGGACAGCACCGATTGTCGCTCCACGTTCGATCGCCCGCTTTGCCCAGATCGCCGCCTCGGCCTCGAGCGTCCAGCGACAATAGAAATGGACATCCCGGAGCAACCGGTCAACGTCGTCGACACGCGTTGTGTCGATCGCCCAGTTCACCGCAGCCCGGATGTTCGCCCACTCCTGTTGGAATCGCCGTGACCCTTCGGCCCAATTGTTGCCCAGCGCAAAAGCATTTGCTGCAGCAACTACCTCGACCATGTGGCCCAGATGTTGGTTGCGGACTGCCGCTCGCTCGTTCCGTCGAGCCAGTTGGCGGTCACCGAAGTGTCGCAGCGTCTCCAGCAGTTCGTAGCGCAGATCGTCGCCTTCCAGCGCCCCATTCGGCGAACCCCCAGCGCGGCCGACTGCAGGGACGGCTTTGACCATTGACTTGTCGACGAGTGCCCCCAGCACGACACCTACATCGACGCCAGAATCGCGGGGATCCAGCACCGCCGCCGCAGCCCGGTCGTCAAATCCACCCTGGAACACTGATAACCGATCGAACAGACGACGTTCGACGGGTTCGAGCAATTTATACGACCAACTGACGGTCGAATGCAACGAATCGTTTTGACCCGAACCGGACGGATCACGAAACATACGGAATCGCTCGTCGAACCGACTGGCAATGTCTTCCGCAGTCATGGTTCGGAGGCGAGCAGCAGCAAGTTCAAGTGCCAGCGGCAAACCATCGAGCGCTTCGGAGATCGTGGAGATAGCAGCGCTGTGGGCCAACGGTTCGAACGAACTGTCCGCCTCAGCCGCGCGCCGGGCAAACAGTTCGTTCGAACCCGTTTGGGCGTTGAGCGTTTCGATCGGAATGACCCGCTCGGCTTCCATTCGCAGGGGCTCACGACTCGTCGCCAGTACCGCAAGGTCGGGACAGTCGTTCAGAAGGCGATGGAGTAGACCTGCCATCGCACCGGCGATCTGTTCGCAGTTGTCGAACACCAGCAGCCCCGACAAGCCGCGTAAGCCGGTAACCACTGATTCGTACGGCGTTGCGTCTTCGTTTTGAAACATTCCGATGGCATCAGCGATTGCGATCGGAATCGACGCAGCATCGGCCACAGCGGCCATCCCGACGAACCAGCATCCGTCGGAGAATCGATGGGGGTCGTTTAGAACCACGCGGGCCACCTCGAACGACACGCTGGTCTTGCCGACGCCACCCATGCCGGTGAGCGTGACGACATTCCCTGGGTCGAGGTGATCGACGATCTGACTGACGATTTCCTGGCGCCCAACGAGCGATCCGCCCGAAGCCGGCAACTGCGCACTAGTCAGTTCGCCCGACCTCATCGAGTCAATGGACGCGTATCGTCCACTTCCAAAATCACCCACTCAGTGGACAGTAGCGGCCATATTGCTTCCCGATGGGATCACCCCCATCCGCCATCCGTCATCCGCATCGCCTGGGAGTTCCTGTGGGGCTACGTCTACGCCCAGCACATGTCCTAGGGACTGCAACTCATCGACATGTGCCCGTTCCTCATGGTCGTCGGCATTTTGTACGGGGTGTTCCGCGTCGGCCAGCTACAGATTTCCGACCAGCGGGCGCGCCCGTTCTGGCCGGTGATTTTCGTCATCATGCTGGCGGTATGGACTGCCTACTAGGTCGGCTTCATTGAGACCGGCGACGACCTCCCGCTCGGAAGCACGACTGCCGAAACGGTCAACCTCGTGATGACGCTCGCCGTAATGGTGTCAATCCTCGACGCCGGATACGTCGCCCTCTTGCTGTGGCAGCGACGCAGTGGCCGCGAGTTTCTTCAGGCGCCCACGACCACCTCGACCATTACTCAGCCAGTCGAAGCAGGAGCCGCACCAGTCTCGACCTGAACGAGTAGCGCATCGAGCAAGCTGCTCGCACCGAAGCGGAACGTGGCTGGCGCTACCCAGTCGACTCCCATGACCTCGGCAGCGAGGTCGAGGTACGCCATCGCGTCGTCGAACGTCTTCACCCCGCCCGACGGCTTGATCCCGACAGTGCGGTCGGCATCGGCGATGACTTCGAGCATCACGCGGGCCGCAGCGAGGGTGGCTCCGCCCGACGCCTTGCCGGTTGACGTCTTAATGAAGTCGGCGCCGAGGCCAATGGCAAGTTCGGCTGCTGATCGGACCATGGCCGCGTCGGGCAACTCGCTGGTTTCCAGGATCACCTTAAGGATGCCGGGTGGCGCAACGAGGTCGCCCACGGCCTCGACCATGGCCGCGGTCGGCTTGATGTCGCCGTTGCGGAACATCTTGTAGGGCATCACTACATCAATCTCGGTGGCTCCGTCGGACAGCGCCGTCAGCGTCTCTTCGAGCACCTTGCCAACCTGCTGGTTGCCCTGCGGGAAGTTCACGACGGTCGCGATGCCCACTCCGGAATCAGCGAGTAGTTCGACACACCGCGACACATGTTCCGGCCAGACGCACACTGCTGCGACCTGGTGCTCAGCGGCACGCTCACAGAGTCGGTCGATTCCGGCAGCGGAGTGATCATCGGCAAGATCGGTGAGATCAAGCAGCGAGATCGCCGCACGCGCACGGTCGGCATTTGAGCGATTTGCTGGCATGCCACGATGTTACGTCCGATCGAAGGTGAGCTCATTGCCTACACTTTGGGCTCCCGTTTCCAGAAGGCGCCGTCCGAAATATCGCCAACACCTCCAC
Source organism: Candidatus Ilumatobacter herschelensis (assembly GCA_963926495.1). Classification (GTDB taxonomy): domain Bacteria; phylum Actinomycetota; class Acidimicrobiia; order Acidimicrobiales; family Ilumatobacteraceae; genus Ilumatobacter_A; species Ilumatobacter_A herschelensis. Next base: position 4,230 of record CAWUXP010000169.1, read on the forward strand.
GCCATGGATCCGACCCCGCCGCCTCACGGCTTGCTGCCGGCCAGACCCGCACGATCACCGCGGTTATCCCTCATCTACGTAGTTGGTACCTCTCGACCATCGTCGCCGGCACCGAGGTGCCCAATCATCGGTCGGTCCGCATTGACGACGAGTTAGTCGGACGAACCGCCGCTGATCTCTTCGTCTCGCTCGGGCCCAACGCTTCGGCATGATCGGCGGGATGCGTTGCGAACCGATGCGGTTTGAGGTGCCTAAGGCTCGGTATCGCGGATTCGTCGATGGACTCGGCGCTCCCGGCTCGTTCCAGGGCGCGACGTGTCGATCATCGGCGTCGACGACCACGAATTCTCCCGCGTCGTTGGCCTCAACTGCTCTGACGCCTCCTTTGACTCCCCACTGCTCGAAAAGGTGGTGAAGTCACTCATTTTCATACCGATGGCGATCTCACTGGTCGGTCCGTCAGTTATTTGGCGGTTCATGTATGTCGCCTGCGACTCATCCAAAGAGCAGACCGGCGTACTGAACGCAATATGGGTGGGCCTTGGCCGCTTCAGTACCGGTCGCGGCATCGCCGCGACGCTGCTGGCAGTGTCTGCGTTGCATCGGTAAGTTGGAAATGTGACTTCTCTTGTTGATGCTTCCCCGCGATCGCTCGGATCGCTGCCAGCTGTCGGTCCGCTGTCGTTCGGGCTCTGGCGGTACACGAACACCGACGTTGCAGCCGCTCAGGGCGTGCTCGAAGCGGCACTCGACGCCGGGATGAACTTGATCGACAACGCCGACGTGTACGGCTTCGACTGGGGCGGCACGGGGTTCGGCCAGGTCGAAGAGATCCTCGGCACGGTGCTTGCCGCTGCACCCGCGCTGCGCGATCGCATGGTGCTCGCAAGCAAGGGCGGGATCATGCCGCCGCTCCCCTACGACTCGTCGCCGGCTTACCTGCGCAGCGCCTGCGAGGCGTCGCTCAATCGGATGGGTGTCGACGTGATCGACTTGTACCAGATCCACCGACCCGACATGTACGCCCATCCAGCCGACGTGGCCGCCGTGCTCACCGAACTACGCGACGCTGGCAAGATCCGCGAAGTCGGCATCTCCAACCACACCCCCGCCCAAATCGCTGCCCTGCAGGCGCACCTTGACTTCCCGATCGTGGCGAACCAGCCAGAGTTCTCCGCCAGTCGCCTCGACCCCATGCGTGACGGCACGCTCGATCAGTGCATGCAGTTCAGCATCACCCCGCTTGCCTGGAGCCCGCTCGCTGGCGGCTCATTGGCAACCGGCGACGGCGTCGCCCCGGAGCTACTTGCCGTGCTCGACCAGCTCGCCGAACGCGAATCCGTCGAACGCGGCCACATCGCCATGGCCTTCGTTCTCGCACATCCGTCGAAGCCGATCGCCATCGTCGGTTCGCAGAACCTCGATCGCATCGCCGCATCGGTCAAGGCATTCGATGTACAGCTCGATCGCTCCGACGTCTACGCCGTTATCCAAGCCTCTGAAGGAGTCCCACTGCCATGAGTTCGGTCACCAATCCGAACATTCCTGAGATCTCCTGGTTCGGCGCACTGTGTGACGACGACTACGAGTTCCTCGGCCAACCCGACCCGGCCCTCGCCAGCTCGTGGGCGCACTGCAGCAACATCGTGCAGACCGCCGACCGCAATGGCTTCGACAACGTGCTCCTTCCGTCTGGCTACACGCTCGGCATTGACTCCACATCGTTTGCTGCCGGTATCGCCACGCAGACAAAGCAGATCAACCTGCTCCTCGCCGTGCGCATGGGCGAGATGCACCTTCCGCAGCTGGCACGCCAGCTCGCCACCGTCGACCAGATGGCCGAGGGTCGGTTGAACATCAACATCATCAGCTCTGACATCCCCGGCGGGGCGCTCGACTCGGCACCCCGCTATCAGCGCACCCGCGAATGGATGCAGGTGCTCCGTCAACTGTTGAACGGCGAGTCGATCGACTTTCACGGCGAGTTCGTCGATCTCCAACTTGATCCACCGCGCTTGATCGGCCCCGAGAGCACCTGCGCACCGTTCTACTTCGGCGGATTCTCCCCCGCTGCCAAAGACGTCGCCGCCGCCGAGGCGGATGTGTTCCTCACGTGGCCCGACACGGTTGCCTCAGTCAGCGACACCGTGCAGGAGATGACCGCGCTGGCAGCAGACACCTACGAGCGTGAGCTGATCTTCGGGCTCCGCGCCCACGTGATCGTCCGTGAGACCGAGGCCGAGGCGCGGGCGGCCGCCGAACAGCTCGTCTCCAAGCTCGATGCCGACACCGGAGCTGCAATTCGCAAGAAGTCACTCGATGCCGCCTCGTTCGGAGTCGCCCGTCAGGCCGCACTACGCGACACCGCTGCCGACGACGGCTTTGTTGAGAAGAACCTCTGGACCGGCATCGGTCGGGCCCGCAGCGGCGCAGGTGCGGCGATCGTCGGCAATCCCGACCAGGTCGCTGCGAAACTCCGCTGCTACCAAGAGGTCGGTGTCGGTGCCTTCATCCTCTCGGGCTACACGCATGCCGCTGAGTGTGACCTGTTCGCCGAGCACGTGCTCCCGAACATCGACCACGCTCCGTTGAAGCCCCGATTCACACACTGACCACGCTTTCGCCCGGTCGGAATGCGCATACCGGCCACCGCCACCGGGTGCTGGGTAAGCCCCACGCTGCCCGCATATCGACCGCCGCCAGCCCAGTACCCGGGCCAGGTGCCTGCTCAGCCAAGCCAATTTCTTCCTCGGCCGGGCCAGTTTCCGGGCGAGGCACCACCGCCATACGCAGGCCAACCTGCTCGCCCATGTAGGCAGCCGAGAGCGGGTGGAAGCGGCCAACAGTATTGGTCGCGGTTGCGCCCGTCGACTTGCCGCAGCCAGATGGCACGACGGGCACTAGGAACTCCTTGTCAGCAGTACTCAGGTCAAGATCATGAATGGCGTGATATCCGTCGCCGTAGAGCTTGTTGACACCTTCGAGCACAACCGTTGGCGCGTGTATTCCCCTCGTGGCAGCGTTGTCGGGCCCTGGCAGCTCGACGCTGTAAGCCTTTGCAGGAAAGAGGCACTCGGGGCGCCCGCGTCCAGATCGTTGCAAAGCTTTAGCTGGGCCTGCCACGGCTCACCCGGCGTGGTGAAAGCTGCGCGGCCGCCAGAACGCGCGGCAATCCAGGCCGGACTCCGCGTGGGCGTACCGTCTCTCGTACTGACTGTTTTGCACATCGTGACCGGGACAAATCACGCCGGCGACGGCTGCGGTGCTGCTCGGCAGGTTTCAGCGGTAACGTCGCGGCCCGTGAATCACGTCAAGAACCGCATGCAGGCGCTGGGTCTCCTCGACCGCTCGATCAAGGCCGCCACGGACGAAGAATTGGCCGCCGCCATCGAGGGGCTCGACGACGATCATCGCGAGGGCCTCGAGTCATTCGTCGAAGGCGAACTTACTACCGACAGCGTCCGCGCGGCCGTAAAGACCGGCCGCATCGACGGCACCATGGAAGCAATCGCAGCGATCATTTCCGATGCCGCCCTTGCCGCCTGCATCGAGCAACTCGGCGACAACGCCGACAACCCGTCGACCGATCAGCTCAAGGAAGTGCTTCCTCCGATCGTCGAGAAGCACGGTCTTGCCGTTGCCCGAATCATGCTCGCTGCCACCGTGGCTGGCGAAGCACCAGCGTCTGCGATCATCCGCGACCTGCTCAAGAACGACGACACCATGGCTCTCCCGAAGGTCGCCGAGTCCGAAGCAGCGACGGTGCTCGACACCTCGAAACGCCCTGCCGACGAGCAAGACAAGCTGCGCGCCGAACGCAAGGCTGCCAAGGCCGCCAAGAAAGAAGCGACCCGCGCCCGCAAAGCGCAGTCGGCCTCCGCCAAGCCCCGCAAGTAGACGGCACAGCCGGCGGACCATCAACCGCCAGCTAACGCAGCGCAGCGCTTTTTATCTCAATTCCGTGAGTCGGGATCAGATCGTTCGAGGCCAAGAAAGCATGAACCCGAGTTGAGCTTGCTCAATGAGCGGTGAGGGCTGCTGCCGGGATCGGGCGATCTGGACCGACTCAGGAGAAGCCGACGATGGGGTGAGGCAGATAGTGCTCTTCTAGTGACTGTGCCTCGTCGTCCGTGAGTTCCAACTCGACCGCTGACACGGCATCGTCAATGTGATGCAGCTTGGTTGCGCCGATGATCGGCGAGGTCACTGCCTTGTTGCGCAGTACCCAGGCGAGCGCAATCTGTGCACGCGACACGCCGCGAGCTTCGGCAACCACACCAACGGCGTCGGACACTGCTTTGTCTGATTCCTCCATGCTGTAGAGGTAGCGACCGAAGTCGTCGCTTTCTGTGCGGTTGGTCGTGGCACCCCACTCTCGAGTCAGTTTGCCTCGAGCCATCGGGCTCCACGGGATCACCGCGACGTTCATGTCGCGACAGAGCGGAAGCATCTCACGCTCTTCCTCGCGATTGATCAGGTTGTAGTGCGGCTGCATGCTGACAAACCGCGTCCAGCCGTTGGCATCAGCGGTGTACTGCGCCTTGCTGAATTGCCAGGCGTACATCGACGACGCACCGATGTGATGCACCTTGCCCGAGCGGATCAGATCGTGCAGCGCCTCCATCGTCTCTTCGATCGGTGTGTGATGGTCCCAGCGATGAATCTGATACAGATCGATGTAGTCGGTGCCCAGCCGCTTCAGGCTTTGGTCGACCTCGTGCATGATTGCCTTGCGGGAGAGACCCTCGCCAAAGCGACCTTCGCGCATCCGGCCGCGTACCTTTGTCGCGATGATCACGTCTTCGCGTTGCGTCATGTCGGCAAGGGCGCGGCCAACGATCTCTTCGCTCGACCCCAGTGAATAGACGTTGGCGGTGTCGAAGCAGTTGATCCCTGCTTCGAGCGCCTGCTCAATGAACGGCCGGCTTGACGCCTCGTCCATGCTCCAGGCGTGGGTGCCTTTGCCCGACTCGCCGTAGCTCATGCAGCCGAGCGTGATTGCAGAGACGGACAGGCCAGTGTTTCCGAACGGGACGTACTTCATCGCGTCACGATGCCACACCCCCACCCCAGCCTCGTCATCAGAAACTGGGACCAACTCAACGCGCCCACCGAGTAAGACAGTCTCCATTTCGGAACGCGCCAGACCCTCGCCCGAAATGGAGACCAAAACACATCACTACCGCGTTGCAATGGCCTCCATTTTGGGAGACCGCGCGGTCTTGGACTCGTGTTCGAGGAGCCACTGCTTGCTGTCGAGGCCACCGGCGAACCCGGTGAGCAAGCCATTCGAACCGACCACCCGATGACAGGGCACGATGATCGAGATCGGGTTTCGACCGTTTGCCGCACCGACCGCACGCGCTTTGCGCTTGTCGCCCATTGCTGCGGCCTGTTCGCCGTAGCTGACGGTCGTTCCGTAGGGGATGACGCGCAGCGCCATCCATGCCGACTGCTGGAAGTCGGTGCCGACTGGGTCGAGCGGAATGTCGAAGTCTTGGCGATTCCCCGCGAAGTACTCACCGAGTTGGTCAACGGCGGCAGCAAGCACTGGATGGTCGGCCGACGTGGACGACTCGGTCACCACCCCGAGCCGCACCCGTGCCGGATCATCGCTCGGCCACAGCACCGCCCTCAGCCCGGTGGCGCTGGCAACAAGTGTGAGTACCCCCATCGGGCTATGCAAGGTCATGGAAGACAAGGCTGTCTCGGTGCGGGGGTCTATCTCGGTGCGGGGGTCTGGGCCGGGGTCAGTCATGTGGTGTCCTTGCGGGGTCGTGCAGCGGCAGCTGCGGCGGCGTCGAGCGTGCCGAGGAAGACGTCGGGTTATCCGAGACTACGCATCATCACGTAGTCAGCTGTCCACGGTCCGATGCCCTTGAGCGCGAGGAGTTGATCACGGGCCACATGCGGGTCGGAGCTCGCGTCGAGTGCAACGGTGCCTGTGGCAATGGCGTGCGCGCCGAGAAAGGCGAGTGACTCATCGCCAGCGAACGGCTGACGAGTCGGTAGCCGAAGTGTGACCTCGCCGGCTGTCGAAGCGGCGCTGCGCATGGCACGGAGTTCGGTCGGTGACGAGGCGAATACCTCGGGCCCAGTGTCGTTGAACTGGCCGATACTGCCGAAGCCTGCTGCAAAAGCGATATCGGTAATGACGCGGTTGAAATGACGATCGCTGTAGCCGAGTTACTCGGCAAGACCTGGCACGCTCGGAAGCTGCCTTGCTGTGCAGCGGCGGCCGTGTGATGGAACTCGACGTTGGTTTGCTTCGGCGTAAGCGCCGGGCAACTCTGGCGGCAATAGATCCCCGTCGTACGAACCGCGGTCACGAACCACACGTCGAAGCGCCGGTCGGCGTTCTTGACGATGCTGCAGCAGTGTTCGTGGTCAAGGGTCCGCATGACTCCATGATGCCGGTCGCTGCCGACAATGACCAGCGGAAATCAGCCAGCCAGTTGAACGTCTGATTTCCGCTCACCCCTGTTGGAACCGTCGTCTGAGCCAGCGGGCGCGAGCTTGGTGCGCAGCAGCCACAGACCGATCAGGCAGAAAACGACGCCACCGAGGAAGCCGATCTGCTTGCCGACTATCTGGGCGAACCCACCAATCAGCAGGCCACTGCCGGCCGAGCCGATTTCAAAAAACATCGTGAACGAACAGATCGCCGACGCGCGATCCGCGTCACTGGCGTTGTTCACCGTGAGCGCCATGAGTGACGGATAATTGAATGCAGCACCGAGTCCGATCAGGAACGCCCCGATCCACAGGCCGATGACGTTCGGCGCAGCCGCGAAGACTGCAAGTCCGCCAGCCATGGCGACCAGCGCAATCGTCACGGCACGTCGCGGGCCCAGGCGTTCCGGCAGCTTTGCGCCAAAGATCCGAATGACGAGCGAGACAAGGGCATAGGTCAGGAACAAGAGGCCAGAGTTGGCAAAGCCATTGTCACGGGAGTACTCAGGAATAAAGAGGAAGAAGGTCGTCAGGCCACCGACCCCACACGCCAACACTGCGCCAGGCAGGATCGCAGCAGGGTGAATGATCTTGAAGATGCCGCTGTCGGCAAGGCCTCGGACGGATGGTGCCGCGCTGCCGCCCGAGTCAACAGTCGACTCGGAATCTTCAGGCGACTCGACGCGCGCCGGCGCAAAGATCGCGATCGCGGCAGCCAATATGGCAAAGCCACCGGCCGCGAGAAAGGTGCGCTCAAAGTTGACATCGTCGAGCAGCCATTCGCTGAACACCGGTCCGACACCGATGCCTGAGAACACCGCCACCGAGAAGTAGCTCGCCCCCTCGGCGCGGCGCGCACGCGGTGACAGATCGGCAATTAGCGTTGCGGAGCCAACGAAAACCGCCGCCTCGCCCACACCGGTGAGTACCCGGAGCGCCATTAACAGGCCGAGCGAATCGATCTGACTCATCAGCATCCCGCCAGTTGCGGCCGTCAGCGCGCCACCGATGATGATCGAGCGACGTCCATAGCGATCTGCCAAACGGCCGAGCAGCGGGCGCGCGAACACGGCTGCTACCGCAAAAACCGCGGCATTCAGCCCGAGGGCGAGTTCGCCACCTTTGAGCGGCCCCTCGATGAACAGCGGGACGAGTGGAACCAGCGTTCCGATGTACATGAAGAACGCAAAGGCGCTCAGCGTGACGATGACGAATGGTTTGGTGATCAGTCGCTCGGCTGCAGCTTCAGGATGCTGATTGGCAGCAGCAGCAGAGTTATTCACTCCTCCATGATGCCGAACCGGATCAGCGCTGTTGCCGATGGGGCCCTCACCCGGCCCGAAGTCACAGTCCAACCCGGTCCGTGACGGGTCTGCGCTCTGGACCTAGCAGCGCAGAGCGAAGGCTCAGGCGGTCAGACCAGTTCGCGTTGGCCAGACGCCGCGGACCGAAGCGCTGCGTCGACGACCCGCTGCGCGGCCAAGCCGTCGATTGATGTCGGGCCACGCACTTCTCCAGTACGAACCCCTGCAATCCAGTCCGCCACTTCGGCCCGATACGCCTCGCTGAATCGGCCGAACCAGTCGTTACCAATGTGTTGATGGCCAGCGCCCTCGAAGCGGACAACCGGGTGGGCTGGTTGCGGGGCCGTGACCATGCCATGTTCGCAGGTGACTTCAAGATCGATGTCATAGCCGTACGTGGCCTCGACGAACTCGATCGTGACCGTCGATCCATCAGCCATCGCCCCGAGCACAACCACGTGCTCGACTGGCCGTGGTCCGCTGACCACCTGGGTGATCACGGACGAAAACTCGCTGCCCGTCAGCCATCGGGCGGAGTGCACGTCGTGGATCAGCGATTGCGATACGACCAGATCGAGCGGCCGTTCCCACTGATGGTTGGTGTTGCGGTGAGCACTTCTGACATGGCGGATCGATCCGAGCTCGCTCAAGGCGAGTGCGACCTGTATATGCGCTGGGTCGTACTGCCGCATGAAACCCAACTGGACCAACGGACGCCCTGCAGCGACCTCGGCAGCAACAACGCGTTCAGCGTCGGCAACGTTGCTTGCCAGCGGCTTCTCACACAGGACGAAAGCGCCGCGCTCGACTGCTGCGATCGCGAGATCGGCATGCGTGTCGTCCGGAGACGCGATGACGATTGCATCGAGGCTCGGGTCTCGTGCAACAGCAAACGCGTCGGTCGATGCCGCAGCGTTACACAGACCGGCAGCATCGAGGGCTGCCGTTGCGACGACATCGGCAACGACAGCAACCACGACGCCATCGATCGCAGCGAGATTCGTGATGTGCTCACGGCCCATGCCGCCAGCACCGATAACTCCGATTCGCAAGGTCATGCGCCCAACGATACGCACCATTGGCGTCTTGGGTTTCGTTCACGCAGCAGGTGCACGGAGTCTTCACGAGATCGCTGGAAGAAAGCTAGGTAATGCGGGCCGCGTTGACCGACACACTGAGCGTCTGCGTCGAGGCCGCCCGATGACCACACCACGAATCGGTGACGGTCCCCCAGGCCTCGCGCGGCATGACCTCTCGACAGGTTCTGAGGTTAGAGCGACACGACTCGACGGTCTGGTCGATGCTGTTCGCGTGCTCCGGGTCGGACACCAGGAAACGTCAGACAAGGCGTTCCTGGGACTCCTTGCCGTTGCCGTTCGTTTCGATCTCCGTGTTGCTTCCCACGATCGCCACCAGTGACTGCCAGTTCGCCGCGCCGACGTTCGCGATGTCTGCCAGAAGCTCATCGAAGCTCTGCAGTACTCGTGCAGAGTCCGGGGCCAGCGAGGACAGCAGTTTTTATTCAGTTCGTCCGTGTACCCATCAACTGGCCGGACCCGGTGCCGTTCGAACAGCTCGGGGAACGTCCGATTCGCGACGCCGCGATTCTCCAGCAGGTAGCTGACACCCAAGGGGACGCGCAGGTTGTCTTCGAGAACGTAGACGTCGCTGTCGCCTGCCCGGACGAGACCCGGCCCGGAAATGGGCGCCTCCACACCGCATTTCGGCAAGATGCCCTGGCCTTCAGGGCGGTAGTTGGCCGAATCGTGAAGCAGGTCAGACGGGAACACACCGTCGGCGGCGACGTTCCGGTCGTTGTAGACGGTGAACGGGATTCCCATTGTGAGGATCTCAAGATCAGAGGTGGCCTGCCGCTTTCAAAGTTCGTGGACCAAACGCATCGATCCGTGCCATCAACTCCTCAGCGATTGGGCGAGGGATTCCATCAACATCGAGCAGTTCGTCCACGAGTGTCGACAGCACCTCATTGGACGACCATCACGCGCTCGAGCTCAGTTTGTCGCCATTTTCAGGCTGCAGAACTTTAGAGTCGCGCTCCGCGCCCCCTCCTCTTGCCGTCCTGCGTCAGGAGCCGGTCGGGGGCTTTGGCTCTTTAGGAAGACCCAGGACGCGTTCACCGACGATGTTGCGCTGGATCTGGCTCGTGCCACCCCAGATGGTCTCGGAACGCGAGAAGAAGAACGACGACATCATCGGGCTCACCGGATAGCCGGCGCGGCGCTTGTCGCGCGACGCACCGGGCCAGCCACCAACCTCCGGACCGGCGTCGATGAGCAGCGAATCGGTGCCGTAGATGTCCAACGCTAATTCCATGGCGTTCTGATGCATTTCAGTCCAGAACATCTTGTTCGTGGCTCCGAGCGCAATCGTGCCCATATCGACCACCCCGGAACCGCGGCCTTTATTCAGCGTCGCAGTGAGGTTCCGCAAGCCGTTAAAACGCAGAATCTCGATCTTGCTGTAGTACTGCATCAGACGCTGACGGATGTGCGGATCGTTAATCGCACCGTTGGCAATGGCCTGCTCTTTTAGCAAACGGAACTCTTCAGCAAAACGACGGAAACCAGTCGTGGCCGACTGGCCGCGTTCGAAGCCGAGAGTCGAGTTCGCGACCTTCCAGCCGTTGTTCACTCCGCCGACGATCGCGTCCTTAGCGCACCGCGCGTCCGAGAAGAAGACTTCACAGAACTCGGCAGTGCCATCGGGCTGCGTTATGCCGCGGACTTCGACGCCCGGCTGGTTCATCGGGACGAGCATGTAAGAGATGCCCGCGTGCTTCTTTGCCTCAGGATCGGTACGCGTCAGCAGGAAGCAGTAGTCGGCATGGTGGCCCTGCGTGGTCCAGACCTTCTGACCGTTGATAACCCACTCGTCACCGTCGAGCTCAGCGGTTGTCTTGATCGACGCCAAGTCTGAACCAGAATCGGGCTCCGAAAAGCCCTGGCACCAGCGGGTTCGACCCTGCAGGATGCCGGGCAGAAACTCCTTCTTCTGTTCCTCGGTTCCCCACTGAAGCAGCGTCGGGCCGACCAGCGTGTCGCCGAAAAAGTCACCGCGCATCGGGGCCTTTGCGTTGGCAAACTCTTCCGACAGAGCGACGCCCTGCATCGTGGTGAGACCCTTGCCGCCGTACTCGGCGGGCCAGGTGGCGCAGATCCAACCACCTTCGAACAGCTTCGCAGGCCACTCGGCGTTGAACGTCTCGCGCTCGCTCGTTGTCATCTCGAAGCCGTCGTCAAACCAGCCGTCGGGCAGGTTGTCGAGGAGCCACGCCTTGATCTCGGCGCGGAATTCTTCAGCTTCGTTTGGGTACGTCAGATCCATGGAAGACATTCTTGCTGTTGCACCGACGTCACCCCGAATCTGGCGGGTGTGGCACTCGTCGCTCCCACACCCTGGAAATACATCGAATCAACCTGATCCGATGCCGACAGTTCACCGCTCTGTTACGAAGCCCGCACACTCACGCAACATCGCGTCCGTACATTTTCTCCTGCAGCCGTTCTGCTCTCAGCTCAGCCAGTACCTCACACCCCTCGAGAAAACTGGTCCCCCACTGAGGGCGGACGGCTCGCCAAGCCACCCGGTCAGTCCCATGGCTGCATCGGCCAGCCAACTCGATGTGCCCGCCTTTCGTGATGGAGGCGGGCATCTTCGTTTTCGGCTCTTGTCTCGCCGACCACTCCTCGCCTCCGACTGAAATCGGTACATAAATCGGCGCGCTGAACGACAGTTCACGGAGACGAAACAAAGCCGCGACACGCGCGACATGGACCGTGCGTAGCTTTCGCATCGCAATCCGGACGGCAACGGCGCCACTGGATTCTCCAAGTAAACCTTCCCTTATCCCCGATCCTTTTTGGAGGACCCCGTGCACAATCGTGCGCTTCGAATCATCTCAGGCCTTGGCGGCGTTGTCGCCCTTGTTG
>CAWUXP010000170.1:0-9523 GCA_963926495.1 Candidatus Ilumatobacter herschelensis
CTCGACAAGGAAGGGCTGGATGTTCCGTCCGGAGTTGGAACCAGTGGTGGAGTACCGGGTGTGGCCAATCGCGTGATAGCCGGTCAGCGGCGCCAGTGTGTCCGGCGTGAAGACATTGGCGACGAGGCCAGCTTCTTTGTGCAACCGGGTGCGCTTGCCGTCACTCACGGCGATGCCGGCGGCTTCTTGCCCGCGATGCTGCAGGGCGAAGAGCCCGAAGAACGCCAACTGGGCAACGCCCTCACCGTGCGGAGTCGACAGGCCGAGTACGCCACACTCGTCCTTCGGCTTGTCGTCGGTCACCGCACCAAACTGAAGGTGGGATTGGTTGATCGTGACAGGGACGTCGTGCAGGCTCATGGAGTCTCCAGGGTTGCAACCGCATCTTTGATGCGTTGATCGGCGGGGTAGGTGCCCCGCTCGAAGGTGAGGCCGGTGAGGCGCTCGTAGGTTTCGATGTAGCGGGCAGAGGTTTGCTCCCACACTTCTGCAGGAAGCTCGGGTACGTCGCCTTCGCCGGTGTATCCGGCGTCGGCCAGTGCACGTCGCACGACCTCTTTGTCGAGACTCTGTGGTTCGTCACCGGCAGCCATGCAGGCGTCGTATGTGTCAGCAATCCAGTACCGCGAAGAGTCGGGCGTGTGAACTTCGTCGATCAGCATCAATGCACCGTTGCGATCCAGGCCGAACTCGTACTTGGTGTCGGCGAGAATCAGCCCAGCGTCAGCGGCGCGCTCGCAGCCGCGCGCAAACAGTGCCAGTGCTACAGCTTGGACCTGGGCCCACAGTTCGCGTTCGACGTGGCCTTCGTCGACGACAGCCACGCACGACAACGGTACGTCGTGGCTACCCATTTCGCCCTTCGTTGTCGGGGTGACGATCGGCTCTGGCAGTTGGGTGTTTTTCCGCAAGCCGTCGGGGAAGTCGTGGCCATAGATAGTGCGAGCGCCCGCTGCATACTGCGTCCACAATGCCGTGTCGGTGACGCCGGTGATGTGACCGCGTACGACGACTTCGACGGTGAGTGGCGTGGCAGTGCGTGCGATCAGCACGTTCGGGTCGGGGAGTGCCACCACGTGGTTGGGGATGATGTCGGCAGTCTGTTCGAACCACCATCCCGCGAGTTGATTGAGTACCTGGCCCTTGAACGGCACCCGAGCAATGATCCGGTCGAACGCCGAGAGGCGATCGGTGGTGACAAACAGCCGGTGGTGGTCGCCGAAGGCGAACGAGACGCGCACTTTGCCGTCGCGCCGGTCGTCGAGGGGAAGGTCGATGGCGTCGAGCGGCGTGATCGTCATGGCAGTGATCAGAGTCCTTTGGCGTGTCGCACGCCGTTCTCAAACATTCGCAAACCAAGATGGCTTGGCCCGCCGCCGCCACGAGTGTGGTGAGGATGCTGGCGAGCCACGATGTGATTCTCGGGGTGAGGCATCAGCCCGAGCACGACACCCGATGGATCGCAGACACCGGCGATGTCGCCGACGGAGCCATTGGGATTAGTGCTCCGATAGCGCAGCGCCACCTGGCCAGCAGCGGTGAGCGACTCGGGGTCAGGGTGGACATATCTTCCTTCACCGTGTGCGATCGGACAGTGGATTGGGTCTTCGATGCCCTTCGTCCACACACAGGAACTTTTTTCGACGGTGTCGAGCACAACCCAGCGGCAATCGAAGTTGCCCTGTGCGTTGTTTCCGAGCGCACCCGGAAGCAGCCGCGTTCGGGTGAGGACCTGGAACCCGTTACAGATACCGATGAGTGGCCGACCCGCATCGACGAAGCCACGTAGCTCTTCGCCGAGGCCGACCATTAGGTCGAGTGCGAGCATGCGGCCCGCTCCGAGCGAATCGCCGTGGCTGAAGCCGCCAGCGATCACGGCCAGCCGGTAGTCGCCGAGTAGTCGTGGTCGTTCGACGAGCTCGCTGGCGAGCACGATTTTGGCGTTGGCACCAGCCATCTCAAGGGCGCGGCGCACGTCGTGGTCACGGTTGGTACCGGGCCCGGCGATGACAACGGCAGGAACCTGGCTCATGACTCGACTCCGGTCGCGTAAACATCCCGATTAAACGCATCGGCGAGATCAGCTACGAGGATTGGTTCGACTCCAGGCAATGACAACATGCCTGACTCGCTGACCTCGCCGATCTGCAGGCAGTGGTCATCCATGACACGCATAAACGCAGCAGCGCTGCGTGGTTCGATTTCGACGATCAGTCGACCCATCGACTCACTAAACAACGATGTCGCGTGGTCGTCGTGGGGTAATTTGTCAATGCTCGCACCGAGTCGGCCGGCAAGGCACATCTCGGCTAGCGCTACGGCAAGGCCGCCCTCGCTGAGGTCATGACACGAGATCACGAGGCCAGCATTCATGGCGGCGTGGAGGTCGCGATAGTGCGTGGGAGCATCTGGATCGGGTGCTGGTGCAACGCCTGGCTTCGGGGGCTCACCGAGGATCTTGTCGAGGTGTGAACCGGCGAATTCGGAACTCGTGGTACCGATCAACATGAGTAAGTTGCCGGGTTCGACGAGGTCGGGGGTGATGCAGCGATCAGCGTCGGGGACGTGTGCTACAGCGGTGATCACCAGTGTGGGTGGCACAGCGTGGCGCTCACCGTCGGTGCCGATGTACTCGTTGTTCAGCGAGTCTTTACCCGACACGAACGGGGCGTTGTACATGTACGCAGCAGCGCAACAGCCTTCGACTGCTGCGGCCAATTCGCCCAGGGTGCTCGCGCGGCGCGGGTCACCCCAAGAGAAGTTGTCGAGCAGCGCGATCTTGTCGGGGTCGGCGCCCACGGCGACTACGTTGCGGATTGCTTCGTCGACGACTGCATAGGCCATGGCCTCGGGGTCGTGCTGCCCGAACCACGGGTTGACGCCGATGCCGATGGCGATGCCGTGTTTGGCGAGCGGTTCGGCGAGCACCACGCCGTCGGCTGGCCCGTCGCTCGCTGCGCCAATCAGCGGGCGGACCACTGTGGAGCCAAGGATCTCATGGTCGTACCGGTGGATAGTTGTGGCCTTCGACGCAATGTTCGGGTGTGACAGCAACGCCAAAAGCGCGGCGGCGGGATCGTCGACCGTGCGCGTCGTGGGGTCGGAGCGGTCCGGGTCGGGGAGCACTGCATTCATCCGGCGCTGCGGGCGTCCGTCGTGCAAGAACGTCGTCTCGAGTTGACACACCGGCGTACCGGCTGAGCGCACTGTGAGTACGTTGTCACCGGTGAATTCGCCGATGTCGGCAACGCCGACGCCGACTCGCTTGCAGCGGTTGACGATTGCGCTGACGTTGCGCTTCGGGACGGAGATAACCATCCGTTCCTGGGCCTCTGAGAGCCAGACCTCCCAAGGCTCGAGGCCGGGGTACTTGCGGGGTACCAGATCGAGTTCGACGTCGGCCCCAATGCCCTCGGCCATTTCGCCGACTGCCGACGACAGGCCACCGGCGCCGCAGTCGGTGATCGAGGAGTAGAGATCCTCGGCGCCAATCAGCACGTCGATCAGCAGTTTCTCGATGATTGGGTCGCCGATTTGCACGCTCGCGCCAGCAACTTCGCCAGTGGTGGCATCCATCGTGGCCGACGAGAAAGTCGCTCCACGGATGCCGTCACGGCCCGTCGCTCCACCCAGCACCAGCACGCGGTCGCCCGGGGACGGACCTTCGTGGAGCGGCCGTGATGGAGCGGTGCCGATGCATCCGGCGAATACCAGCGGGTTGGTGGTGTAGGCGGGGTCGTAGAGGATTGCACCGGCGATGGTTGGGAGGCCGATCTTGTTGCCGTAGTCGGCAACACCTTCGATGACGCCTTCACGAACTCGACGCGGGTGCAGGGATCCCTCGGGAAGGTCGGCCAGCGGCAGGTTCGCTGGCCCGAAGCACAAGATGTCGGTGATGGCGATTGGCTTGTGAGCGATACCGAGTACGTCGCGGATCACGCCGCCGACACCGGTGTTCGCGCCGCCGAACGGTTCGACCGCCGACGGATGGTTGTGTGTTTCGGCCTTGAGCGCAATCGTCGTGCCCTTGGCGAACTCGATGACGCCAGCGTTGCCGACGAATGCCGACTTCACGAATGCCGCGTCGATCGTTTCAGTGCAGCTCCGCAGCTGAGTCATCAGCGGCACGAGTTCCTGTTCTCCACCCTCTGGGCCACCGGTCGCGTCGATAATGGCTCGGAACGTCTTGTGGGCACAATGCTCGCTCCATGTTTGGCCGAGCGTTTCCAACTCAAGGTCGGTGGGATCACGGTCGAGTGACTCGAAGTGGTCGCGAATCGCCACCATCTCTTCGGGGTCGAGGTACAGCGCACGGCTGGTGTTGATGGCGGCGAGGCGCTCCTCGTCGGCACCGCGCATCGGGATGATCGTCGCCGCGACGCGTTCGCCAGCGCCTGGATGCAGTGGCTCGATTGTGCCCCATACCCATCGTTCGATGATCGGGTTCGCGACGAGTCGGACGATGACTTCGTTGGCCAGTTCGTCGGACACGTCTTCGCCGAAGCGGATGCGACGCCCGGTTGCAGCGGCCTCGATGTTTATGCCGAGTTGCGCGCATGCGTGACGGACCGCATCGGCCCCACTGTCGGTGACGCCGGGTTGGAGTGTGATTTCTACGGCATGGCTGGTTGGAAGGTCCCAATTGCCACGCTGGAGTAGCGGGTCGACGAGGATGCTGTGGAGTCGATCACGGTCAGCTGATTCGAGGTCGCCATCGACGAACACGATGTCGGCGATGAATACCTCATGCAGTTGACCAAGACCGAGGTCGGCAGCGCCTCGCTCGATGGCTGCCGCACGTGGATCGGCCTCAATTGGACGGAGGGTCAGACGATGCCGGGGGGCCACATTGGCGACTGTAGGGAAGGCCCATCGGCAGCCGGGAATTTTGTACTTTTAGTTCGGGCCACGAATGTGGTCGTAGACCATGGATCAGCCCGAGGAGTCATCTCGCATCTCTCTCATCCGTTGCTCATTAATGTCGAGTCGCGGTTGCTGCTGCGATGATGGCGTTATGGCGGATCAGCGCACCCTTCAACCAACCCGGCTCGTCTTGGTGCGACACGGAGAGTCACAAGTGACCGTGGACCGTGTGATTGGTGGGTATCGAACCTGCAGTGGCCTGTCCGAGCTCGGCCGTGAGCAGTCAGGCCGCCTCCGAGACCGCCTCCGCGCTACCGGCGAACTGGAGGGTGGTGTCTTAATTTCCAGCAACTTCTCGCGGGCCTTGGAGACGGCAAACATCTTCGGCCCGGCAATGGGAATCGCAGAACCGATCGTGATAGCCGGGTTTGGCGAGCACGACCCGGGTCCTGACCTTGACGGTGCAACCTTCGCGGCGTACGTCGAAAAGTTTGGGTCACCGAACTTCGGTGGTGACCCGCATTTTGACATCTTCCCAGGCGGCGAGACCATCGCCGCGTTTCACCTCCGCGTTGGCTCAGCACTCACTCGGGTACTCGACGAACAGGCCGGCCAACTCATCGTGGTGGCGTGCCATGGCGGTGTCGTCGATGCCATCTTCCGCCAGTTGCTGCGGATGGCACCGACCGGAATCTTTGATCTCTGGACGACCAATACATCCATGACCGAATTTGTGCTCGCGTCGGATTCCGCAGCTCGTGATCAGCGTTGGCGGCTCGTCCGATACAACGACGCAGCTCACCTGGCCGGGCTGCGTCGTGCGACAAATGACGCAGAGCCCCACGAAGCGACCGATCAGGCCTGATTAGTATGCAGCAGTGGATCGTGGTTGGGGCTGGCTCGGCTGGTTGCGTTCTCGGTGCACGCCTGTCCGCAGGCTTAACCCGCCACGTTACGGTGCTCGACGACGGCCCTTCGCTGCTGCCCGGCGAGGTGCCTGCGTCGATCGACGGGCTGAACTTCCTTGCGGCACTCGACGAGCCGGGCCGAACGCACGATGGCCTAGTGGCAACTCGGACTAGCGGGGGAGCGGCATCGGCGTACCAGCGCGGCCGCGGTGTTGGAGGGTCAAGTGCGGTGAATGCAATGGTTGCCAAGACGATCGACCCGGCACTGTGCGCGCGGTGGGGTTGGGTCGATGCCGACGTCGCCGCGAGCCTTGTGCAGATCCCGAGCGAGCTCGCTGCCGCACGCGAACTCGGCCCGGTTGATCGGGCGCTCCTCGCAGCCTGCCCCGAAGCGCGGCAGGCTCTACTCACTCGCCGCGACGGACGCCGGTGCACCGCAGCAGAGGCGTATCTGTGGCCTGTTGCGGATCGACCGAATCTCGATGTTCGGCCCGACTCGCGTGTCGATCGCATTCTCTTCGCTGGGAACCGGGCCGTCGGTGTGCGCCTCACCGATGGAACGGAGATCTCCGCTGATCGTGTTGTCGTCGCCGCCGGTGCGATTCATAGCCCGGCGATTCTGCTGAGGTCCGGTGTCGAGGTGCCCGGCCTTGGCCGGTGCCTGCAAGACCATCCGTCCGTGGCCCTCACGCTCCAGTATCGAGCCGGTCGGGCTGTCGGTAGCAGCGGGCTTTGCCTTGGTTCGCTGCTCGAGAAACGGATCGGCGACGACACCATCCAGTTGCTCCCCATGAATCATCTCGGTACCGCGGCGCCGGGGTTTGGGCTACTCATGGTCGCGCTGATGACGCCCAGGTCGATGAGCGGCACGGTCACCATTGATGGGGCCGGTGATCCCGTCATCAACTTCGATCTCCTCGATGACCAGCGCGATCTCGACGCTCTGGTCGCCGGTGTTCGGCTGGCGCTTGATGTCGTTCGACGTCAAGCGTTCACCGAGATCGTTGACGAGGTCTACATCGATGGGTTCGGAACGACGGCCGATGCCCTGATCGATGATGCATCGATCGCCAGGTGGATACGCGTCAACATCGCCGACTATGTCCACGCCACCGGCACGTGTGGAATGGGTCGAGTCGTGGACGAGGACGGCGCTGTCGTAGGCCACACCGACCTCTATGTGTGTGATGCATCGGTGTTCCCGTCGATCCCCGACGTGAACACTCATCTCCCGACCACTTTGCTCGCAGAGCTGCTGTGTACGCGCGGAATGATGACTCGATGACCTATTGCCAGGTCCTCCACGAACTCGGTGACAACTGTTTCGCTTCTTTGCAGCCGAACCCACACACATACATGAGGCAGCGATGACCACGTCGGCGACGCAGGATGACACGTTCTTCGACGTTGTTGTCATTGGCGACGGCCCGGCTGGGAGCGCCCTCGCACTGGCCTGCATGGCAGCTGGTGTCGACACGTTGTTGATCGGCGACGATGCCGTGTGGAGTAACCCGTACGGAACGTGGATCGATGATCTTGACGCTGTTGACCTGCTCGCTGGTCACGATGTGCTCGGTGCAGGGCCGTTCGACGTCGTTGCATGGAGCAACCGGCGGCACGATCTCGGTCGGGCTTACGGAATGCTCGACAACGTTGCGCTCCGTACTGTGCTGCGTGATGGCGTCACCCACCGGTCCGGTCGGGTGGCACACGTGCGCACAGCGCTCAGCCAGCACACGGTCGAGCTCGATTCTGGTGAGCTGGTTGGTTGTCGACTCGTCGTCGACGCAGCCGGTTGGCCCGCAGTTTTCGCCGACCGGGTGAACGGCTCGTCCTTGCCGGCATGGCAGACAGCGTTCGGCGTTGTACTCAACGAGCCGCCTGCTGGCGATCTCGGCCAGCCGACCGTGATGGACTTCCGATCGCCGGATGAGCGGCTTGGGACCGGTATCGCCGCGAAGTACAGCACGTTCGTCTACAGCTTGCCTGTCGCTGACGGCTGGTTGGTGGAAGAGACCGTGCTCGCGGCTCGCCCGTCGATCGATCCGCTGGAGCTCGTGCCGCGCCTCGCCGCGCGCCTCGGGACCGACCCCGACGCGCTGCTGAGCTCGGCGGTGCGTACCGAGTCGGTGCGTATTCCGATGGGTGGCGCCCGGCCCCGAAGGGACCAGCGGTTCGTCGCATTCGGTGCGGCAGCTGGCTACGTGAACCCGACCTCGGGGTATTCAGTGGTCCATTCAATGTCGATGGCCACGCCAGTTGCCGGGGCGATCCGAGCCGTTATCGCGACGTCATCGGCGAACGAGGTGGCCGACCCACTTCCTGTCTGGAATGCGGTGTGGCCGGTAGCACATCGACGCACGCGAATGCTCCACGACTATGGCCTCGACATGCTCACTCGGCTCGATGCTGATCAGACGCGACGGTTCTTCGGGGAGTTTTTCGACCTGCCAGCCGAGGTGTGGCCGAAGTACATGCGATCCGGAACGCCGCCGGCCGAATTGAGTGCCGTGATGGCACGTTTGTTCAGGCAGGCGCCATGGTCAACTCGGCGTCGCCTGATGGTGGGGAATCCGATGGCGTTTGCTCGGCTGCTGCGGCCGTCGTGAGCGACCGGCGTACTGCGAGTACCCATCCGACGGCGACACAGAACGCGAAGATGAACCACTGGAACGCGTACGACAGATGGTTGCCTTCGCTCAGTTCTGGCGGGTCGAGGAGTTGCGGATCGCCAGGCCCGACTGCAGGTGAACTTCCCAGCAGTTCGACGTACATCGGGATGTAGTCAATGCTGGGAGACTCGGCTGCAATCTGGTCGATGTTGACTCGCCGCAGCTCGGTGATCACGTTTTGTTCAGCATCGCTCAACCCGCCACGTTCGCGTGACTCTGACAGCCTGAGGCGTCCTTCGATCTCAACTTCTCCTGGGAACGGTGCCGGTGGGGTTGCCTGGACTGGGATAGCGCCACGGTTGACCAGGAGCACCGCGCCATCTGGTGTCTCGAGTCGGGTGAGTACGTTGTCGACGGCTCCGCCACCTTGGGAGCGATTGAAAAGGGCGATCTGTTCGGGGGCGTACGTGCCGGTGGTTTGCACCCTTCGATTGACGTAGGCCTCGGGGTTGACCCGCAGGTCGTCGAGCACGCTGGCGAGCGAGACCGGCGCCTGTTCGATTTGGGTAACGAAGTCGGCGTTGTTGATGCGTCGTTCGTCGAGCCGATGGAGCTGCCATATGCCAAGGTTGACCATGGTGACGACAGCCGCCAATACCAAGGCGTGGAAGGCAATCCACTTGGGGCGGAAGAGGAAGCGGAACCGGGAGAGCGGCGAGGGGCCGTCTGACGTGGGAGCCATCACTATGTGACGGTATCGGTGCTTTGTTACTGTCCGCTCGGTGGGCCCCGATGACATTACTGCTGCTCGACTCTCAGAAATTATGGGTGGTGAGGTCGGCGCGATCGAATCGACCCGAATCGGTGATGGCCTGGTCGGACTAAACCTTCGAGTGCGGCTCCTCGATGCAGCACCAGAACTTCCCGACTCGGTCGTGATCAAGTTGCCGTCCACCGACCAAACCAGTCGGGCAACGGGCATTGCGCTGCGGAATTACGAGCGAGAAGTCAAGTTTTACCTCCAGGTTGCGCACACGGTCGACATCCGTGTGCCCAAATGTCACTTCGGCGAATGGGATGAGTCCACCGGCGATTTCACCCTTGTCCTTGAAGACATGGCGCCGGCCGAGCAAGGGGACC
>CAWUXP010000171.1:0-8795 GCA_963926495.1 Candidatus Ilumatobacter herschelensis
GACCCACTTGTTGCCGATGCGTTCGGCAGACACCATCTCCACGTAGTTCGCCGCGGTTGCGCCAGCTTCGATCGCCGAACGAACGAAACTGAAGACGAACCGGGCGTCGTTGTCGACCAGGATGCCGTCGCGGTATTCGATGCCGCCTGCCACCGTGTCGGTGTTGATCGCGGGCTCTTCGTTTTCGATGTCGTCACGGCTCAGCAGGCGCGGGTACCTCGTACCGAAGAGCCCAATGATCCAGTAGCCCAGTGCGCCGAAGGCAGCGAACCACGGCTTGTAGGGGCCCTTCTCGTCGAGTGTCGCGTAAAAGCCAATCTGGCGAATGTTGTCCCGGTAGGCCTTCATGAGACGGTTGCGCGACAGGCACAACTTGAAGACCAGCCAGAGTTCGTAGTTTTCCAGGTACTTGAAGCCACCCCAGACGAGGTTGGACGACGCCTGGCTGGTGAAGCTGGCGAAGTCGCCGCGATCGATCAGCGCGACGTCAGCCCCACGGCCGGCAAGCGACGCTGCGGTGACTGCACCGTTGATGCCTCCGCCAATGATCAGCGTGTCGAACGTCCCGTCGCGCATTCGGTCGAGGTGGGTCGAGCGCAAAGACATGCGCCCAGGATACGGGCCAGGCAGAGGTGGGCGTCCGCGCTGCTCGCAATCGTTCGACCTGGCTCAAGGGACCGCAGGTGAGAGGACGTGGACAGCGAGGTTTAGGCAGCCTGGACGATGAGGACCGACAAAACCACGCTCGCCACGCCAACGGCGACCGGGGCTGCGTAGGTAGCCCACTTTGGCATCGGCTGATGGCCGGGAGCCAGCATGACCGTCGCGCAAAGTGCACCGGCCGCAGCGCCACCGAGGTGGCCGCCGATTGAGATGCCCGGGATGATGAAGGTGATGAACAGATTGAGCAACAGGGTGCTGCCGATGCTGGTGCTGAACGGGTTGACGCCTCTGCGCCACATGCCCATTGCCGCAGCAGCCATCAGTCCGAAGACAGCACCCGAGGCACCAGCGGTGAGGCCGCCGCTATCAAGCAGCATGACGCCCAGCGATCCGCCGAGTAGCGAGGCCACGTAGAGCAGCGCAAATCGGGTTCGGCCGAGAGGCTGCTCGAGCATCGGCCCAAGGATGTAGAGGAAGTACATGTTGAGGCCAATGTGCAGGATGCCGAAGTGCATGAAGCCTGAAGTGATCAGGCGGTACCACTCGCCGGTGACCTCCAGGGCCTGTTTCGACACGGCGAAGTTGATGTGTGCGTCGGTCACACTGCCCGAGAGTGCGCCGCCGTCTTGCGTGAAGACGAGGACCGCGACGAAGACAGCAATATTGATGCCAATCAATGTCATCGTCACCAGGTTGGGCTGTCCGGCCGACCAGAATTTGGCCCGCGTTGCGATGTCAGGGCGGGCCGCCTTGGTGCAGTCGACGCAGTGGCTTCCGACTTGGGCCTGCACGAGACAGTCGTTGCAGGCCGACTTGCCGCAGCGCGTGCAACGCCGGCCGGCGGGGCGATCGGCGTGGCGATAACACACTGCTGGCTGTCCCAGTGGGGCCCCTGAACCAGAGTTCGTGGGCGGGCCGCTCGGCTGCGGTAGGCCAGATGAACCGGAGCTCGGCGGGGGCGGAGGAAGTGGCACGGCTTCAGCGTACCGATCTGACTCAGTCAGCTGATCTCATCCTGGCGAAACGAACAAGCAACAGCTCAGTGGTTCCCAACTTGCTCGATTGAGGCTCGCCTACCGGAAGTGCGATGGGTCGAAGCGAGAGGCGGGGGTCGGAGGAGCGAGGAGGTTGCCTTGGACATAGTCGCAACCAGCGGCGCGAAGCCGTTTGAGCTGTCCGGCACCGCTGACGCGCTCGGCGACCACACGCATATCGAGCGCGTGCGCCAAAAGAACGACGGCGCGGACAAGGCGTGTGTCGGCCTCGGACGAACCTGAAGGGAGAGCGAGCGAGCCATCGAGCTTAAGGATGTCGGCGCCCACTTCTGTGAGTACTGACAGTGCATTGGCTCCTGTGCCGAAGTTGTCAACCGCGACCCTGACGCCTGCGCGGCGTAGAGCGCGGACCGTGCGGGGCACGTCGACGTTTGAGTTGCCGAGAGCGCTTTCTCGAGCTTCAAGTACAAGTTGTGACGGATCGATACGGTATTTCTGCAGGATATCGAGCACTTGTGGGACGAACGAACGGCCCGCAAGCTGGAGGTGGGAGACGTTGGCGTGGATGGCGAAGGCCTCGTCGACGAGTGTCGCGTCGAGCCAGCGTCGAAGGCTTCCGATCGATTCGCGCAAGACGAAGTCGCCGAGTCTGCCGATGGATCCAGATTCTTCGGCGATTGACACGAATGTCGCTGGATCGATCCGGCCCAGCGTCGGGTGCTGCCAGCGCACAAGCGCCTCAGCTGCGGTGGCGCGTTGGGTGACTGCCGAGAACACAGGTTGATACTCGATAGTGAGGTCGTTGCGTGTAATCGCGTGCGCCAAAGCTGTGGCGAGCTCGGTCCGTTCCCGCGCTGCCGAACGCATCTGCGAGGTGAACAGCACCGATCGGCCGCGCCCGGTGCGCTTGGCCTCGTACATCGCGGTGTCGGAGTTGCTAATCAGAAGCGCGGCGGCGTCTTCGTCATTCTCCGTCAGGACGTGGGCATCGGTGAGCGAGATTCCGAGGCTGACGGAGAACTCGAGATCAAGCTGCTTGACCCGCAGCTTCCCGCTGAGTGCGCTGCGTACCCGCTCGGCGAGGTCGAGCGCTGTGGCAGCGTCGGGCATTTGACTGCAGACGACGAGGAACTCATCTCCGCCGATGCGGGCGACTTGATCGGTCGGCCGGACGGCTTCGGCTAGCCGTGCCGCCGTCGACTCGAGAAGGCGGTCGCCGAGTAGGTGTCCCAGCGCGTCATTCACGTACTTGAGACGATCGAGGTCAATGAAGAGTGTGGCCACATGGCCTGGCTTGCCGCGCTGTGCAGCCACGGCTTCACGGAGAACCGACATGATTTGGCGGCGATTGGCGAGGCCCGTCAGCGGGTCGTGAGTGGCTTGATGGTGGAGTCGAGCCGTTTCGTTGCGGGCGCGGGTGACGTCGTGCGCGATGATCGCGATCTCGCCACCCTCGGCTTCGCTGCGTACGGTCACCGTGGCTCGGAAGATCTGGGATTCCCCGTGGACATTGGTGTAATCGAAGTCGCCCTGCCAGGTGCCGCGATCAGTCCCGCCGAGCAGCCGCTGGGGTACGTGATCAAGAAGTGAGCGCAACATGGCGGCGGGAGAGCCATCAGTTTCGAAGTCGACGAGGGCCGTGGCGCCGAGGACGCGGAGTGCTGTCGGATTAATGGTGCGGATCGAACGGTCTTGGTTCAACACGATCAGCAGCGAGCCGTCAGCATCAAGGACTTCGTCGGCGCTCACCGGGGTCCAATCAGGCTCGACTGGATGAACGTGCGGCAGGATCTCGACGACATCGTTGGCAATATCGCTGTATGTCGACCAGGCCGACGGGTGCAACGTTGGTGGGGGCAATGGCGCGCCAATCTTGTGGCTCTGACTGTTGCTCTCGCTGTTCGCTGCGGATTTCACGTGAGATACGCCTAAAAGGTGTGTGTTGGATGGATGTTCCTGGTCGTTAACGTCCGAATGTGCCGGTCACGTCTGCGGACGCAATCGAGACAGCTTGAACGAAGGCCAGGAGATCTTCTGCAGACGTGCTATCGGCAAGTTCAACCTGCTGGTTGAGCGCGTATACCGTAAAATTGTATTCGTGGAGTCCAGAACCGGCGGTCGGGCACAGCGCTGAGAAGCCGACATCATCGAACGATGTGGTGGCCTGGACGGCTCCGAGCGGGACGTTCGCTTCGATCAGCGAAACGTCGTTGGGGTTGATGCCAGCGATCACCCAGTGAATAGTCGGCGTCGCCGATACGACGGACTCGTCGATGATCGACACAGCCAGTTCGATCGTGCCAGAAGGAACGTCCGCCCAGCTCAGCGCCGGTGAAACGCCGTCGCCGTCGCAGGTGTGTCTTGTATCGATGGTGCCACCGTCGAGCCAGGGTGCGATCAGTCGGAAATCGCCTGCGACAGGGGCTAGCAACGTCGGTTGCTCGACGAGCACCGGGGCTTCAAGCGGGAGCGACGGCAAGGTGCCGACACCGTCGCGAGGGAGTTCGGTCGTCGTTGCCGGCACAGTCGGAGGGGGAAGGGTGCCTGTTGGCTCCCGGAGGGTCTTTCCGTCTCCGGTGTCGCATGCCGTCAGAGCGAGACATCCGATGATCATCGCTGTACGCATACCCACAGGAGCCTCACTGTAGAGGAATCCGGGGGTAGCACCGGCATCGGCTCTGCCCGGCTGGTTGCGTGGGTCACCCGCCCTGATGAGGGGTGCCCCTCGCCGATAACCTGGCGGCGTGGCTGATCGTCTGACGCTCCTGACCGTCCATGCACACCCCGACGATGAGGCATCTAAGGGTGCACCGACGCTGGCGATGTACCACCAACAAGGAGTGCACACGGTGCTCGTCTGTTGCACCGGCGGTGAAGAAGGTGACCTGCAGAACCCGTCGCTGCGCGAAGAGGGCCAACCGTTCCACGGGCTCGAACCGGATCAGGAACGCGAGCTTGTCGCTTCGATGCGTGAAGCCGAACTCGCAGCGTCCGTCGACGTCATCGGTTTCGACGAACTCGTGATGCTCGGTTACCGCGACTCCGGCATGGCTGATACTGAGCCGAATAACCATCCGGGCTGCTTTCACCAGGCTGATCTCGACGATGCCGTTGGCCGGCTCGTCGCCGTTGTCCGTCGCACGAAGTCGCAGGTCATCATCACGTACGGCGACGACCAAGCCGGTTATCCGCATCCTGATCATCTGCGTGTCCACGACATCTCCGTGCTTGCCTTCGACCGTGCGGGCGACCCTGACTGGTACCCCGAACTCGGCGAGCCGTTCCAGCCGTCGAAGCTCTACTACTCGGTGTGGACGAAGGCTCGGATTCTCGCAGTGCACGAAGCGATGCTTGAACAGGTCGGCGAGTCGCCGTTCTCCGAGGAGTGGCTGACACGCGAGGGTCAAGACCACCGGGTTACGACCAAAATCGACTGCACCGACTTCCAGTGGGCGCGCACCGGTTCGCTCCGTGCGCACGCCACGCAGGTCGATCCGAACGCCGGCTGGTGGTTCGGGCTCACTGACGAACAACTCTCGGTTGCCTACCCGTGGGAAGACTGGATTCTGGCTCGCTCAATTGTTGGCCCGATTCCAGCGAGCGACACCGAGCGCGATTTGTTCGCTGGCGTACGCGAGAGCGTCACCTCATGAGAGTGCAGTACCGAGTGGTCGTTGCCAAGAAAGATGAGCGCATCGATGGGCCTGACGATGCCGACATCGTGATCACTGTCGGTGTGGTCGATGGCGCCGCTGACGACTTTGATCCGACGGTCGCATTCATGCGTGGCAAGTTGAAGGCGGCTGGCCACTCAGGTCAGATTCTCGACCTGTTGAAATCGGGCGATGCCACCGCCGCCATCACGGCACTCGCCGCGACCATCTGACTCCGCTGCGTTGGTGTCACCCTCTGAAACCAAGCTGACCAAAGTGTGACGGTCAAGGCTGAGGGCATCGCTCAAGCGGCGTCAGCGCGCATCAGGCTGCGAAGCTCGCGGAAGCCGATCATCACGGCTCCTGAATCGGCGAGCGCGCTGCGCAGTTCGTGGCTGGTGACAAGCGCGAGGTCGGCAATCCATCCGTCAGCATCTTGGCCAGCGAACGCTCGGACCTCGGGTGTGTCGATGGCCGGCTGGACATGAATCTCGGTGACGCCCGGTTGCAACGATGCAATGGCGTCGTACACGCGATCGCGGCTGCCCGCACGCCAGTCGTTGTCAAAGTGATCAGGGAAGATCACGCCCTCATCGGCAGCCAGCTGCCGGAACGGGAAGCCGGCCTGTTCGGCGCTGACCGTCGACGGCAACCGGATTGGGAGTCGGTAATCGTGCGCGAGTTCGAGGTAGACATCGAAGAACTCGGGCCGCAGCGTGATGGCTGACAGATGCGGTGCGAGATGGGTGACATCGACGCCCCACGCCATAGCGCGCTCGATTTGCGCGCGGAGTTCGCGAATCACCTCGGCCTGATCGGCGTGCTCCCACAGATCGGCGAGCGAGCGAGGGAAGCCGCCTTCACCCGACAACAGCGACGGGGCGTGCGTGATCGGGCCCCATCGGTAACAGCTGTGCTCGGCGTTAAGCGTCAGGTGCACGCCGATGTCGTCGTCAGGTAACACGTTGTTCGCTGCGTGCCAGGCCCACGGTGCGGGGACCATCAATGATGCGCATGTGGCGGCACCGGTGTGGATTGCTTCGAAAACGCCGACGTTCGAGGCGTGGCTGGCTCCGAGGTCATCACAGGAAAGAATGACGAGTCGGGCGTCAGCGGAATGCCCGAGGCGTTCGGCGAGCGATTTCACAGGGGCCACGCAATGTACGTTAACGCCTTACTGGCTGCAGGCGGCCCAGATGCCGGCGTTGTCGGCCTCGGCAGCTCGGGCGGCGTCGGCGAAGAGCTCGGCAAACGCGTCGTTGGGTGGGATGGACATGGGTTGCGCGAAGCCTTGGCGCATCAGCTCGTAGTTGACGAAGATGCCGTCGTTGGCCCGATAGACGTAACCGAGGATGCGTCCGTAGTCGTCTCGGTTGACGATGTCCCGTTCGATGTACACCGGTGTGCCGACCGGCAGTAACAGTTCGGTAAACGCGCTGGCCTCTGGCCCGAAGCACTCGATCGGCGAATTGCGCTTCTTTGTCTCCGGGGTGTCGATCCCGATGAGCCTGATCCGTTCCTCACGCCCGTCGATAATCACGTCGACAGTGTCGCCGTCGATCACGTAGTCGATGACGGCGTTGGCGGAGAGGCTGGCTGGTAGGGAGCTGGTGGTGATCGGCTCGGCACTCGCTGCCTCGGATTGGACACAGGCGCTGAGCGCAGCGGCGGCCAGGGCTATCGCTCCGGCTCGCAACTGCGTCCCCATCGCCATCCCCATCAGCTCTGTCTATCCGCGCTGGCCTCATTCAACGTTTGCGTCGAAAGTTTTCTGGTGGATCGCAACCGATTGTTCGACGCAAACGTTTGCTGGAGCTGGCGGTGGGCGTCGCGGATTAGAGCGCGTTCAGTTCGGTGCGCACTGCGGCTTTGACGTCATCGGAAGCGAACGATGCCGTGATTGCATCGAGTTGGAGTTGCACGTGGTCGGCGGGCGAGAGGCCGAAAATGTTGCTGCCGATCTCCAACTCGGTGAAGAGGTCTGTGTGGAACCAGCCCGGGTCATCGGTGTTCAGGCACATCTTGACGCCGGCGTCGCGGAGGGCTCGGAACGGGTGGTTTGTCAGGTCGTCGACGACGCCGAGCAGTAAGTTGCTGGTGGGGCACACCTCGCAGAAGATTCCGGTGTCGGCGATGCGTTTGACCAGTTCGGGATCTTCGAGAGCCCTGACGCCGTGACCGATACGGACAGCACCGAGATCGTCGATGGCCTGGCGCACGCTGTCGGCGCCTTCGGTTTCGCCGGCGTGGGGGAGCGAGGCGAGTCCGAGCGCTCGACCGCGGCGGAAGTGCTCGGTGTACGGGGTCGCTGGGAAGCCGACTTCGTAGCCGCCGAGTCCGATTCCGACGATGCCATCGGGGAGAATCGACCCTTCGAGGAAGTCGATCGTGTCGGTCGAGTCGGGCATCTCGAGGTCGCGGGGGATGTCGACGACCCAGCCGATCGAGACGCCGCGCGCCGCCGCGAGCCGGCGCCCTTCATTGAGCTCTTCTCGGTAGCGCTCCCGTGACATGCCACCATGGAAGTGGCTGTACGCAGTGGTGGTGAGTTCAGCATGCCGAACGTTTTGGCCCGCCAGTGTCTCAGCCAGGTCGTCGATCGCTGTGACCAGCGCGCCGTTGCTCTTCAGCAGCCGCAGGCCAAAGAGATACTGCCGCCCGAAGTCTGGAAAGTCCTGGAACGAGAATGCGTCAGGAATTACCCCGTCCCACACCCTTGAAAAGTCAGCGCCATGTTCGGCTGCCAGCACCTTCACCGTGGAAGGCGACATCGACCCTTCGAGATGACAATGCAACTCCACCTTCGGCAGAAGGTGGAGCCAATCAGAAGAGTTGGGGTCCGTCACGCGTCGAACGCTACGACCATTCTCCGTGAAGTCTCAACAAGACCGAAGTCGTCAGCAAAGGTCAGCCGATCCAACTCAATCAACGAGTCAGTCGTCAGACTCTCTCGATGAGGGTGCCGGTTCCGAGGCCGCCCCCGCAGCACATGGAGATGAGGCCGTACTTTCCGCCCGTCCGCTCTAGCTCGTAGATCGCCTTGGTCAGCAGGAACGCGCCGGTGCCGCCAAGCGGGTGGCCGAGTGCGATGGCGCCACCGTTCGGGTTGGTCTTGGCGAGGTCAGCGCCGGTCTCTTTTGCCCAGGCGAGCACGACAGAGGCAAAGGCTTCGTTGATCTCAAAGACGTCGATGTCATCGATCGTCAAGCCGGTGCGAGCGAGGAGGCGCTGTGTTGCATCGATCGGCCCGGTGAGCATCAGCTCGGGGTCGGTGCCGACCAGGCAGGTGTCGACAATGCGTGCCTTCGGCGTGAGCCCGAGTTCGGCGGCCTTCTCTTCAGTCATCATCAAGATGGCGGCGGCGCCGTCGGAGATCTGTGATGCGTTGCCGGCGGTGTGGACGCCATCGGGGCGGCCCACCGGCTTGAGCGTGGCGAGCTTCTCGATCGAGGTCTCCCGGAGGCCCTCGTCGCGGGCCACGATG
>CAWUXP010000172.1:0-9564 GCA_963926495.1 Candidatus Ilumatobacter herschelensis
GGGGGCGTTTTTCCACGGACCGTCGACGACCTTCATGCCGCCCGATGACTTCGAACGCTTGCGCTTTGGGCCACGCGACTTGGTGGTGCGCGTCGGAGACGACGAGCCAGAACCAATGCCCGAGAGGTCGATGTGCGGAATCGGCCAGCCGGTGGCCATCCCGAGTGAACGGCCGGCGAACAATGCTGCGGCAACGGAGGTGAGGAGGAACAACACGGCGCCGGTCGAGCGGTTGCCGCTGTATTCGAGTACGCGCAGCAGGGTGAAGACCGCGGCAAGCGCCCACAGCGGGACGACTTCGAACCACTTCACGCCGGGGTAGGTGGCGGCGTAGACCCAGATGCCACCGAGGAACATCAGGCTGAGACCGAAGTCGGCGCTGGTGATGTCGAGCTCGTTGCTCAGTGATCCGAGCAGCGTGAGTGCGACGGCGGGGATGATCGCGACGCTCAGGACCCAGATCAGGAACTTGTTACGGCCGAAGAGGCCTTCGATTTGCTGGCCGAACAACCAGAAGAAGACCACGCCGAGCAGCCCGAAGAAATTGGGTGGTTCGGCGACCGGCCACGTGACGACACGCCAGAACTCGAAATCGCGGACCGCAGGTGCGACGAAGACCAGCTTGGCGAACAGGCTGCGTCCGAGCCCATAGATGAACATGCTCACGACCGCAAGTCCACACATGATGTCAGTGGTCGTGGCGTCGTAATTACCCGCCTTGAACCACCCGTCGTTCGGGCGGCGGCGGAACATCGCTTGCAGATAGTCGGACATCGTCGACAACCGTACCCGCCGATCCGGACCCTGACCCGGCATGATGAATGCGATGATCAAGCGGCCGCCCGCTGGGACGATTCCCGAAGAACCTGGCTCGTACCAGTTCAAGGACAAGCACGGCCGCGTCATCTATGTGGGCAAGGCGTCGAATCTGCGACAGCGGCTCAGCAACTACTTCGGCAGCCCGCGGCACATGCATGCGCGAACGTCGCAGATGGTGCAGGTCGCCGAGTCGGTCGAGTGGACGATCGTCCGCAACGAGGTCGAGGCGCTCATGCTCGAGCACAGCCTTATCAAGCAGCATGACCCGCGATTCAACGTCCGACTTCGTGACGACAAGAGTTACCCGTTCCTTGCGGTGACGACGGGGGAGGAGTGGCCGCGAGCCCAGGTGATGCGCGGGCACAAGCGCAAGGGCACGCGCTACTTCGGTCCGTATGCACATGCCTACGCGATCCGCGACACGCTCGATCTTCTACTCCGGAGCTTCCCGGTTCGGACGTGCAGTGACGGCAAGTTCAAGGAACACGAACGGCTCGGCCGACCCTGCCTCCTGTTCCACATCGAGAAATGCTCCGGCCCGTGCGTCGGCGAGATCGACGAGATGCCGTACCGCCAACTCGTCACCGAACTGTGTCAGTTCCTCGACGGTGACACCGACGAGATCGTCGATCGGCTCGCGGCCGACATGAAGTCAGCGGCTACGTCGCTCGAGTTCGAACAGGCGGCGCGTCTCCGTGACCGGCTTGAGGCAGTGCACAAGGCCATTGCGAAGCAGCAGATGGTCGCCGAGAAAGACGAAGACATCGACGTCATCGGCATTGCCGAAGACGAACTCGAAGCGTCAGTGCAGATGTTTTATGTTCGCAAGGGCCGAGTCGTCGGGCGAAAGGGATTCGTTCTCGACAAGGTGGAAGATCTGACGCCCGGTGGTCTCATCAATCGCATTCTGGAAAACCTTTACGGGGAGGAGCCGGTGCTCGGCGTGCCGAAACAGGTGCTCGTGCCATACGAGGCGGACGATCGCGAGGTGTACGAAGAGTGGCTCGAACTGGCGCGCGGTTCGAAGGTGCAGATCCGAGTTCCGCAGCGCGGTGACAAGAGGGCACTGCTCGAAACGGTCGAACGAAACGCGAAGGAAGAGTTCACCCGCCATCGGATGAAACGGGCGAGCGATCACAACTCCCGCAGTCGGGCGCTGACCGAACTACAAGACGCGCTCAACCTTCCCGAAGCGCCACTCCGTATCGAGTGTTACGACATGGCGCATATCCAGGGCACGAACTATGTCGGCTCGATGGTCGTCATGGAAGACGGCTTGCCGAACAAGCGCGAGTACCGGCGGTTCAAGGTGAATGGCGTCGGCTCCGAAGTCGGCGGGCAGAGCGATGACTACGCGGCGATGGCCGAAGTGGTACGCCGGCGGTTACAGGCCTTCATCAACGAGCGCGATCGGCCCGTGAGCGAACGCACCGGACCCGACGGCGAGGGCATCGAAGGTTCGCCGTCTGGAGCGCGCAAGCCCGGCAAGTTCGCCTACCCACCACAGTTGTTGCTGGTCGATGGCGGCAAGGGCCAGGTCAGCGCCACGTACGCGGTGGTCAAGGAACTGGGGCTCGCCGACGAGATCCCGGTGGCAGGCTTGGCGAAGCGGTTCGAAGAGATCTACATCCCGGGCCGATCGGAGCCGGTCGAAGTGCGACGTGGAAGTGAAGCATTGTTCATGCTGCAACGCATCCGTGACGAGGCCCACCGATTCGCGAACACGTTTCACCGTGAGCGTCGGAGCACGTCGATGACGGTGAGTGTTCTCGACGACATCCCGGGCATGGGCGAGGTCCGCAAGAAGAAGCTGCTGAAAGCGATGGGAGGCATCACCAAGGTCAAGAAGGCCTCACTCGAAAGCCTCCAGGAACACAGTTTCCTCCCTGACGCCGTGGCCGAAGCCATCTACGCCAAATTTCACCCCTAAGTTTCAGTTGGTTTCAGGTGACGTTCGGGATGATGTCGTCGCGGAAGCGGGCGTAGGCATCCCTGCGAGCTTCGGCTGTGGCCCCGAGCGTGAAGTCGGGGACGATGACTTCGTCGAAGCCGGTTGCGGCGTACTGCCCGAGCGCGTCGATGATTTGCTCGTTGGAGCCAACGATCGATCGGTCAGCCGTGGGGCTCGCTCCGATCTTGTCGACGTCGCCGTCGAGGAAGAACATGGCCTGGACAGATGTGTGCTTGCTCGCGACGTCGACGCCAACTGATTCGCACGCAGCGGCAAAGGCGGCGTGGCGATCGGCGGCGCGTGTCGGGGCGCCCCAGGTGTTCCAATCGGTGGCGTGGCGGGCCGTGATCTTCAACATGCGCGGGCTGCCGGTGCCGACGGCGATGGGGAGCGGTGACTGCACCGGCTTCGGATCGCACGGTGCATCAGTGAAGTCGTAGAACTCGCCGTGGAAGTCGGTGCGGTCGTTTGCGAGGAGCGACTCGACAATCTGGATCGACTCTTCGAAGCGGCTGACGCGTTTGCCCGGAGCTTCGAGCTCGATGCCGTACGCCTGGTGCTCGTTGATTTGCCAACCGGCACCGAGGCCGAGCACGAAGCGTCCGTTCGAGAGCTGATCGAGTGTCGCAGCGCGGTTCGCGAGGAGCGCCGGATGGTGCACCGACGTCGGTGAGACCAGAGGGCCGAGGCGGATGCGTTCGGTCACGGCAGCGATCGCCGGGAGGATTGTCCAGCACTCGTGAACCGGCCCGGGCTTGAGCGACTCGTCGCCGGTGTTTTCCATGTAGTGATCGGCGTACCAGAAGCAGTACCAGCCGTCGGTGTCGCCCATTCGAGCGAGGTCGAGCACTTCTTGGACGGGTCGAGCTGGGTTGGGCCAGATGGAGAACTTCATGCAACGCAACCTACTGATGTGTGCGTTTCCGACCCGAGGGGAAGTGGACACTCGTACGCTGCGGGTCGTGGCCGACACGAGTAATCAACTGTGGGAAGAGCATGCCGACTGGTGGATTGAAGGGTTCACCGAGGGCGCCGACCCAGAGTACGAAGAGCAGATTCTGCCGCTCGCCGCGCACGAGTTGGCAGGTGCCCGACGGGTGCTCGACATCGGGTGTGGAGACGGCCAAGTCAGTCGACTCGCGGCAGCCAACGGTGCCGAGGACAACGTCACGGTGATCGGCATCGACCCGACATGGAACTGTTTGACGGTCGCCTCTGAACGAGGCGGTGGGCCCGCATACGGTCGTGCGGCCGCAGCAGCTCTGCCCTTCGCCGACGAGTCGTTCGACACCGCTGTTGCCTGCCTCGTGTTCGAACACATCGACGACGTCGACGACGCGATTGCTGAGGTGGCTCGGGTCCTGGAACCCGGTGGCCGATTTTGCTTCTTCCTCAACCACCCAATCCTGCAGACACCGGACGCTGGGTGGATCAACGATCACACGGTGGACCCGCCGGAGCAGTACTGGCGGATGGGCCCGTATCTCATCGAGTCCGCCACAATCGAGCAGGTTCAGAAAGGCGTGTTCATTCGCTTCATTCACCGCCCGATGTCCCGCTACGTCAACGCGCTCGCGGAGCACGGGTTGATCATCGAGCGCATGCTGGAGCCGTCGCCGCCGCCCGGGTTCCTTGAGATCTCCGAGCAGTACGAAGCAGCGTCTGCATTTCCCCGGCTGCTCTACTTGCGCCTCCGTAAAATTAGCTAGCGGTCACACTGTGGCTGGCACCGTGTGACCGGTTAGGCGAGGTGCTGGGGGCCGCGGATAAGTCGGCCAGGAAGTGCGCCCGTGAACTTGTCGTTCTCGACGGTGATCTCGCCCCGAGCGATCGTGTAGCTGTAGCCGATGCCGTGCTGCACGAACCGGGGAGCATCGGTCGGAAGGTCCCACGTCATGCGCGGCGCGTCGACGTTGAGGTTCTCGAAGTCAATCACGTTGACGTCGGCGCGGTAGCCAACTGCAAGTATGCCCCGGTCGTACATGCCGTAGAACTCGGCGGTTTGTTGAGTTTGGCGGTGGATCACGTAAGGAAGTTCCATGCGCTCTCCGCGGCTGCGGTCGCGTGCCCAGAACGAGAGCATGAACGTCGGCATCGAACCATCGCAGATGGCGCCGCAGTGGGCTCCACCGTCGGCCAAGCCCATCCGAGTCAGCGGGTGCAAATGCATCTCGCGCAGCGGGTCGAGGGTCTCCTCGCCGTAATTCATCAGCGGGAAGTAGAGGAGACCATTGCCACCGTCGGTGCAGAGGTGGTCGTAGGCGAGCGATGCTGCCGACAAGCCCTCTTGCTGGGCGCGGGCGGCGAGTGAATCGGCCGGGTCCGGCTCGTAGTCGGAATCGCCGACGAAGGCCCACATCTTGTCCCAACTGCCGAGGACGAACTGCAGGAACTCCGATGCGTCAGGGTGCTGCTCGGCAAGAATTGCATCTTTCACCTCAGGCTTGAGGAGCTCGGCGAGTCGTGCAGCACGGTCGAGATCGGCGAGTGCCTCGAAGCTCGGCCGCCCAATGAATGGGTTGAGCGTGCCGTCCCAGCATTGCAAGATGCCGACGGGGCGACCAGCGACCTGGCCGTGCACCGCGAGGCCGTCATCGTGTGCTTTTTCACAAAGCCTGAGGACGTCCTTCCAAAGGTCCGGGTGGCGGTCGTTGATGTTGAAGTTGAAGACGACGGGATGCTGGGTGATGCTCGCAACCTCGCGGAGCCAACCGAACGACTCGGGAACCTCGGGGTGATGGAGCGCACACTCGAAGACGCCGTGACCTGCCGCGGCCATTCCCTCGGCGATACCGATCAGTTCGGACGCGTTGGCCGAGGTGCCTGGCACGAGGTCGCCGTCGACAGACTTGTGCAGGGGAGTCCGGGATGTGGAGAACCCGAGTGCACCGGCGCGCAGGGCCTCTTCGGTGAGCGCGGCCATCTGCCTGATCTCTTCGGGCGTGGCCTCGATGCCGTCAGCCGCACGGTCGCCCATGACGTAAGCACGCAGCGCACCGTGCGGCATTTGTGCGCCGATGTCGGCGATGAACTCCCGTCGATCGAGCGCATCGAGGTATTCGGGGAACGTCTCCCACTCCCACGAGATCCCGTCGGTCAGAGCGGCGCCTGGGATGTCTTCGACGCCTTCCATCAGCCGAATCAACCACTCCCGGCTGTGTGCATGTGCGGGGGCAAATCCGACGCCGCAGTTCCCCATAACAACGGTGGTGACGCCGTGCCAACCCGCAGGGGTCAGGTATGGATCCCATGTGGCCTGCGCGTCGTAGTGCGTGTGCATGTCGACCCAGCCAGGCGTGACGATCTGCCCGTCGGCGTCGATCTCACGACGGCCGCCAGCAGTCAGCGTCCCGGGTGGTCCGACGGCGACGATCGTGTCGCCATCGATTGCGACCTCACCCAGATATGGCTCGGTGTTGGTCCCGTCGATGATCGTGCCGTTGCGAATCACGATGTCGTGCATGTGCACATCATGGCGCACGTCGGTCGGTCGACGAAGTGCGGAGGATTCGATGTCCGATACATGAGTGGTGCGATCAGGTCAACTGGGCCAATCCGGTCAGCGCCAGGTTGTCGCGGTCTGTAGATTGGGCGAATGGCCGAAATAGTCGTCATCTCCGGATTATCGGGAGCGGGGCGTTCGGGGGCGGCCAATGTGCTCGAGGATCTTGGTTGGTTCGTTATCGACAACCTGCCGACCGCGTTGGTCAGCACTTTTGTCGAGCTCGCCGCCAAGCCGGGAAGTGAGATCGCGAAGCTGGCCCTCGTCGGAGGTCGCGATCACGTCAACGTGCTGAGTAAAGTCGCCGAGCTCCGCGCCGACGGCCATAACGTCAGGGTGCTGTTCCTCGATGCAACCACCGCAGAGCTTGTCAAGCGATATGACGCCACGCGTCGCCGGCACCCGCTGGTCGCTCAAGCTGACGGCTTGGTCGAATCGATCGAGCTGGAACGGCAGCAACTGGACAAGGTTCGTGGCAGTGCCGACCTCATCATCGATACAACCGAACTCAACGTCCACCAGCTCAAGGATCGGATTCTCCAGGCATTCGACGCCGGCACCGAATCGCGTTTACAGGTGGCAGTTGAGAGCTTCGGGTTCAAGCACGGTCTGCCGCTCGACGCCGACATGGTGCTTGACGTGCGCTTCCTTCCGAACCCTCACTGGGACGAAGGGTTGCGGCCGCTCACCGGGCACGACCCGGCGGTGAGCGACTACGTGCTTGAGACATCGTCCGGCAGCGATTTTGTCGATCGCATCCACGATCTGCTGTCGAGCCTGCTGCCGCAGTACGAGTCCGAAGGCCGTAGCTACCTGACTGTTGCGATCGGCTGCACTGGCGGGCGACACCGTTCGGTCGCCGTCGCTGAAGAACTCGCGGGCCGGCTTCGGTCGGACGGCGTCGCGGTGCGAGCCGGGCACCGCGATCTCGCGCGCTGAGTCGCTGGCGTTGCAACAACAACACCGAAGCCGGATCGGCCAAGCCCGCGCCCGCTACAGTCCGCCATGCGCACTCGGTGCGTCGAACGCTCCACTCGGGGGCTTTCACTTTCCACCACGATCAAGGGATTCATCACATGACAGTTCGCGTCGGCATCAATGGCTTCGGACGTATCGGCCGTAACTTCTTCCGCGCTGCGAAGGCGCAGGGTGCCGACATCGACTTCGTAGCGGTGAACGACCTCGGGTCGCTCGACCAAATGGCCCACCTCCTCAAGTACGACTCGGTGCTCGGCCGCTTCCCCGAACAAGTGACCGTCGTCAAGGGCGGCCTCAAGGTCGGCGATGACACCCTCAAGGTGCTCAGCGAGCGCAACCCGGCCGATCTGCCATGGGGCGAACTTGGCGTCGACGTCGTGATCGAGTCGACTGGCTTCTTTAACTCGCGTGAAGCTGCTGGCGCCCACCTCGACGCCGGCGCACCGCTCGTCATCGTCTCGGCGCCCTGCTCCGAAGCCGATGCCACATTTGTTTACGGTGTCAACCACAAGGACTTCCGGGTCAGCCAGCACAAGGTGATCTCAAACGCCAGCTGCACGACGAACTGCATCGTCCCGCTCGTCAAGGTGCTCGACGACAACTTCGGTGTCGTTGAGGGCCTCATGACGACGATCCACGCATACACCGGCGACCAGGCTCTGGTCGACGGCCCGCACAATGACCTCCGTCGTGCCCGCGCCGCAGCGATCAACATCATTCCGACGACGACCGGCGCGGCGCGTGCGACAGCCCTGGTGATGGAGTCGATGAAGGGCAAGCTCGATGGCGGCTCACTTCGGGTACCCCTGCCGACCGGCTCGCTCACTGACTTCACCGCCAACCTCAAGAAGAAGGCAACGGTCGAAGAGATCAACGCTGCCTTCAAGAAGGCCGCCAAGTCGGGTGCTCTCAAGGACGTGCTCAGCTACACCGAGGATCCGATCGTGTCGAGCGACATCGTCACGGATCCGTCGAGCTGTACTTTCGACGCCGGTATGACGCAGGCGCTGGGCAAGATGGTCAAGGTCAACGGCTGGTACGACAACGAGTGGGGCTACTCGAACCGCCTCGTCGACATGGCTATTTACACAGGTTCCAAAGTCGCCAAAACGGCCAAGCGCTGAGAATGCTTCTGTTTTAGTTGGGTTCTGACCTCAACTGAAACGCTTGCACCATCATGAGCGACATTCCACGCCTCGAAGACCTCGAACTCCGCCTCGGCGGCCTGTCGGGTAAGCGCATCCTCGTCCGCACTGACTTCAACGTTCCGCTCGACTACGCCGGCGATGGAACAGTGTCCATCACCGATGACTTCAGGATCAGAGCCGCACTGCCGACCATCGAATGGTTGACCGAACGCGGTGCGAACGTCGTGTGCGCGAGCCACCTTGGCCGTCCCTTCGCTGATGGACGGACCGAACCGAATCCGAAGTGTTCGATGGATCCGGTCAGCGCTCGGCTTGCCGAACTGGCACCGGATGTCGAACTGCTGGAGAATCTCCGTTTCGACCCCGGCGAGACCGGCAACAGCGATGAGTTCGTCGCGCAGTTGATCGCCGGAACCGATGGCAAGAGAATCGAGGGCTACGTGAACGACGCGTTCGGCGCATCGCATCGTTTGCACGCGTCGATCGTCGGCCCGCCGCAACACGTGCCCGCAGCGATGGGCCGCCTTCTCGAGAAAGAAGTACAGGTGCTGCTCGGCTTGCGCAAGAAGCCGAAGCACCCGTTCGTCGCCGTGCTCGGTGGAGCGAAGGTCTCCGACAAGCTCGGTGTGATCGGAGCGCTGCTCGAAATCGTCGACGAAATAATCATCGGCGGAGCGATGTGCTTCACCTTTTTTGCTGCGCAGGGCAAGCCAGTTGGCGCCTCGCTCTACGAGCCCGACCAGATCGAGGTCTGCAAGGCGCTCTTGGCCAAGGCCGCTGAGCTCGGTAAGACAATTCATCTGCCTGACGACATCACTGGTGTCGATGCGCAGGGCAACTTTGCACAGTTCGGCAGCCGCCTTGGCGAAGGCTCGATCGGCTACGACATCGGGCCCGGCTCGGCAGCAGCATTCACCGACGTGATCATGGACGCCCGAATGGTGTTTTGGAACGGTCCGATGGGCATGTTCGAAGACGAGCGCTTCGAATCGGGTACCCGCACGGTTGCACAGGCAATCGCCGACACCAAGGCATTCACCGTCGTCGGTGGCGGCGATTCGGCTGCGGCGCTCGCAAAGTTCCGCCTCGACGACGAAGTCGACCATGTTTCCACCGGGGGAGGGGCCAGCCTCGAACTCCTCGAGAACGGTGATCTTCCCGGCCTC
>CAWUXP010000173.1:0-7661 GCA_963926495.1 Candidatus Ilumatobacter herschelensis
ATGAGCTGACCGAGCACCGACGGGGTGAGTTGCTCCGCGAGAATCACCGTATTTGGACGGTCGCCTTCGAAGTTCCGCCACGGCTCGGCCTCGTTGCTACGGCCAACGGCGAGTGCTTCGGACTGTGCGATCAGGTTCGCCATCAGTAGGTCGTGGTGTTCTTGATGATCGTGATGCGGCTTGGCGAACCCGATGAAGTCGACGGGAACGACGCGGGTGCCCTGATGGATCAATTGGTAAAACGCGTGCTGCCCGTTCGTCCCCGGCTCGCCCCAAACAATCGGCCCCGTGTTGTAGTCGACACGTTTACCCTCGATGGTCACCGACTTACCGTTCGACTCCATATCGAGCTGCTGGAGATAGGCAGGGAAACGTGCCAACTCGTTGGCGTATGGCAGTACAGCCTTGGTGTCAAAGCCAAGACCGTTGGCGTACCAGACGCCCAGAAGCGCCATCAGCACCGGTGCGTTCTCTGCGAGCGGAGCAGTACGAAAGTGCTCGTCGATCGTGTGAAACCCTGCGAGGAACTCACGGAACCGGTCCGGTCCAATCGCGAGCATCAACGACAGCCCGATCGCCGAGTCGACCGAATAGCGACCGCCGACCCAGTCCCAGAAGCCAAACATGTTGTTCTCTGCGTCGATCCCAAAGTCGGCGACGCGCTCTGCATTGGTCGACACCGCCACAAAATGGTCGGCGACAGCATCTTTGCCGAGTGCATCGACCAGCCAAGTCCGGGCGGTCCGCGCATTGGTCAACGTTTCGATCGTCCCAAATGTCTTTGACGCAACGATGAACAGCGTTGATGCCGGTTCGGCATCGGCAAGGACACCGACAATGTCGGCGCCGTCGATGTTCGAGACAAACGAGCAACGCAACCGCGGGTGGCGGAAAGCGCCAAGCGCCTGTTCTGCCATGGCCGGCCCCAGATCCGATCCACCAATACCAATGTTGACAATATGGGTGATCCGTTCATCCGCTCGAATGCGCTCAGCAAAAGCCGACATCGAGTCGAGTACGGCGTGCACGTCCGGGACCACGTTCTCACCATCGATCATGAACGTCGACGCCGCAGGCATGCGCAGGGCCACATGTCCGACGGCACGATCTTCGGCCACATTGATGTGTGCACCGGCAAACATGGCATCGCGTCGTCCTTCGACACCGCTGTCTTGGGCTAACTCAAGCAGGGAGGCAAGAATGTCGTCGTTCAGGCGGTGCTTCGAGTAGTCGATCCGGAGGTCGCCTGCTTCCACGACGTAGCGAGCCGCTCGACCGGGATCTGCTCCAAACAGCTCCCGAAGATGTGCGGGGCGAGCGAGATCAGCGAGCGCGTCAAGATCCATCCCGCCAATGTAGGGGCCAACGCGCCGCCACGCCCGGGCTTGTCAGCCCGGCAACTTGGCAGCTGCTGCAGGGTCGACAAACAGCGTGGTCGCTGAACGACGAACATGGCTGACCGGAATCGACCGATCGCGTTCAAGCCAGCGGCGCACCATGTCGGCCTTGGACTTACCGGTCGTGAGGATCAAGCGGCCGCGGGCATGGTTCACCGGCCCCGGGGTCAGCGTCATCCGCCCACGACCTTTGAAGTCGCCAACCATCGCAACATTGTTCGCACTACTGACGACCGTTGCATCAGGATGAGGAACCGGCGGCCACGAGGCTGTGTGCCCATCATCGCCGAGCCCGAGGTGCACAGCGTCGAACCGATCAGGCAGTGTCTCGGCGTAACGCATCGCCGCAATGCCGAGGTCGTCGCCGGCAACCGGCATCAGCATTGTCTCCGTCGGCATAAACCACAGCTGGCTGGCGTTGCGGTCCTCGTGTCCGTCGGGGGCGACGCGTTCGTCAACCTGCCAGACAGTCAGGCAGTCCCAATCGAGATCCTCATGCACGAGCGCAGCGAGCATCGATGGCGCAGTCGAGCCACCGCTCACTGCGAACGAGGCACTCCCCCGACGTCTGATTGCCCCACGGAGGCGGACTGCAAGCGACCGCGCCACGTCTCCGGCCGGGTCGTCGGAGACACGAACGGAAACCGACCCGTACTTCACGACCTTGACGCGTTGAGCCACAGTTTCAACCTAGTTGTCAGCACAGCGAACTCGTTGTCCCGGACCCAAGGGAGTCGACAGCCCCGTCGAGGCGTACTGTACGGCCAGTGAGTGAGCAGACAGAACGCAACGGGGTCCGGGTCGGCGTCGCAGCCTTTGCGCTGTGGGGCCTGCTGACTATTTACTGGAAACAGCTTTCAGGACTCGATGCTGTCGAACTGATTGCTTGGCGCATGTTCACCGCAGCCATGGTGATGGCCGTCGTAACGACCGTACGCGGCACATGGCCAGCGATCATCGCCGCCTTTCGGTCACGGGCGACCGTTGCCAGGCTGATCATTGCTGCGCTTCTCCTCACTGCCAACTGGGGCAGCTACGTCTGGGCCGTCATCAACGACCGTGTCATCGAAACTGCGCTCGGTTACTTCATTGCCCCGCTGGGCACGATGGCCATCGGCGTACTCGTCTTAGGCGAGCGAACGAATCGTGCACAGAAGATCGCCTTCGGATGCGTTGCCATAGCTGTCGTGATCTTGACGGTCGGAGCGGGGCACCCGCCTTGGATTTCACTGGTTCTGGCAGCGACCTGGAGTTCGTACGCGCTGAGCAAGCGCAATATGCCGCTCGGAGCTATCGACAGTTTGACCGGCGAGACGTTCGTGCTCGTGCTCCCCGCCGCAGTGGCGCTCGCCCTCCTCTCAGGGCGCAGCAGCAGTGCAATCAACACCGCTTCGTCAATCGACTGGATCTTGCTCCTGGGGACCGGGCTTATCACGGCGATCCCGCTGATGCTGTTCGCCTCGGCAGCCAAGTCGATTCCGTTCACCCTGCTCGGACCACTCAACCTGATCGTGCCGATGATCAACTTCGGTCTCGGCTGGGCGCTGTACAACGAGCCGCTGCCGCTCAATCGATTGATTGGATTCGCCGTCGTCTGGCTCGCACTCGTGGTCGTCATGACCGACAGGATTCGGTCGTACCAGCGGGTTGCGCGGCCTCGACCTCCGATCAGCGATGAAGCAGCGACTGACTCAACCAGCGCGGGGCTCATCACCTGACCGAACAGCAGCAGTATCGTCGAAGCGATGCAGCCGTCTCCCCGCCGTGCCTCCGCCCTGCTGGGCCTGTTCGTCGCCAGCATCATGTTGGCAGGTTGTTTTACCTCAACGGCCGACTTCAAGTCCGATGCTGAGGCGTTCATCGCGGGCAAGGTCGCCGCCGAACTGGATGTCGTCTTCGAGTCGGTGAACTGTGAGGCACCTCTCGATCAGGCCGTTGGCACAAACTTCGCATGCACGGCGATCAGCGAGGACGGTGGCCTCTACGAGTTCGACAACGTGATCGACGAACCTGGCAAGTTCACGGTCAACATTTCACGCCGCCCGTAACCAGCAGGGGGCGGGTGCCGACAAACCGGATACCACGTAGAGTTCGCGGCACGCTGCCACGATGATCGGGAACACCTCGATCCTCAACCACTGACAGGACTCACCTTCATGAACAAGACATTCACCGCTTTTCTCGCTGTTAGCGCACTCGGCCTCGCAGCCTGCGGCGGTGTTGACCGCGACGGCACCCGTGATCAGTTCATCTCCGACATGGAAGAACTGGGCAACACCGCCGACGGCGACTGCATCGACAAGGCGCTCGCGGGCTACTCCGACGATGACATTGAAGCGCTGTCGGACGGCACGGACAACGCGGTCACCCAAGCGTTGGCCGAAGATCTGGTGGCCTGCACTGACTTGCTCGGCGGCTGATCATCTCGCCGGTTAGCTAGCGACGCCGGTTTGCGAGCAGAGTTGAAAACGACCAACGGCCGCCGGATCCCGCAGAGGGAACCGGCGGCCGTTGCCGTTTTCAGGTATTCAGCCCGTCAGACGGGCGGATGGGTCAGCTCCCGAAGGCGCCGCCCTGGCCTTCGAAGTCGACCAGGTCACCGGTCGCCAC
Source organism: Candidatus Ilumatobacter herschelensis (assembly GCA_963926495.1). Classification (GTDB taxonomy): domain Bacteria; phylum Actinomycetota; class Acidimicrobiia; order Acidimicrobiales; family Ilumatobacteraceae; genus Ilumatobacter_A; species Ilumatobacter_A herschelensis. Next base: position 4,008 of record CAWUXP010000173.1, read on the forward strand.
GAATGCGAGTTCGCCATCGACGATGGAGACCTGCTGCAACTGGGCCGACTCGGTCCAGTAGGCATCGTTGACTCCGTCGAGCTTCAGCGTGCCACCGAGGAGGAGATCGCTGGTGGTGTCGGCGTTCCACATGGCTGCCATCAGGTTGACGCGGTTGAGGCCGCCTTCCATCTCGGATGCCGAGCGGAGCACACCGACGAGGAACTCGCCGTACAAGTAGCCCGTCGAGTACGAACCATCGGCACATGTGACGTTGCCGTACTCGGCGAGGACGCGCTCGATCTCGATGATCGCGGGGTCGTCGGCGTAGGCCGGGTCACCACAGATTTTGTTCGAGTTCGCCAAGATCGGGCCCGCGTTGTCGGCTGCGAGTGTTACCACAGCGTCCTGGACCGGAGCGAAGTACGACGCAAGGTTGTTGCAGGTGTACGACATGTATGTGGTCGGGCGCCAGGTGGACGCGGCGAGCACTGCTGTTGCCTGCGAGCAGAACTTCGCGGTCGTACCAGCGAGGAACACGTCGGCATCTGTAGCTGCCAGCGTGGTCATTTCGTTGGTGACGTCGGCGCCTGCCGGGTCGTGGACCTGCTCGGAGACGACGTTGAGGCCGGCGCATGCTTCGGACTCGTTGAGCGTCTGCTGGTAGGTCTTACCGAAGTCGTTGTTCATGATCAGGGCGGCAACGGTGGCGTCTTCGGCGATGTTGGCCTTGATGTCGGTGCACCAGATTTCGGTCTCGGTGACGTAGTTCAAGATGTTGCCGACGGTCCATGGGAAGTTCGCCGGGTCGCCCCAGAACGGGAAGCCCGAGGAGTTGAACAGCTGCGGGACGCAGGCCTCATCAGTGATGGGGCGGATTGCGAAGTTGATCGGCGTACCGATGTTGTGTGCGAGTGCAAACACGTCATCAGAGTCGAGCATTTCTTCAACGTTGGCCACGGCGCGACCGGCTTCGTAGCCGTCGTCCTTGGCAATCAGTACGAGGTCTTTGCCCTCGATTGGATCGGTGTCGTTGATGAAGTCGAAGTACATCTGCATGCCTCCGCCGATAGCACCGAACGCAGCGAGTGCGCCGGACTGCGGCAAGGTCTGGCCAATGCGGATCTCGTCGCCGTCGACGCCCTGGGTTGCGCTCCAGTCGTCGGGGCAGTCGCCGAGTGCCAGCGTGGTGCCAGCAGCGATTTCGACGTCGCCTTCGAGTGCGAGTGCTTCGGCCGGAGCCTCGGTCTCGGCCGGAGCCTCGGTCTCGGCCGGAGCCTCGTCTGCCGGAGCCTCGTCTGCCGGAGCCTCGGTTGCGGGCGCCTCGGTCTCGGCCGGAGCCTCGGTTGCAGCCGGTGTGGCGTCGTCGCTGCCGCATGCCGCGAAAATCAGGCCAGCGGCCATGATTCCAGCGACAGAACGTTGAATACGTGATGTTCTCATGTTCTCCCCTAATGGTTTGATTGGTACCGATTGCTCGGCATGTAAACGGTGGCGCTCAGAAACCCTGGCCCGACGATGTCGTCATGCCAGTTGCTCCCCCTACGCACCGAGATCTTCTCTAAGATGGTTGGATGAAACAGTAGCCGGTCAAATCTTATCTGCGGTAGCCGTGGCGTCCGCCGTGTGACCGTCCGCTGGATTGGTGCGATCGTCGCTACCGTCGACTTGCAGGGCGGCTGCCGCCCCGGCGACGGCAAGCGCAGGTGTCTGTGGCAGCACTTGCACGAATCGGCCGCGGATCTTACGGACACCCGAGATGACGCCGCCTGGCAGCACGAACGTGATGATGATCAAGCCGACACCAAGGATCAACCCACCGGTGGGGCCCTGGAGCCAGCGTTCAGGAATGACCGGGAGGTTCTGAGTAGACGATGCCCAGTCGGGGATGAAGGCGATGACCAAGCCGCCGATCACTGCACCAGACAATGTGCCGACACCACCCACGACCATGCCGACGATGAACAGGATTGAGATGAGCTGCGTGAAGTCGCCTTCAGACGCAATACCGAGCTCAGCGACATAGATCATGCCACCCACGCCACCGAGGGCCGAAGCAACCCCAAATGACATCGTCTTGTGGAAGCTGAGGCTCATGCCATTGACAGCCGCCGACGTTTCGTTGTCGCGGACCGCACGGATTGCCCGGCCCGGCCGACTCTTGATGAGGTTGCTCACCAGCTTGAAACACACGAGGGCCAGAATGACCATCAAGAAGAAGGTCCAGACGCGCTGTTCCTCCTTGCTCGACATTCCCTCGCCATCACCAAAGTACTGGCCGATGAGCGGCAACGTGTGCAGTGCGTCGACGATGCCGTCCAGCGGCAACCACCCAGGCGGAACGAAGTCTGAGTCGACTTGCTTACCAGCGGCGCCTCCGGTGTACGGGAGCAGGAAGTCGAGCTTGATCAGCGAGGGAAAGATCGCTGCCAAACCGAGCGTGACAAGTGCTAGATAGAGGCCCCTGATCCTCAGTGCCGGGATCCCGAACACCAAGCCAACCACGAAGCAGACCGGAACCACGACGAGCAGCGACGTGAACCATGCCCAGTTGTGGTCAGCAACGAGCCAGGCGGAGATGTAGGCGCCGGTGCCGAAGAAAAAGCCCTGGCCAAGCGACAACTGGCCGGTGAAGCCCGCAACCACTTGCAGCCCGAGAATCGCCACCATAAACGAGATGGATTTCGTGACGCGAGTAATGCTCAACTTGTAACTGTTGTCGAACAACTCAATCGAGCCGGTGTCGTTGTACGCGAACGCAACGATCAGGATCAACAGGGTGAGCAGCGCAAACCCGGCAATTTTGTAGGCCCGATAGCGATTCGTGCCTTCGGTAAAAAGGAATTTTGGTGATGTAGTAGCCATTTTTCTTCTTCCTCAGACCCGTTCAACCTGCGGCGTGCCGAACAGCCCAGATGGTTTAAACAACAAGACCAGCATCAGTACCGCCACGGCGGCGAGCAAACTGAGTTCGCTCGGGATACCGAGATACGGCACCCCGATCGATTGGACGAGGCCGATAGCCAGACCGCCGGCGATCGCACCACCGAGGCTGTCAAGACCGCCGAGTGCAGCAGCCGAGACAGCGAAGATGAGGCCGGTGACCATCACGTTCGGTTCAAGCTGGCGGAACGGTGAGGCAACAAAGACGCAGACGCCGAGAGTGCCGACTGCCGCCGCAATCGCCCAGCCGAACTGCAACGTCGGCCCCACCCTGATGCCGGCGAGTTCGCTCGACTCGAGGTTCGATGACACCGCTCGGAAAGCGAGCCCGATCTTGGTCTTCTTCAGGAGCAGCGTGAGGCCGCCAGCGACGACGGCGATGGTGCCGATCGTGCCGATCGTGTACCAGGAAAGTGTCGCGGTGTTCCAGGTGAGGGCGTTACCAGACGGGAACAGCTCGGGGAAGGCGCGCGGATCAAACCGCCAGACGATGCCGGCAAGTGCGTTAATCCCGAGGAACAGTCCGAGCGTGATGATGACGAGCGGTAAGTGATCTGCCGGGTCGAACGGCCGGATCAGCGTGCGCTCGATGCCCGCGGCGAGGACGGCGGTGATCGCCATTGCGCCAATGACGGCAATCCACACCGGCAGGCCGCGTTCGGTCGCAAGAACGAGGGCAATGAATCCGCCAAACATGGCGAACTCGCCTTGGGCAAAGTTGATCAGGGTCGT
>CAWUXP010000174.1:0-2505 GCA_963926495.1 Candidatus Ilumatobacter herschelensis
GGGGGTGGCCAACTGCACGTGATCGATACCTACCCATTCGGGCTGCACCGTCGAGTTGTCACTCATAGCTGCACCCTATGACGATCGACGCGGACTTGTCTACAACTTGTCTGCTAAGGTCGAATGTATGGCTTCCGTGAGCGCAACCACCCCCATCGAACTCGTTGAGCGCGTCTACGCCGCCCTGCCGGGCAACGTCCAGATCGGCCGCGACCGCCTGAATCGTCCGCTGACATTGACCGAGAAGATTCTCGTCAACCACCTCGCCGATCCGGCGAACCAAGAACTTGAGCGCGGCGACAGCTACGCCGACTTCCATCCCGACCGGGTCGCCATGCAAGATGCAACGGCCCAGATGGCACTCCTCCAGTTCATGACCGCAGGGCTTCCCGAAGTCGCCGTGCCTTCCACCGTCCACTGCGACCACCTCATCCAGGCCAAGGTCGGCGCCAAAATCGACCTTGGTGTCGCCATCGACACCAACGCCGAGGTGTACGACTTCCTCAAATCGGTCTGCGCTAACTACGGCATCGGTTTCTGGGGCCCAGGCTCAGGCATTATCCACCAGGTCGTCCTTGAGAACTACGCCTTCCCTGGCGGCATGATGATCGGCACCGACAGCCACACCCCGAACGCCGGCGGCCTCGGCATGGTCGCCATCGGTGTGGGCGGCGCTGACGCCGTCGACGTCATGACTGGCTTCGCGTGGAACGTCAAATGGCCGAAGGTCATCGGCGTCAAGCTCACCGGCGCGCTCTCCGACTGGAGCAGCCCGAAGGACGTCATCCTCGAAGTCGCTCGCCAACTCACCGTCAAGGGTGGCACCGGTGCCATCGTCGAGTACTTCGGCCCCGGCGCCGACTCGATCTCGGCCACCGGCAAGGGCACGATCTGCAACATGGGTGCCGAGATCGGCGCCACCACCTCGTTGTTCGGCTACGACACCAACATGGGTCAGTACCTCAAGGCAACCGGCCGTGAAGCAATCGCCGATGCCGCCGACAAGGTCATTGACCACCTGCGCGCCGACGACGGTGCCCACTACGACGAGATCATCGAGATCAACCTCGACGACCTCAAGCCGCTGATTAACGGTCCGCACACCCCCGACCTCGCACACAAGGTCGGTGCTGGCGTCGGCGAAGCCGCCCGTGCCAACGATTGGCCGCTCGTGCCGTCAGCTGCACTGATTGGTTCGTGCACCAACTCCTCGTACGAAGACATCACCCGCGCTGCGTCGATCGCACGCCAGGCAGCTGCAAGGGGCCTCACGACCAAGATCGACTTGATGATCACGCCGGGCTCCGAGCAGACTCGAGCCACCATCGAACGTGACGGCCTCCTGGCCGACCTCGAAGCCATCGGCGCAACCGTCCTGGCCAACGCCTGCGGCCCATGCATCGGCCAGTGGAGCCGCCCCGAGTCGGTTCTCAACCAGTCGAACACGATCGTCACCTCGTACAACCGCAACTTCCCGAAGCGCAACGACGGCTCGGCAAACACGCTGGCCTTCGTCACCTCGCCCGACACAGTGATGGCCATTGCACTGGCCGGTCGTCTCGACTTTGATCCGACCACCGACACGATCACTGCACCCGACGGCACCGAGGTCTCACTCGACGCACCGGTCGGCCAGGTCCTACCCGATGCCGGTTATGACCGAGGCGAAGACACGTTCACCGCTCCCCCGGAAGACGGCCACGACGTCCCGATCGCCGTGAGCCCGACGTCCGATCGCCTGCAACTCCTCGAGCCGTTCGAACCTGTTTCGCACGATCGTTACAACGGCCTCCCGGTGCTCGTGAAGGCCAAGGGCAAGTTCACGACCGACCACATCTCGATGGCCGGCCCATGGCTCAAGTACCGAGGCCACCTCGAGAACATCTCAGGCAACCTCTACCTCGGTGCGGTCAACGCATACGCTCAAGAAGTCGACACGGCATACGAGGTCGGGTTCGGCAAGAACCAACTCACGGGCGAGACACAGCGCTTCCCCGAGATCGCCAAGGAATACCACGAGGCCAATCAGGCATGGATCGTCATTGGTGACGAGAACATGGGCGAAGGCTCCAGCCGTGAGCATGCAGCAATGGAACCTCGCTTCCGCATGGGCCTCGTTGCCATCGCTCGCAGTTTCGCTCGCATCCACGAGACCAACCTGAAGAAGCAGGGCATGGTCCCGCTGACATTCGTCAATCCTGCCGACTACGAAATGATCGGCGAAGACGACCGCATCAACGTGATCACGCTGCCCCCGGTTCCTGGCGAGAAGGTGCAGTGCGAGATTGTCAAGCCTGATGGTTCGATCGTGCAGTTCGAGTGCGACCATACGTTCAGCCCCGAGCAGGTCGAGTGGTTCAAGGCCGGTTCGGCGCTGAACATCATCCGCCAGAAGTCGCAGGGCTGATCCTGCCGATCCTGCCAAGCAGTTCTTGGCCAAGCAGTTCTTGATGGCGTCGATGACCGGACACGACCGAGCAGTCGGGGTGATCTGGTCGATCGGCG
>CAWUXP010000175.1:0-20043 GCA_963926495.1 Candidatus Ilumatobacter herschelensis
GCGCTCGCCAACGTTGCGGTGGCGCTGTTCAACATTGTCAAGTGTCTGCTGGAGTTGCGCCGCGACTTGACCGGTGTTGACGCCGAGCCCCCAACCACTCACCTTGTAACCCAGGCGGCTCAGATACGCTCGCATGATGACCGTCGAGGAATCGTTCGTACCGAAGCCTGGCAAGACGACGACGTGGCGACCTTCGCCACGCGGCTGACGCGACACGCTCAAGGCGTTGAGTGCGAGCCGCATGGGTTCGCGTACAACACGCAATTCACGGATACGGCTGAACTGGTCGGGAATCGGGAAGTCGGGAATTTCCGTCAACGTCATCAGCTCAGTATCACCACGCCATAAACACTTGTCCATGCAGGCGCGCGTTGCCTGGCGCCACGCCGTTCATGAGGCGGTCAAAAGTTCCGCGGCCTGGGCGAACATGGATCGCACGGTCTTGGCGCGACGGGCGGGGACGACGCGTTCAGCAATCAGTTCGGTCCGGCTCTGCGTGGCCCCACCGGACCGGAAGAACCGGCGCTCGACGCGGCCGATCACCGCCACGTCAGCCCCGCTGACGAGTGTGGAAAGGACTGCGCTACTCGGTTCGTGCAGTGCAACGGGGACCGACGCGTTGACGGTGCGTCCCTCATTCTCAATCGATGTCGAGACATCGAACTGCGCAACGTCAGTCCCGGCGGGCAGCGAGCGGACAACTGCGTCGCTGATAATTGTGCCGTGGACGACGGCAAGATTGATGTTCATGGTTTCCTCCACGTACGTTCGTTTCTGTAGTGGGGAGAGTCGGTACGGGCCATCATAGAGACGGCCTGTCACAGAGGAATTCTGCCTGGGTAATGAAACCTGCACGCAAGATCGCCGGGATCCGTTCAGCGCACCTGTGATGGTCATGATTATTGGGCGCGCCATCATTATGCTGGTCCAGCACGCTTCGCCAGACTCTCCTTGTTTCGTAGTTGAGAGTTGACAGTTGCGAATTGACAGTTGACAGTCAATAGTTGGGGGCTCTAGCCTTCCGGGTACATCTGAGCGTGCCTGGGCATTGGTGCACTTCCTTATGGAAAGCGGCCACCACCATCATGCTGAAGTCTGTTTCTCGTTCAAATCGCCTGTTTGGTAGTTTTATCGCTGTCGGTGTAGTGATCGCAGCATCAGTAGTGACTGCGGCAGTGACGTCTCCAGGCCAGGTGTTGGCATTGCCCGGCGCTGCAGAATCCACGTTGGTCACTGTTGAACCAACACGCGTACTCGACACCCGTATCGACGTCGGACTCACCGGTCCGTTTCAAGCTGCTGTCTCGCGCAAACTCACCATCACCGGATCAATTGCAACGTACGACGAAGCAACCGAAACACGCGCGACCAAAGAGGTTGTCCCTGATGGCGCCACCGGCGTAATCCTGAACGTCACCGCATTCAAACCCACCGCAGTCGGTGGCATATCGATCAGGCCGGGCACCTTAACCGGAGTTCCATCGACATCGAGTTTGAACATGTCAGCCGGGCAGGTCGTGCCCAACGCAGTCACTGTCACCCTGCCAACGACGGGCACATACCAAGGCAAAATTGACATCATCTACTTCGGCGGAGCCCCAGACAACACGGTCAACATCCTTATCGACATCGTCGGCTACACCACCAGCACCGGCCTGACCGACCTCGTCAACCGTGTCAAAGCACTCGAAAACAGCGGCGTCCAGGGCCCCGAGGGTGTCAATGCTGAGTCTCCGACCCGTGTGATCTGGGTAGCTGACGACGGAAGCGGTGATTTCACTTCCCTGTCAGGTGCGCTGGCAGCAATCGGTGGCAGTGGCCCGCAGGACTTACCCCCGGCGACAGCGTTACGCCCGTATCTGATCCGGATCGCCCCCGGCCTCTACAACGAAACATCACCGGTGACCTTGGAGAGCTTCGTTGATGTCGAAGGCTCCGGCCAAGGCATCACCACCGTTACGTGTGCCTGCGGAAGCAGTGTCTTTGGTGCTGCCGCTGCGACAGTGTCAGCAGGGAACATCAGCGCAGAGATCCGCCACCTCACCATCAACAACACCGGCCCCAGCGATTACAGCCTCGGTGTGTTGACGCTGGGGGTGACCAACGAGTCGTTCTCGATGCTCCACGTGACCGTCAACGCCACAGGCACCGCCAGCAACTACACCGTGTTCAACAGTGCGTCGTCGCCGGCAATGAACAACGTGACCGCCACCGCCACCGGCGGCACCGGTAACACCGCCATATTCAACTCGTCGTCGTCGTCGCCGTCAATGAACAACGTGACCGCCACCGCCGCTGGCGGCTACAACACCGGCGTGTATAACTCGTATGCGTCGCCATCAATGAACAACGTGACCGCCACCGCCACCGGCGGCACCGGCAACAACGGCGTGGCCAACGGGTCGGCGTCACCATCAATGAACAACGTGACCGCCACCGCCACCGGCGGCACCGGCAACAACTACGGCGTGGACAACTTTACGTCGTCGCCGTCAATGAACAACGTGACCGCCACCGCCAGCGGCGGCACCCTCAGCCGCGGCGTCAACAACCAGTCGTCCTCGTCGCCGACGATTCGGAACTCGTCGCTCACCGGTAGCACCAACAGCATCAGAAACGATTCGGGCTCAGCGTCCGACGTGGCTGACACCATTTTGAATGGGGTGGCCACCGGGGGCACGCTGAGGTGTGTGGGGGTGTACGACACCACGTTTACTTCCCTCAGTTCCTCCTGTGCGTAGCCCGTTTCGGGCCGGCCTGTGACTGTTGGTTCCAATCGTCGACCCTGCCGGCCTCGGCGACAAGCCAGAAACGAAGACGAAACTGGTGCGGTAATTGGAAGTCTCGCGGGGTGTTGCAGGTTGGCAGCATCCGATGAACACCGACCCCGCTGCGTCTCCTCTCGTTGCTGAAGGTGGCCTCGACGACGAGACTGCTCCGGTGAACAACCGGCGGATCTGGGTACAGCGTGGCGTTGTCGTTGCGATCTGGACCACGTCGGTCGTTCTGTGGCGCAACTATCAGTCAGCCAATGACCTGAGCGCGACGGGCACAGCACAGCAGTTCATCGACAATGTTGGGAGCGCCTGGTGGGGCATCCTCGCCTTCGTTGGCGTGTACCTCGCCCGTCCCATCGTCCTCTTCCCTGCATCCGTACTGACGATTGTCGGCGGCGTGTTGTTCGGACCGTTCGTCGGTGTCGTCGCCGTGATCATCGGCGCCAACCTGTCAGCCAGCATTGCGTTCGCTATCGGGCGAAGCCTCAGTGCGAAAATTGACGACGCCGCCACGCTCGACACCGACCAGCAGTCGTTCATCGCACGCTGGTCACAGCGCATGCGTGACAACAGCTTCGAGACCGTGCTGCTGACACGCCTTCTTTTCCTTCCGTACGATCTCGTCAACTACGCGGCCGGGGCACTGCGCATCAGGTACGTCCCCTTCATCACCGCAACAGCACTCGGCTCGTTGCCAGGCACGATCTCGTTCGTGCTGCTCGGCGCATCACTCGACCGCGTCGACCAGGGCCTCGATGGCCTCGACCCCTACGCGCTCGTTGCGAGCGTCGTCATCTTCGTCGCCAGCCTGATGGTCGCACGTACCCTCAAACAGCGGAACAACACCCTCGTCGCCAACAGCGCCACGCTCCCCCAGAACAGGAAACCCCATGATCGGACATGACCCAACAAAGACCTACAAGGCTGCAGTCATTGGTGCCGGTTCCGGCGGGCTGACCATGGCGGTCGGTCTGTCCAACTTTGGCCACGACGTCGTGCTGATCGAAGGCGACAGGATTGGCGGCGACTGCACAAACGTCGGCTGTATCCCGTCAAAAGCCCTGCTGCACGCTGCCCAGGTCGGTGAGGACAACCCGCTCGGCTGGGTACGTGCGAAGCGCAATGATCTTGCGCAGCGCGAAGACCACGAGATGGAGGAGCACAAGAAGATCCACCTCGTGCGCGGCTGGGCCAAGCTCACCCCGAAGTCGGGCGACCACCACGTCATCATCGTTGACGGCCCCGACGGGCACGTCGAGGTTCGTGCCGAAAATGTGATCGTCAGCGGAGGATCCAAGCCGATCGTCATCCCGATCGAGGGTCTCAACCCCGAGCGTGTCCTGACCAACGAGAACATCTTCGAAATGGAGTCAGTCCCCGACACGATCGTGTTGGTCGGCGGCGGCGCCATCTCGATCGAGATGGCCACAGCGTTCGGCGACCTCGGGAGCACCGTCCACATCGTCGAACTGGCCGACCGTTTGATGGGCAACGAAGACCCGCTCGTGTCGAGCACGATGCAAGCCGTCTTCGAATCTCGTGGAGTCCACGTGCACCTCGGCACCGCAATCGAGAAGTTCGACGAGACCACCCAGACCGCTCACCTCACGAACGGCGAAACCATTACCAGCGTCGACAAGGTCCTGCTCGGCATCGGTCGTCGACCTGCACTCGGCGAGCTCGGGCTTGAGGAAGCTGGAGTCGAAAGCACCAAGGCCGGCATTGTCGCCGACACCTGGGGCCGAACGTCGGTCGACGGGGTGTACGCCGTCGGCGACATCACAGGCAACACGGCAACGACACACGGTGCGAACTCCTTCGCCCGTCGCACGATTCGCGCAATCGCACTTCCTCTCCCCAAAGTCGGCGACCCACGGGCGATCCCGAATGCCGTGTACAGCCGCCCACAGATCGCTTCTGTCGGCCTCACCGTTGCCGCAGTCGACGCCATGGCACCAGGCGGGCGCAAGCGCTACGTGAAGCAACTCACCGACATCGACCGCGGCTTCACCGACGACCTCGAGCACGGCTTCATTGCGGTCGACGTCGAGCGGTTCACCGGCAAAATTCTGCGCGCCGTCATCGTCGGGCCCAGTGCCGCCGAAATGATCGGCATGTTCACGATCATGATGGACCACGGCATCGGCCTCCGCAAGCTGTTCGGCACGGTCCACCCCTACCCCTCGTACTCGCAGGCCGTGGGTTTCATCGCCGACGAGTTCGCCACCGAAACGTTCCGCAGCCTTCCCAAAGAGTGGTTCGCAATCACCAAGGCCAAGATCACCAATCGCTTCAAGAAGTAACTGGTGCTCTGGTCGCCGCGCACCGATCTCGGGGTCCTGGTCCAAGCGATCATCACTCTTGCGATCATCGCGGCTCTCACCTTGGCCGTGCGGCGCGAAAAGGCGCTGGTCCAACTGGTGATCGGTGTCGGTATGGTCGTGCTCGCATGGTTCGCCTTCCGCACACTGCACTGAGCACCCGTTGACCAGATCTGACGTTCGGCTCATCGCCTGCGATCTGGACGGAACACTGTTCGGCCCCGACCACCTCCTGTCACAGCGGACAATCGCTGCGGTGCAGCATGCTGTCGCCGCTGGCATCCACGTCGTCGCGGCCACAGGCCGATCGACGACGTCAGCGGTCCCTCGGCTCCGCCCTGCCGAGGTCATCACCACCGCGGTCTGCTCGAACGGTTCATTGATCCACGACATGTTGAGCAGCGACACGATTCGGTTCCCGATCGATCCGGCTCACGTCGACCGGTTCTTCGCAGCCTTGACCGCCACCGACGATCGGTATGCGTTCTGCTGGGAAACCGACCACGGCAACGGGTGGGACGAATCGTTTGGCGACATCGCGTCGATCCATGAAGACCTCGGCGACGAGTGCGGCCTCGCAACGCGCCCCACTGCCGAACACCACACGACCAAGCTGATGGTTCGCCATCCGGATATCACCCAGGAAGCGCTGCGCGAACACCTCGTCCCATTGCTGGTCGACCCGTTGACCGTGTCGACGAGTGGCGTGCAGTTCGTCGAGGTGACCGGCGAGGGCATCACCAAGGCATCGGCGCTGGCTCACCTGTGCGCCGACTGGGGCATCGACCCGGCGCAGGTCATTGCGTTCGGCGACAACCACAACGACGCAGCAATGCTCAAGTGGGCTGGCCACGGCGTCGCAATGGGCAACGGTTCGAGTCTTGCGACAGCGGCTGCCGACGAAGTCATCGGCAGCAACGCCGATGACGCCGTCGCGGTGTTCATCGAATCGCTGCTCGCCCGCAACTGACCACTACGTTCCACCTCATGACTTTGAGATGGGGAATCGCAGCAACCGGTGGCATCGCGTCGAAGATGGCGGCGGCGCTCCAGACACTCGACGATGCCGAAATCGTGGCAGTCGGATCTCGATCCCATGAGTCAGCAACCACATTCGCCAACAAGTTTGGAATCCCCCACGCTCACGGCAGCTACGCCGAACTGTTCGCAGATCCGAATGTCGACATCGTCTACATCGCCTCGCCCCACAGCCACCATCGCGACATGGCCGTTGCCGCGCTTGACGCCGGGAAGCACGTGCTCTGTGAGAAGGCCTTCGCCGTCAACACGACGGAGGCCACCGAAATGGTCGACGCCGCCCGTCGCAACGGCCGATTCCTGATGGAGGCGATGTGGACCTGGTTCATTCCTGGCAACGTCGAACTCAAGCGCCGCATCGCCGATGGCGCAATCGGCAAAGTACTCACCGTCGACGCTGACTTTGCCCTCGACATCCCCGCCACCGACGGACGCCACCGACGCGCCGACCTAGCCGGTGGCGCACTGCTCGACCTCGGCATCTACCCGGTCACCTTCGCGTGCCATGTGCTCGATGAGTATCCCGATGACGTGAAGGCAATGGGGCGTCTCACCGAGTCAGGCGTCGACGCCACGCTCGCCGGTGTCGCTTCGTTCCCCGGCGGTGCGCTCAGTACCTTCCAGACGTCGCTCGACGGCAAGAGCGGCCTGAGCGCGCGGATTGTCGGCACAGCTGGTCGTATCGAGGTCGAGGCACCGTTCTGGTACGCGTCGGCGTTCACTGTGTATCCCGCGGGCGGAACTGCCGAGCGAGTCGAGATCCCCAACGATGGGCTCGCTCATGAAGCCGCACACGCCATGGAGCGCATCGCGGCAGGGCATCTCGAGAGCGATGTGGTCACGCTCGACCACTCGTTACAGACGATGCGTTTACTCGATGAGATCCGCGACCAGATCGGCGTGATCTACCCCTCGGAAGTCTGAGCGTTCTGGCTGCGTTTGGCGTGGCGCGCCGAGATGAGTCCGTACGTCGCAGCGCTCACCCAGATGACCACCAACAGGATGACGATCGAGTTGGTGTAGTTCCGCGGGAGGATCGTGGCGTTGTTCAGCCGGTCGCCGTAGCGGCGGCCGACGGGCAGCCACATCGCCACGATGATGGCCGTGGTCCATCCGCCCCAGCGGATCCAAAACGGGATCTCACGGCCAATCACGCGGGTCAGTAACCAGCCACCGCCGACCGAGACTGCAAGCCACACGACGTCGTGGGCAATAATTCCGATGGCGACGAGCCGGACGGTGTTGAACCACTCTGCTTCGTCGTCGGCCACAAGCAGGCGTGCGCCGTAGATGATGATCGCCCAGCCAATGACCGTGCCAACCCAAAAGAGCACGCCGTACTCGTGCTGCTGTTCCGCCTCGCCGGTCGTCTTTTCTACTTCGGCGTTCATTTCACGACCACCTTCGAGAGCCACTTCGTTTGGTTGACGCCCGGGCGGGCAGGGGCGATCAAGCGAAGCGGGAAACCATGGTCGAGATGCAATGGCTCACCATTTACCTCCATGGCAAGGAGGGTGGCGTCCTGCTTCGAGAGGTCCTTCGAAACCGTCGAAGTGCCGTATCGGCGGCCGGGAGCCGACTCTTCCTGGAGCGAAACGACGTCGACTTCACGCGGCTCGTCAATGCCCGCTGCAGCGAGCAGATCGCGCATGCGAACGCCCCGCCAGGATGCGTTGGCACTCCAGCCCTCGACGCAGGCGATCGGGATCTCGTGTTCGTGCAGTTCCATCGACTGCAGGTCGGCGAGAGAGAACGATGCAAGTTCAGTGCCATCGGCCATCTCGACCAGCAAGCGATAGCCGGGGCTCTCGGCGCGTGATGCGACGCCGATCGATGCCGACGTCCGGTTGACCGGTATTCCCTGCGGGCCGGCGTTCGGGTGGCGGGCCGAAAGCACACTCAGACCGCGCAGTGGATAGATCGTGGCGCCGGCAATGGTGACACCGACCAGGCCGGTGGTGGCAGCTACTCCCCCGAGAAACCTTCGGCGATCGACGGTCGCCTCGCGCGACTCGTTTTCGACGACCTCCTTGCGGAGTGCCCGTCGTGTTGTTGAGATTTTGGCGAGGATGTGGGCGAAGAGCGCGCCGACGACGATGATCGCCATCTTGCCGTGAGCCGCCGGGAAGAAGTAGCCGATGTCGACGCCATAAAACTCTTGCGGGTACCAGTACGCCACGTTGGTGACGCCGCTGAACAGCATGAAGATCGAACCGCCAACGAGTGGTAGCAGGCTGATCCGCTCAACGAGATGACCGAACGAGGTGATGAACGGGCGCTGCACCAGTTTCGGGGCGACGGTGCGAAGCTTTGCCAAAAGCAGCGGCACGGCGATGAACCCGCTGATCAAGTGCGTGCCCTGGGTCAGCCGAAACAGCCCGACGGGGCCGGACGGCCACCATCCCTGATTGCCGCTCGCACCCCAGGAAAACAAGCCGGTCAGCGCGCAGGTGTACAAGCTGACCCCGAGGACAATTCCGAGAATTGCGGCACGCCGCTCATCGACCGGAGCTGCTGCGAACGTGACGGTCATGCCAGTCGCTCCACTTCAACGACCAACCGGTCATCGATCTCGTGGACATACTCACATCGCCAGCCGGCGTCTGCGATCAGTTCGTCGAGGCCACTCATTGTCAGTGTGGCCCAGGCAAAGGGTTCACCAATCCGTCCGCTCACATGCTCGCGCACGATCATCTGGCGGCTGGTCCCGCTTCGTTCGACTTCGATGAGTGCTCGCCCACCAGGAATCAGGATGCGGCGCAGACGCTCAAGGAGCTTGGCCGGGTCACCGCCAATGCCAATGTTGCCATCGAGCAGGAGGACCTGCTGCCAGCGACCTTCAAACGGCACCGGCTCAAACGCGTTCTGATGGACGCACAGTGCGCCGTTCGAGCGGGCAAGGGCAACCAGGCCAGCATTGGCATCGAGGCCTAGGGCGGGCACATCGCGTTGGCGAAGGTATGCCGCAGCACGCCCCGGCCCGCAACCAATGTCGAGAATCGGGCCCGTCAGACGGTTCAAAAAGCGTCGCTCGGAGCGAGACGGAGCCTCACGGAAGCGCTGAATGTCGAGGTCGATAGCCATGCCGCACTCGGACACCAGAACGGGCCGGTCAACAGAAGAGATCCGGGACTCAAACATTAATCGAGACAATAGGAACCGCTCTGATAACAGCTACGTTCATGGCCGTAGACGTTTTGAAAACTTCCCCATGATCTCTGACCAGCACGTGTCCGGCCTTCCTAGGTTTTCCTCATGCGCAACGCTCGAAATGGTTCTGATCCCACAGTCTCCTGGATGACCAGTGACGTTGCACAGCGCTGCACCGAAGTGCTCGGTGTGTTGTCAGCCAGCAATATCAGTGCCGTGCAGCTCGGGAACGCCGCCATGCTGCTCCGCAGCGCTGCAGATGACCTGGTCTCACTCGTCGAACTGGTCGAGGGGCCTGGAGTCGTTGCCGCTGCGACCAAGACCCCCGCGTTCGGGCTGTCGTTCGGGATGCACCCCGATCAAGATCCCGCGTCAGCTGGATAGTCAGCGAACGACGCCTTAAACACGCCCTGGTGCAGCAGCACCGTGGCAGTGTGTAGCCCCGTCTCGACGTCGGTGACTGTGGTTTCGGTCCACCACGACTCGACACGACGCGACTGGCCGATGCCGACCACCTGGTGATCGAGTTGATAACTCCGGCCGACAAACACCGGCCCGTTGACATAGCGAACTTCGAGGTCGATGAACAGCCCAACGGACGGACGCCTGACCGGCAGGTGCAGACCCTGTTTGTGGGCCAGAACCGACAGCATCTCGGTCGGCACAATCGGTGTACCCCACGGGCTGTCGCCCTCGGCGTCGTACCAACTGCACGGCTCGGTGATCTTGTCGAGCTTCTGCTGCAGTGTGAAGGGGTAGAGAGGTCCGTTGTACTCGTCGAACCCCATGGTGACCACGTGCGGATCGCTGCCCTGCAACGTGTCCATACCAATGGAAATCTGATCGACGATGTGCAGTTCGCCGGGGTCGCCCTGGCCGCGTTTGCGGCGCTCGTCAAGATCGGTGGTGGCGTCGCGGCCGACCGATGCCGTCCCGGTCAGAACGGGCGTGGCATCGGACTTCTCGGCACCGATGATCGCCAATGTTGCCGTTGATGGCGTCAGCGCCGGACGGACCTCTTCACCCTCGACGACCATGTTCAGGAAGTGGGCGCTAACGCAACCGTCTTCGAACCACCGCTGACCCCACAGGCAAACGCCGAGCGGGTCGAACTGGCTGAAGTGTGTCGGCCCTTCAATCGGCGCACCGACCAGGCCGAGCTTGTCGGCGGTGTCACCGTCGTGCACGCTCGTCTGCCCGCCGATGTCTTGCTCTGCCAGCATCTGCGCTGGCGCCCGAACAGGGCCAACGAGTGAAATCGGAGTATCAAAGGCCATAGATCACATTGTGCCGCACGAAGTCACCCGAGGCAGCGCGAAGCCGAACTACCGTAGTAGTCGAGACATAGCTGCACGAACCGGTGCCTCGTCGACGCCGGTGACGACTTCAACACCATGTGCGCTGTCGAGGATGAACGTCAAGCCCGTGAGAGCCTTCTTGTCGCGATGCATCAGGGCGAGCAACTCGTCGGCATCGAGGCCAGGTGGCGGCTGTGTCATGAGGTCGTACTCGCCGGCAACGACATCGCGATGCTGCTGGACTCGGGTCGCGTCAATGCGGCCCATCTCGAATCCGAGTTCGGCGGCATAGATCAAGCCAATCGCCACCGCTTCGCCGTGTGCGAGTTCGTGTCCGGTCGCGATTTCCAGTGCGTGCGCAAACGTGTGGCCGTAGTTCAGGAGCGCCCGGCGCCCACCCTCACGTTCGTCAGATGCAACGACCTCAGCCTTGATCTCGATGCATCGGGCAACTCGCTCTTCGAGGTCCATTGCGAGAAGATCATCGCCGGTCAAGAAGTGGTATTTCGCCATCTCGCCGAGGCCGCATCGCATTTCGCGGGGCGGCAAAGTATCGAGGAATTCAAGGTCGCACAGTACTCCGGACGGCTGCCAGTAGGCCCCCACAAGGTTCTTTCCCTCGGGCAGGTTGACGCCGGTTTTGCCGCCAATCGCAGCGTCGACCATGCCGAGCAGGCTGGTCGACACGTGCACGACCGGAATGCCGCGGTGCCACGAAGCTGCGGCAAACCCGGCGATGTCGGTGACCATGCCGCCACCGACGCCGATGACGACGTCGTGGCGCGTGAGGCCCATTGCTGCGAACCCACTCATCAGCGTCGCGATCGTGTCGAGCGTCTTAGCACTCTCGCCCTGGCCGATGGTGAACGTGGTGATCTCGACACCGGGCAGTTCGATATCGGCGGGAATTCCGTCTTGCGTGACGACCGCAGCTCGCTTTGCCGTGGACGGGAGCAGTGTTGCGAGTTCGGCGACGACGCCGCGGCCGACCACGACGTCGTATGAACGATCAGCGAGCGGGACGGTCAGCCGGCGCATCGCAGCACCGCCTGGGCAACTTCGTTGATGCTGCGATGGTCGACCGACACAACAGCGTCGGCGACCTCGGTGTAGAGGGGTTCACGATCGGTATACATCTGGCGGAGCATTCCTTCGGGGTCATCGTCGAGCAGTGGGCGGTGGACACCGTTCTTCACACGCGTGACGAGCAACTCGACATTGGCAAGCAGCCACACCACATGGGCGTCGCTCTGGGCAAGTGCGGAACGGTTGGCCTCAGCGAGCACGACGCCGCCTGCTGCAGCAATAACTGCCGGCTCAGTGCCAGCGAGCATGGCGAGCAGGGTTTCGGTCTCGATTGCCCGGAACGTCGCTTCACCGTCAGACGACCAAATCTCACGGACGGTGCGTCCCGCCCGTTCTTCGATGAGTTCGTCGGAATCGAGCAGCGGACGGTGCAGCTTGCGAGCGAGGACGCGTCCGACAGACGACTTACCGGCGCCCATCATCCCGACAAGCACAATGTGCTTGCCCTCGCAACCGCTCACGTCAACGAGGCCGTGAACGCCTCGGCGTTGCGAACGAATTCCTCCATCGAGTCGCCGCCGAATTTTCGTTGCGCTTCGGTGGCCAGCACGAGTGCAACCATTGTTTCCGCAACGACGCCCATGGCCGGAACTGCGGTGACATCGGTGCGCTCTTTGAAGGACACGCCTGATTCCTTGGTGGCCGTATCAACCGTTTCGAGCGTCGGCTTGTTCAGTGTCGCGAGCGGCTTCATCGCCGCCCGGGCGACAATGAGGTCCCCCGTGGTCATGCCGCCTTCCGTACCGCCGGCAAGTGTGCTGCTGCGGACGTACTTTTTGGCGTCGGAATCCCATCTGATCGGATCGTGCGCAGCACTGCCGCGGCGCCCAGCGACGTCGAAACCATCACCAATTTCGACACCCTTGACTGCCTGAATACTCATCAGTGCCTGGGCCAGGGCTGCATCGACCTTGCGGTCCCAATGGACGTGGCTGCCGAGCCCGACCGGCACACCGAAGGCCAGAACTTCGACAACGCCGCCGAGGGAGTCGCCTTCCTTGGCCGCAGCCTTGATTTCGGCGATCATTGCCTTGGACGCCTCGATGTCAAAGCAACGCACCTGGTTCTCGTCGACCCGATCGAGTTCGGCAGGCGTTGGACGGGGAGCATTGTTAGGAACCCGAGCAGAACCCATTTGAATCACGTGGGAAAGGATCTCGACGCCGAGTGACCGCAACAACTTTTTGGCGATAGCACCGGCGGCAACCCGAGCCGCGGTTTCGCGTGCACTGGCCCGTTCGAGCACATCACGTGCGTCCGTGAAGCCGTACTTCTGCATGCCAGCGAGGTCCGCGTGACCGGGTCGGACTTGCGTGAGCGGATCTTTGGTGACCCCCGGCGCGGGGCTCATCTCTTCGTGCCACTTGTCACTGCGGAACCACTCGGTGTTCTTGATTTCGATCGCGACGGGCGACCCGATGGTGCGGCCGTGGCGCACACCTCCGATCAGCGTGAGCTCGTCGACTTCGAAGCGCTGCCGAGGGCCGCGGCCGTAGCCGAGCCGACGCCGGCCCATTTCGGCTTGAATCTCTTCGACAGTGATCTCAAGGCCTGCAGGGAGGCCTTCCATGATGACGACGAGACCTTGACCATGAGACTCACCCGCAGTGAGAAAACGAAGCATCAGACCAGACTAGCGGCGGGCCAGCTCAGCCTCAGCGGCGATTCGCATAGCTGTAGTGTCGGGTTTTACGCCCAGCCATCGAAGCTGTTGTAGCGCCGCCTGGTGCACCAGCATTCCGAGCCCGTCGACCGTGGTGGCGCCGATGTCGGCCGCCGCGCGCATCCACGCTGTTTCGAGTGGGTGGTAGACAAGATCGGCAACGACCTGACCGCGCCGCAGCAGTGCCGGGTCGCACGCCATGTCGGCATTGGTTGCGTCGTCAATCGGCACGCCCATCCCGACGCTCGTCGCGTTGACCACGATGTCAGCCCGCGAGATGTCGTTAACGACACCCACCGATGCCGCCTTCGCGAGGCTTGCTGCCTGCTCGGCACGGTCGCGGGTCCGGTTCAGCACGGTGATATCGGCTGCGCCAGCTCGGCCCAGCGCATCGATCACTGATCGTGCCGCTCCCCCAGCGCCAATCACCGAGATATGAGCTCCATTGACCTCGACACCTGCCGCTGCCAGCGATGCCACGAACCCAGCGCCATCTGTGCTGGACCCGACGAGGTCGTCGCCGTCCCAACTGACCGTGTTGACCGAGTTCAGTACCCGCGCTGCCGGATCGAGACGGTCGATGGCGCGCGCGACATCTTCTTTGAGCGGCATCGTGACCGACAGGCCGGCAAGTCCAAGCAGGCGCATCGCCGAGAGCGCAGCTGCTGCATCGGTGATGTCAAAGGCTGTGTACGCCCAGTTCACACCAGCGGAGTCGAATGCGGCCTGGTGGATGACAGGCGACAGGCTGTGGGCCACCGGTGATCCGATGACCGCAGCAATTCGTGGTGCACTCATCCGCCGCCGAACTCAATGCCAGCGAACTGACGGATGTTGGCTTCGTGCTGCTCGAAGGTCGCAGCGAACGCATGGCCGCCGTCTTCGTTGGCGAGCACATAGAAAAAGTAGAAGCATTCCGATGGATTCGGCAGATTCTCACAAATCGGATCACCGGGCGCTGGGTTGGGTGCCGGGTTGAGCGCCGCCCTGATCGATGCGCGTCCAGGATTAGCAATCGGCGTCGCCGGCAGCCCGCTTCTAAGGTACGTATTCCAGGGCGTGTCGATCTGGCGGATTTGAGAGAACGGAAGGTCGGGATCGATGCCGTTGCGGTCACGTCCGTAGTACACCGACGCGTCGATCTCGAGGTTCATGTTAACGAACTTGCGGTTCAGGATGACGCGCGAAATTTTTGCTCGGTCGCCAGGGATCGCTGCTTCTCGTTCGATTAACGACGCCACGATCAACACTTCGTATGGCGTGTAGCCCAGCTGTCGGGCTTTTGCTTCGAGGTCTTCCTGTTTGCCGACACGCTCCATGAGCGCCACCATCCGGTCGAGGAGTTGCGCCTCTGTATCGGCGTTCGACACGGAGTACGTGTCGGGGAAGAGGAGCCCTTCGAGCGTGTTCGTACCGGGTGGCAGCCACATGGCGACTAGCGAGTTGTTCTCAGCAGCAGCGATGAACTCCGCTTCGTCCATCCGCTCGATCACTGCGTCGACACGACGCGCCATACGCGCAATCGTAAAACCTTCAGGGAAGGTAACGCTGGTCCTGGTTTGGGCCGGAGGGACCCGCAATCGTGCAAGCACATTGCCCATGTGATCATTGGTACGGAGTTGGTAGAAACCAGGGACGATGTCTACCGGCGCGTCACCGACGTACCGATCCCAGACGCCCACGTCGGTGATGTAGCCCTCTTCGAACAGGCGCTCGGTCACGTTGTCGAAGTCGGCGCCTTCGGGGACGGTGAAGCTCTGCAGCGCGCTTGGATCGCCTTCCGGGTTGATCTTGCCGAGGTACCACCAGCCGACCGCTCCGACGATCAGAATCCCAGCAGTTACGAGAACCATCGATGTGTAGACGACCCACTTGATAGGTCGGGTCTGGCGCCGCAACCGCTCGACGGAGCCGGTCGTATCGGTTGCGTCCCACGGGTCGGCCAGCCAATCCATGGCCGGGTCGTCGTCAACGTTGACATGCGCCTCGGGGAGCAGCGGATCGAGCTGGGTCACGAAGCGCCCCAGGTGTTGCGTCGATGATCGAGCCACGCTTGCAGCATCACCGCAGCAGCCATCTTGTCGACGATCAGCCGCTGCCGCTGACCACTGAGGCCGGCCTCGCGCATCGCCTGCTCGGCAGTCACTGTGGTGAAGCGCTCGTCATACATTTCCACCGGCACCCCAACCACGGTAGCCAGCTGCTCGGCCTCCTTGGTGGCACCCTTGGCTGCTGGTCCGACGCTGCCATCGAGCGACAGCGGCAAGCCGACGACGACAAGCTCGCACTCTTCGTCGCGGACCAGTTTCTTAATCTCGGCATGGTCGTGGCGTCGCGATTTTGACCGATGCACTGTGGTCAGCGCCGAAGCAATCGTGCCGGACATGTCGCTCACGGCAATGCCAACGCGCTTCGAACCTAAGTCAACGCCGAGTGCTCGAACGCCGGGGATTCGAGTCACAGCAACGCCGTCACAACACCGCCGAAACGGCTTCGGCTGCGAGGCCGAGTGCGGCGGGGATGCCCGATGGGTCCTTGCCGCCCGCCGTGGCGATGTCACCCTTGCCGCCGCCACCGCCACCAACTGCCTTTGCTGCGTCTGTCAGCAGGAGCGACGCCGGCTTGCTGTTGCCACGCTGCACAGCAGCAACGAGCGACACGCCACCGGTATCGGTCTCGCCGATCAGGACAACGACCTTGATGCCCTCGCGCTGGCGCACCGCAATGGCGAGTTCGCGCATGTCGCCGGGAGTAAGGCCATCGACCTGCGTGACCACCACGCCTTCAACGGCGATTTCGGCCAGCTCTTCGGCCCGACCGGCAGCAAGCTGTGACCGGAGCGTCTTGATCTGGTCCTGGAGGTCTTTGACCTCGTCGATCTTGCGCTGGACGCCTCCGAGCAGGTCGTCGGACTGGGTACCCAGGAGCTGCGCTGCATCGGCAATCATTGCTTCGTCACGCTGGAGCAGCGCAACGCTGGCATCGCCGGTGACCGCCTCGATCCGGCGCAAGTTGGAGCCAATCGACGACTCACTGACCACTTTCACGGTACCGATATCACCAGTGGCCCGGACGTGCGTGCCCCCGCACAACTCGATGGTTGAGCCAGCTTCGAGCACGCGCACCATGTCGCCGTACTTGTCACCGAAGAACGCGATGGCGCCGAGCGCTTCGGCCTCGTCTTTGGTGGTTTCGAAGGTGCGCGTCGGCATGTTGCCGAGCGTTTCGTGGTTCGCGATGTCTTCGATCTGTTTGATCTGTTTTGGGGTGACCGCGTCGTAGTGCGAGAAGTCAAACCGCAGGCGGTCCGGGCTGACCATCGAACCGGCTTGCTTAACGTGCTCTCCGAGGACGTGGCGCAATGCGTAATGCAGCAGGTGAGTGGCGGTGTGGTTGCGACGGATCGCATCGCGGCGGAGTACATCGATTGACGCGGTGCAGGTCTGTCCGGCAATGACGGTGCCTTCGGTGATTCGGGCGTTGTGGCGACGCACATTCGGCAGCGCGAACGTACAGTCGTGCACTACGGCGGTGCCGGTGTCGGTGGTGATCGAGCCCGTGTCACCAACCTGGCCACCCGACTCGGCATAGAACGGCGAGGTGTCGAGGAAAATCTCGACCGTCGGGTTGCCGTCATCGTCGTCAGGGCCATCGAGAATCGCCAGCACCCGACCATCAGCGAAGTCGTCGGTGTATCCCACAAAGTTCGTGGTGCCGAACTGATCGAGCACTTCGCGGTACGCGTCCATCGCCTCGACGTCGACACCGCCCTTGCGGGCAGCCTTCGCGCGCTCGCGTTGCTCGGTCATCGATGCGTTAAACTCGTCGAGATCGACGTCAACCTTACGTTCGCTGGCGATTTCCTGCGTGAGTTCCAGCGGGAAGCCGTACGTATCGTGCAGCAAGAAAGCAGTGGAGCCTGAGAGCTTCTCGGCATCGTCATTCAGTTCGCCATCGAGAATGGCAAGACCGTTCTTCAGGGTGTGGCGGAAGCGCTCTTCTTCTTTACCGATCACATCGGTGATGAAGCTGATGTTCTTGGTGACGTCGGGATACGCGTCGCCCATGACCTGGCCTGCAACGGCGACAAGGCTCGGCATGACGAGCTTGTCGGTACCCAGCAGGTACGCAAATCGCACGGCGCGGCGGATGATGCGGCGGAGCACGTAGCCGCGGGCTTCGTTGGAGGGAAATACGCCGTCGTTGACCAGCATCGTTGCCGAGCGGGCATGCTCGGCCAGAACGCGCATTGCAAAGCTTGCACGGTCGTCGTAATCGCCCACCTTGTAGCTGTGCCCAGTAATCGAGCAGGCCTCGTCGATGAGGGGCCGCATGAGGTCGGTTTCCCAAACAGAGTCAACGCCCTGCATCAGCGCCAAGATGCGTTCGAGGCCTGCACCCGTATCGATCGACGGTGTCGGTAACGGTGTCCGGTTGCCACTTGCGTCTTGGTTGAACTGCATGAAGACCAGGTTCCAGATCTCCATAAACCGGTCGCCAGCTGGGTCGCCGAGAGGGCCGCCATCGGGGCCGAACTCGGCGCCGCGGTCGATGTGGATCTCGCTGCACGGCCCGCAGGGGCCGACGTCGCCCATCTGCCAGTAGTTGTCTTTGTCGCCGAGCCGCTGGATGCGCTCCATTGGTACACCGACCTGCTCGTGCCAGATTTGCTCAGCTTCGTCGTCCGACTCGTGGACGGTGATCCACAGCTGGTCGCCATCGAAGCCCCAACCGCCGCTCTCGCGCGACGACGTCATCAGGTCCCACGCATACGGGATTGCGTCGGTCTTGAAGTAGTCACCGAAACTGAAGTTGCCCATCATCTCGAAAAACACGAGGTGACGCTTGGTGCGACCGACTTCGTCGAGGTCGTTGTGCTTTCCGCCGGCGCGTGCGCACTTCTGCGAGCTGACGGCGCGCAAGAACGGAGGCTTTTCGTTGCCGACGAAGTAGTCCTTGAACGGCACCATGCCGGCCACGTTGAACAGCACGGTCGGATCGTGCGGGATGAGGCTCGCCGACTGGACAACGGTGTGGTCCCTTGCCGCGAAATAGTCGCGAAAGGAATTACGAAGTTGATCAGCGGTCATCGCGTTGGCTGGAGGGGTCGTCATATCGACCTTCAGCCTAGCGAAGCCTGTACATTCGCTGGGTGCCCATTGACGTCCACGAGTGGATCAGCTTCGACGACGCCGACGAGCACCGCACCTGGGTGTTCGACGCCACCTACCTGCGGTCCAACTACATGTGCATCTTCGGGTGCGGCTGCAAGGGCGTGCTCGACGAACCAGCCCCCGAACTGCAGCAGGGTTGCTGCTCGTTCGGCGCACACTTCGTTGACGAAGCTGACGTCAAGAACGTTGAGGCCCACTTCGAGCGTGTCGAACCAAAGCACATGCAGTTCCACGCCAAAGCCATGAAGAAGGGTTACCTGCGTGACGGTGACCCCGACAACGATGGCAACCCGACCACCATGACGCGGCTCGTCAAACACGACGGCACGAAAGCCTGCATCTTTCTTAATCGGCCCGGCTTCGCGGGTGGTATCGGTTGCGCGCTGCATATCGCTGCCGACGACAACAACGAACGAATGATGGACTGGAAGCCGCAAGTCTGCTGGCAGGTCCCGCTGCGCCTCGAACACTCCGAAGACGAATCAGGTCACGTCACCTCACGCCTGCGCGAATGGAAACGGCGCGATTGGGGTGAGGGCGGCGAGGACTTCGGCTGGTGGTGTACCGAGGAGCCCGAAGCGTTCGTCGGAGAACAGCCCCTCTACGTCAGCGCACGCGACGAAATCGTCGAACTTGTGGGCGCGCCTATTTACGACCAGATGGTCGAATTAATGGAACGCTCCCAGTGGGTACCACTCGAGCACCCAGTTGTCAGGCGTTAAACGATCCGACCGGACTTACTCGTCGTGGTCGTCGTCTTCGTCGTCGAACTCGACGCCATATTTAGCTGCCAGTTCGGCGTAATCGTCGTCTCCCGAGTCAGCATCGTCCGTAGACGGCGACTGGGTGCGCTCTCCAAACCCGAGATCAAACGCTCCCGGACCGGACTGCTTCAGTTTTCTCGCCTCTTCGAAACGGCGATGACGACCCTTCTTCACGACAGGGCTCCCACACTAGAAAGTTGACATTGACCCTGATTATACCGGTCGGTCCAGGGTTTACTGCGGGCCATCGAGGTACAAGCTCAGCTGGTACCAGGACGAACCTGTAATATATGAATAATGCGCACAGTTGCGGTCTTAAACCAAAAGGGAGGCGTCGGAAAGACAACTGTCACACTTGGCCTCGCCTCAGCAGCCAGCGCCGCACGACGCCGCGTTCTCGTTGTCGACCTCGATCCGCAAGGGTCCAGTTCTTGGGTTCTCGGGGTCGATTCGGACACCACCGACATCACCGCGAGCGACGTCCTCGACAAGACGCCAATCAGCCGAGCGATCCAACAGTCTGCGTGGTCTGAATTTGTTGACGTCATTCCTGCCGGAACAGACCTGCAAGGCCTCGAGAGCGGACTGCTCGACTCAAAACGTACCCGCCGTCTCGCTCAAGCCCTGGGTGCAGACGTTGTCGACCGTTACGACGCCGTGCTCATCGATTGCCCGCCGTCGCTCGGCAACCTCACGACCAATGCGCTCGCCGCGGCGCGTCATGCACTCGTCGTAGTCGAACCATCGGCGCTGGGCCTCCGTGGGGGGGGGG
>CAWUXP010000176.1:0-23512 GCA_963926495.1 Candidatus Ilumatobacter herschelensis
AACAACCCTGCTGCCGGGTGCACGGTCTGTTCCGCGAGGCCTCCGCCTCCGAGATACGCAACGCGCTGACCGATTTCGACGCTTGTGACGCCTTCGCCGAGCGCCGCGACGGTCCCACACGACTCGCCACCCGGGACATGACCGGGGTGCGACTTCACCTGGTACATCCCGCGACACGACAGCACGTCGGGAAATGCGAGGCCGACGGCCTCTTGGTTGATGAGTACCTGGCCCGGGCCAGGTACGGGTGCGGCCTCGTCAAGCAGTTCGAGTTGGTCGAGTGGGTCACCGTGAGCTTTGAGTCGCCAAATCTTCATGATGGCGACAGTACGCGATCGCCCCGCCAAGCATTCAGCCGCGGCGGAAGGAAAACCGATGGGCAGCTCAGTTGCCAGCAACGCGGCGGTCGTGGCCGGCCCAATGCGGTTCGCGCAGCACCTTGCGCTGGATCTTGCCGACCGGACTCTTCGGCAATGGTTCGGCACGGAGTTCGACGTGTGTCGGCTTCTTGTACGAGCCGAGGTGATCCACACAGAGCGCTCGAATCTCATCGATGATCCTGGCGTCGTCAACAGCAATGCCGTCAGCCACAGAACACACCGCCATCGGCGTCTCGCCCCACCTGTCGTCAGGCACGGAGAACACCGCCACTTCGACGACCCCCGGGTGATCGGCAATGACGTTCTCCAGTTCGGCTGGCCAGATGTTGAAGCCGCCCGAGATGATCATGTCGTCCTTGCGGTCGAGCACGTAGAGGTAGCCGTTTGCGTCGAGCCGCCCAATGTCGCCGGTCAGTACGAACCCGTCGGGCGTGATGCGTTCAGCGGTCGCCTCGGGGTCGCCCCAGAACTCCAGCATCTGGCCATCACACTTGACGGCGATCTCCCCTTCGCCTCCGATCGGCAACTCCTGCGTGCTGTCATCGGGGTCGCGGATCTGCAGATAGGCAAACGGCAGCGCACGGCCGGTTGAGCGGAGCGGCTCAGAACCCTCGACATCGGAAAACCACTCTTCGGGGCCCATCATGCAGACCGGGACCGCCTCGGTCTGGCCGAAGCCTTGGTAGAGCACCATGCCGAACACGTCGCGGGCGAGCAGAGCGGTCTCGTCTGCGATCGGTGCGCCACCAATCTGGATCACTTTGAGTGCCGACCAATCACGGCTGCGCGCTGTCTCGTCGCGGGCGAGTGCGTTCAGCATCGCGGGCACGGCGAACATATAACCGACTCGCTCACGCTCCATCACCTCGATCGTGTCCGCCGGATCAAAGTGATCAAGCAGCACGTTGACGCCTCCGCTCAGCCAAGTCGGCGTGTACAGATAGCCAGAACCGTGTGAGATCGGCCCAACGTGGAGGCACCGTTCACCCGCAATCATCGGCGGGAAGTTATAGAACCAGTCGCGCCCGGTAGCGAGCCAAGAACGGTGGGTGTATGCCACGCCCTTCGACTTGCCAGTGGTCCCGCCGGTGTGGCGGATGATGTACCAGTCGTCCGGATCGATCGGCACGTTCGGGTCAACATCGTCGTGCCCGGCAAGCCACTGCTCGTAACCCGAATCGCGGACGATGACGTGTTCGACGCCGGGAAGGTCGGCACGGATTGCGTCGATCTCGTGCGCATAGTGCTCAGCCACAATGACCGCCCGACAGCCCGTGTGATCGAGCATGTGGATGTGCGCCTCAGCCGAGTTGCGGGCGTACAGCGGTACCCGTACGAGGCCGGCGATAGTCGCACCGGCGAAGAAATCTTGCGCCTCAATGCTGTTGTCTTCGAGAACACCAATTCGGTCGCCGGGAACGAGGCCAAGGGCGAGCAAGGCATTGGCGAGCCTGATGCCGCGGGTCCACGCCTCAGCAAATGTCAACTGGCGAGCGCCATCGATCACCGCTGTCCGTTGTGCGTTCAATTTTGCGGCCTGTGCCATGAGTCCCCGGACGTCCATTGCCACAGTCTGATCTGTCGGTCGATCGGGCGACGACCTGGCCGCTTGGTATCGGCGGTGCGGATCGTCGCACACCCAGTCGGCGTGCTTGCATGGGGCCATGGCGAGCGCACCTCCAACACCGGCTGACCCGAGACCCCACCTGGTCGACTGTCGCATCGACGGATCAGCGTGCACCGCATGCGGTCACGTTGCCGCTCGGACGCATGGCCGCTGCGAGCGATGCCTTGGTTCGACCACACCGAGGTCGTTCGGGCCCGGCGGCACTGTGTGGTCATCCACCACCGTGCACCTCCGTATCGGCGATCTCGCTCCCCCGTTCGTTCTCGCCTACGTCGACGTTGACAATGGGCCACGCGTACTGGCACGCATTGTTGATGCGATCGAAGTCCCTGCCGGAGGAGCCGTGCGATTCGTCGGCGACGACAACGGCGACCTGCTTGTCGCGGCGGCGGCGTCATGACCAACCGTCGAGTGGGCATTGCCGGCGTTGGCACCTCACCGTTCGGGCGCTTCCCCGATCGACGCGTCGAAGAGCTCGCCTGGGAAGCAGTCATCGAAGCAATCGACGACAGCGGCTTCGCACCATCGGAGATCGACGCTGCTTTCGTCGGCTCAGTGTTCGGCCCTCCTGGCCTTGCCAATCGCGTGCTGGCCGGCGCAGGGCTCGGCGGCATTCCGACTTTCAAGATCGAGGCAGCCTGCGCGAGCGGCACCGTCGCGCTACACGAAGCGCAGCAGGCAGTCGCGTCGGGGCGCTACGAGCGGGTGATTGCCGTCGGCGTCGAACAGCTATCGACGCAGTTCGCCGGGCCGATCGTGCCCGAACTAAGCGACCCCGAGGGTCGTGCAGGTTTGGCGATGCCAGCGCTCTACGCGTTACAGGCAAGCCGTTACGTGCAGGAGTTCGACGTCGACCCGGCACTCCTCGCCGAGGTCGCCGTGAAGAACAAGGCGCATGGTGCGCTCAACCCGCGAGCCCACCTCTCAGGCACTCCACCGACAAGGGCCGAGGTATTGGAGAGTCGACCGATCGCCGGGCCGTTGACCCTGCTGCAATGCTGCCCAATGTCGGATGGCGCGGGCGCTGCGGTGATCACTGCGTTCAACCCCGGGTCCAAGCCCAACGGGCACCGGCAGGTCGAAATCCTCTCCAGCCAGTTCTCGTCCGGTCCGCTCTGGACGTCGAGCGACACCGAACCGTGGGGCTTCCAAACAGTGGCCCGCACTGCGGCTCGGGCATTCGCCGAGGCAGGGTTGGCGGTCGAGGATGTCGACGTGTTCGAGGTGCACGACGCGTTCACCATCGGCGAGATCCTCACACTCGAAGCAATCGGTGTTGCAGCTCGTGGCGCAGGTGCAGCACTCGCTCCGTCGGGCCACACGCGCTTGGGTGGGCCGCAACCGGTCAACCCGAGCGGCGGGCTGTTGTCCCGTGGGCACCCGCTCGGCTCGACCGGTTTGGCGCAAACCGCCGAGTTGGTCTGGCAGCTGCGTGGCGAAGCAGGCGAACGCCAAGTAGCCGGCGCACGGGTCGCACTTCTCGAAACAATGGGCGGCGGCGCGGCAGGTGTCGATGCCAACGCGTGCGTCATTGCGTTGCTGCGCGGACCCGGCTCGTGAACGCACCAACCAGCGACGTCGATCTCCTCGCGCCAGATGCCATCGCTGATCCCCACGCCATCTTCGCCGCACTGCGCGAAATGGGCCCGATCGTGTGGCTCACTCGACATCGTGCGTGGGTATTCACCACTCACGAGGCAGTCCGACTCGGTTTCCACGATCACCGGCTGTCAAGCGATCGGCTGACCCCACTTGAGGCGCGGCTCGACGAGCCATCACGCGCCGCCATGGGCCAGACCTTCGACCTACTTCGCGGCTGGATGGTCTTCCACGACGAGCCCGAGCACACTCGGTTGCGGGAGCCACTTCGTCGCGCATTCACGCCGTCCCGTGTCACCGACCTCCGGCCGCGTATCGAAGGGATCGTCGACGAGTTACTCGATGACTTAGCTGGCATCGACGAACCGGATCTCGTCCGCGACTTCGCGTTTCCGCTACCGGCGATCGTCATCGCTGAACTGCTCGGCGTGCCAGCAGAGGACCGCGACGATTTCAAGCACTGGAGCGACCAGCTCGCCGCCATCGTGTTCGGCTCGGCCAACCGAACAGCTGGCATCGAGCGGGCTGCGGCAGGCAGCGCCAAGTTCGTCGACTACTTCACCGGCCTCGTCGACCGATACACCAGCGAGCCCACCGACAACTTGATCTCGGCGCTCATTGCGGTGACCAACGACGATCCCGATGCCGGCCTGGCTCCGACCGAGTTGGTCGGGGCGCTGACGTTGCTGTTGTTCGGCGGCCACGAGACAACGACCAACCTGATCGCGAACTCGATGCACTCGCTGCTCCGACATCCTGCACAGCAGCGGCGTCTGGGGTCGCGACCCGAAGAGCTCGGAGGCGCACTGGAAGAACTGCACCGCTTCGACGGCTCAACAAAACTGATGGTGCGCGTTGTCGGCGAGGACCACGTGCGTGACGGCATCGCGATGGAAGCAGGCCAGACCGTGTTTCTCGGCGTACTCGGCGCGAACCGCGATCCGGTCGTGTTCGACGACCCGGACGATCTTCGCCTCGATCGCTCAAATGCCCGCTCACACCTGGGCTACGGATATGGCGGCCACTTCTGCCTGGGCGCAGCGCTCGCTCGGCTGGAAGCCGAGGTGGCGATCGGTCGCCTGATCGAGCGATTCCCTCACCTGGCGGTCCGCGACGACGCGGTCGTCACGTGGGGCGAGGTCCTGCTCGGGCGCGGTCCGGCCGCGCTGCCGATCAGCATCTAACCCTGGCGCCCGGCCAGCAAGGTCAGTAGCTGGCGCCGAGGCCGGCGCGTGCGTCAGTCTGGATTCCGTAGGGCGGGATCGGATAGCGCAGGCCATTACGTGACAGCGCCTCCATCCCGTTAATCGCCTGCACGAGTTGATGCGGCAGCAGTGCCATCAACATTTCGTCGTCCTGCACGCCGCCATAGCGACGTTCGGCGTAGCACGGGATCGACAGGCTCGGCTCGCCCGTCGACAGCGCCCGGCCCCACGAGTCAGCACACGACGACTCGCCCACGCACCCCCATTCGAGCTTTTTGTACCCCGACCATTGGAGCCCGTTAATGAGCAGGATCATCTGGCCGGGCGTTGCGTAGATCATGCAGATGTCTGGCGGATCGAGGCGACCCGTGCTGAGCGGCGACACCGCCATTGCCTCGTACTTGCCAATGGGGACGACGTGCATCGCGGCTTGGTGGGCCGCGGAATCTTCGATCGTCTCGAACCACACGCCGGCCATGTGCTTGCCCGAGTACCACTCGTCGTCCTGAGCGCCGAGCCCGAGGACGGCTTGGCACTGTGCTCCCACCAAATCGGTGCCAGTAATCCCGACGGTCCAGTTGAGTCGCGATGCCATCGACACAATTTGGTCGGCCGTGTGAACGTCCTTCGGCCGTCGGATCTTCGGGACCGCTTCCATCTCGGCTGCGGTCTCGAACATCTTCATGCCGATCGGCGTCGTGCGGATCCGGAGCACTTTGTCGAGCCGGGCCAGGGTGGTCGGCCAGTCAATGTCGCCCGGCGCTCCCTTGCGAATGTGGACAGCTTGCTCGCTACTGGTGTCGGTCATGCGGTGCTCCCAAAGTGGTCGGGTCGGTGTGTGGACAATGTGCGGGCGATCCGGTCGATCACCCTGTCGAGAATCTCTGACGACGTCGCCACGTTGATCCGGGCGTGCCCCAGGCCGCCCGTTCCGAACTGCGCTCCGCTCGACAGCGCCACCTGCGCGTGTTCAAGCAGCCATTCAGACGGGTCGTCGCCAATGTCATACGCGGAGAAGTCGAGCCAGCCAAGGTACGTTGCCTGCGGGAGCTGAAAGCCGACGTCGGGGAGGTCGGCGGCGAGTCGTGTAGCGAGCTGGTGGCAGCGCACTTCGATGTTGCGGCGCACCACCCCCAGCCAGTCGTCGCAGGCCGTCCACGCAGCAATCGTGCCGGTGATTCCGAGCGCGCTCGGTGAGCCATGGAGATGGCCCGGCATCGTCGCCAGGGTTGCCGTGAGTGGTGCATGGTCGATGTGCGCAACGGCGGTGCGTAGGCCAGCGAGGTTGAAGGTCTTGCTTGCTGAGCCGAGGGTGATCAGACGGCCGGCGAACCGCTCGTCGGTTGCGCCCAGCGGCAGGAATCCTGGCTGATGGGTCAGGTCGCCCCAAATCTCGTCGGTGATCACCAGCAAGTTGTGGCGTTCCGCGATGTCAGCCATCACCGTGATTTCGGCGATGTCAAAGATGCGGCCTGTTGGGTTGTGCGGGTTGCAGAACAGGATGATTTTGGTCGTGTCATCGATCGCCGCTTCGAATAGCTCAACGTCGAGCTTCCAGCCGTCGGCGATCAGCGGCACCTCGATCCGTCGACGACCGCTGCTGGCGATCGCATCGAGGAACGGGTAGTAAATCGGCGTGAACACCACGACCCCGTCGCCCGGATCAGTCGTGTTCCAGAGCGCGACTTCCAACGCGTGGAGGGCGCTGGTAAAGGGGTACATCTGCTCGACGTCGGGGCGCCATCCATGGCGACGTTCCTGCCAGTCGGCATACGCTGGAGCAAGGTCTACAGCAAATGGCCCGTACCCGAGGTCACCGCGTTCGGTGTGGGCGCGGATTGCGTCGAGGACCGGCGCCGGTGGGTCGAAGTCCATGTCGGCAACCCACGCCGGAAGTACATCGGGGCCATGCTTCGACCACTTAATCCCAACGCGCCCGCGAACTCGTTCTTCACTCACCGTGAGCAGCTCGTCGGGTGTGCCCATCTCCGAACGGTACTCAATGGGGCGCGACGCCCGATCAGCGAGGGATCGCGCCTGTCACACGCGGCGCGACGAACTCGGGACGAAACGGGGCGGATTCCGCCGCATACCGTCCCGAGAATCCCCTGGACGGATCCAGCCGAGCAGAACGAGCGTCAGGCCGGGCGGATCGGGTTCTTGTACGTGTCGAGGTACGTGATCTCGGCGACGTCGTCGCGCTTGGCTGGCTTGAAGTCGGTGCCCTTCGTGTACGCAACGGGCAGCAGCCCGGCCTGCGTCAGGTGGTCGGGGATGCCGAGGATCTCGGCGGCTTCTTGTTCCTTGCCGAGATGCAGCGTGGTGAGGCAGCTGCCGAGGCCGCGGCTGCGCAGCGCGAGCTGGAAACTCCACATTGCCGGCATGATCGAGCCCATCAGCCCGGCAGCAGCGTTCGCACTGTTGTCTTGCAGGCGACCGATGATCAGCGGGATCACGAGGACCGGCACCTCACCGAGCTTCTGAGCCAGGAAGTTTGCCGAGTCGATGACGCGACCCTGCTGGGTCCCTGTGTCAGCCTGATCGGCAGCCGCCGCGAGGTATTCGCCACCCGCTTCGCGATACAGCTTCGCAAGCGCTTGCTTCTTGTCGACATCGCGGATGACCATCCATCGCCAACCCTGTTGGTTGGAACCAGTGGGGGCCTGCACGGCGAGCTGGAGACATTCGAGGAGCACATCGTCGGGTACTTCCCGATCGAAGTCGAGACGCTTGCGCACCGCACGAGTGGTCGAGAGGAGTGCGTCAGTTTGATCGAGATCGAAGTCCATGCCGCCCATGTTTGCCGAAGTCAATGGAGCGAGCCGTCATCGGCGCCGCAGCACTGGATCGTGGCGGGCATCGCTGCACCGTGTCTCACCGAACCGGACCAGGCATGCTGGTGGTGTGACGACTCCGATTTCGATTCTTGACCTCGCAATCATCGGTGCTGACGAAACCGCTGCCGACGCATTCCGAACGAGCGTGGCGATTGCGCAGCGCGCCGAACAGCGCGGGTACGAGCGCATCTGGTACGCCGAGCATCACAACATGGCATCGATCGCGTCTTCAGCGACCAGTGTCCTCATCGCTCACGTGGCTGCGCACACGTCGACGATCCGTCTCGGTTCGGGCGGCATCATGTTGCCGAACCATTCCCCACTCGCGATTGCCGAACAGTTCGGCACGCTCGCCACGCTGCACCCCGACCGAATCGACCTCGGTCTCGGTCGCGCACCAGGCAGCGATCAGAACACGATGCGGGCCATGCGCACCGACCCTCGCTCGTCCGACCGGTTCCCCGACGACATCCGCGAGCTGCAGGGTTACCTCGGCGCAGCATCGATCGTTCCAGGTGTCATCGCCGTACCTGGTGTCGGTACGAACGTGCCGCTCTACATCCTCGGATCGTCACTTTTCGGCGCACGCCTTGCCGCAAAGTTTGGGTTGCCGTATGCCTTCGCCTCGCACTTCGCACCGACTCATCTGCTCGACGCCATCGCGACATATCGCAACGAGTTTCAACCGTCCGAACAGCTCAGTAAGCCCTACGCGATGGCCGGCATCAACGTCATTGCATCGGAATCCGAAGAAGATGCCGAACGGCAACGGATCGAGGTGAGCCGGCGACGGATCGCACGGTTCGTCACCCCCAGCCGCGAGCTGAGCCCTACCGAGGCCGACGAACTCCTGGCGTCACCGCAGGGTCAACAAATCGCCCAGATGATGCACTACACCGCTGCCGGTACTCCTGAGACGGTGCATCGTTTCCTCGAGAACTTTGCCGAAGCTGTCGGCGTCGACGAGTTGATGACCGTGCACCCGTCGCCGACCATCGACGAGCGTCTCCGTTCCATCGGCCTGCTCGCTGACGCCCGCGACGCAGTTTCCATTGCGGTCTGAGACCGAACGGGTTGCACTCACGCAAAGCGGGCTGTCTGGCTTGTGTGAGTGATTACGGAGTCGGTTCCTTTGTTTCTTCTCCGAATAGCTCACACCAAGATGCCTAAGGCCCGGCACCAGCGGGGTACCGGGCACCCAGCGTTTGGCGGAGGAAAGTTTGGGAGCAAGCGCGAAAGAGGAACGCTGCCGGGTCAGTCAGCGTCGGAGCTTGCCGCTTCTTTGGCGATGTCGGCGCGAACTTCGTCCATGTCGAGCGCCTTGACCTGACCGATCAGGTCGTCGAGCGCGTGACCGGGCAGGGCACCCGGCTGCGAGAAAATCTGGATGCCGTCGCGGAAGATCATGAGCGTCGGGATCGAACGGATCTGGAGGGCTCCGGCGATTTCCTGCTCGGCTTCGGTGTCGATTTTAGCGAAGGTGATCTCGGGGTCTTTTTCAGACGCGGCTTCGAAGACCGGCCCGAAAGACTTGCAGGGGCCGCACCATTCGGCCCAGAAATCGACGAGCACAATGCCGTCGGCGGCGACGGTCTCCTGGAACTGGACGCTGGTGAGATCGATGGTTGCCATGAGATGTTCTCCTTGGTTGGGGGCACCAAATGCAACCAACCGCACGACGCAGCTATTCCCTCGAAACGCTGTGGCCGGGCAATCTGGGCGCAGAGGCGATGCTTCCCAGACCGATCACGACGAGCGCTCAACGCCGGTAGACGCGACTCGGTAGATGCCGCTCAGAACGAGTCAGGGAGCACTGCGGTGGGTGGCGTCGTGGTGGGCGGCGCCATTGGGGCGAATGGTTTCACGCGGAGCGTACGTGCCGGGCGCGCGTAGTGATAGCCCTGTACAACTCGGATCCCAATCGCCGCGACAGCGCGCGCCATCTCATCGTTTTCAACACCCTCTGCTACCAGGCGAAGTCCGAGCCGGTTGGCAAGCGCAACGACAGTATCCACGATCGGGTCATCTCGGCGAGGCTTGACCATGCGGGCGACGAACCGGGGCTCGATCTTCAGCTCGTCGACGTCGAAGAGGTCCAGCCGAGCCAACGACGATGCCGCTTGTCCAAAGTCATCAAGCGAAAGTGACACACCAGTCGAACGGATCCGCTGCGCCGCCGGAACGATGCCGTCAGTGCTGGCGTCGGCAGCGAACTGGACCACTTCGAGGGTAAGTCGCTGTGGGTCAAACCCCGTCGTCGCAAGAAGGGTCTCGACTGCTGCGCCGAAGTCCTTGCTCAGGATGTCGCGCAATGTGACGTTGACCGAGAGTCGGATGTGGCTGGGCCACGACATCGCCGCGTCGACTGCATGTCGGAGCATCGCCACCGAGAAGTCGTGCTGCTTGCCGGCCAGGTTGACGTGCTCAAGAAGTTCCGCTGCACCGACCACGCCGAGCCGAGGGTGGTTCCACCGGGCCAACGCTTCGCCGCCGACGACTTCGCCGGTCAGAATGTCGATCTGCGGCTGGAACCATGGCTGAATATGGCCGAACTCGATCGCTTCAGAAAGGCCCCGCATCAGCACGATTCGGCGCTCGGTGTGGGGGTCGTCTTCTGCTCGGTACCACGTTGGGCCTGCGCCCATTCGCTTGGCGCGATACATGGCAATGTCGGCGTAGCGCAGCAGTAAGGAGCGTGGCGCCAGCGACGTGTGCGCCACACCGATCGACGCCCCCACCGAGAGTGGAACGGCCTGGACCCACATGGCCGGCTGTAGGCAGCGGTCGGCTGCTGCTGCGAACTCGTTCGCATGAGCCTCAGGGCCGGGGACAACGGCGGCGAACTCGTCCCCGCCGAGGCGCACGACGAGGACGTCGTTGTCGATCGCGGCGAGGCGAGTTGCCACCTCGCGCAGGACGTGATCGCCGACGTCGTGGCCGAGTCTGTCGTTGATCTCTTTGAAGTGGTCGATGTCGAGCAGTAACAGTGCAGCTGGTCCCGATGTCTCGTCGAGGTCATCGAGTACAGCGCGCAGCACACGCCGGTTTGGCAACCCCGTGAGCGCGTCGTGGTCGGCCTGATATCGCGCAGCAGTCGCTACTTCTTCTGCACGGAGCAACGTGCCCCCGCGGTCCCACGCAATGTGACCCACGACAAACAGCCCGGCGCCGATCACCATTGGACCCGCACTCAGGCCGAAAACCAGGGCTGGCACCACCAGGGTAAGCGCCGTGATCGCGGCAAGGACTCGCAACCACATCTGCGGAACGTACGGACTGTTCGATCCGAGCGACCCGATGGCGACGATGGCAATCCCGAGGTAACCGGCCGGAAAGGCCAGAGCGACAAAGAACATGAGGAGGTGCTCGACAAGGAGATAGCTCCTGAGTTCCGCTGTCGCCGTGACCCCGAGGCGCCGCACGACGACGGTAGCGATTAGCTGGACGACTGCGATCAGAAGTGCCAGGAGGACCCGATACGGCCCGAAGGGAAGCACGACCACGAGCGCACAGACAGATGCCGTCAGTACGATCCGGCGAGCCAGCGGATCGGGGCGTCGCCAGGGAGCCGGCACCTGGTACGGCCCAGTCGAAGGTCTCGCCGTCCCTCCGGAGGCAATGTTTGACTGTCTCACAGCCAAGTCTTCGGCATTTTCCGAAAACTATTGATATCAATACGCCAAAACATACAATTTGCTAAAACTGTACATGGCGTGCCAGGTTTAGCATCACGCCACGACGCCAAACCGACCGAGGCCGAGTTCAGCCCTGTTCGATTGCGGGAAGCACCTCGAAAAGGTCACCAATCACTGCGTAGTCAGCTTTGACGACCATATTGGCGGCGGGGTCAATATTGATGGCGAGGATTTTCTTGGCCGCCTTCGCCCCTACCCAGTGTTGGATTGCCCCACTGATGCCGCAGGCGATGTACAGCTGCGGAGCAATGCGGGTACCGGTCTGGCCGACCTGATCACTGTGTGGACGCCACCCGTTATTCGTCACAGCGCGGCTACAACCGACAACACCACCAAGGCGCGCTGCTAGCGCTTCGAGAACGTTGAAACCTTCAGCCGACCCGACACCGCGACCGCCACCGATGACGACCGGCGCGGTTGCCAACGTCAGGCCCTCCGACAAAACGACACGATCTTGGATCACCGAACGGCTCACCCATTCGGGCAGTTCCACGATGTGTTCCGTGATCGCCGCCGTCGCTCCTATCGAAACCTCTTGGGGTTCAACGGAGTGGTGGGCCACCGAGACGATCGGCAACCGGGACCTGAGAAGAGCATCCTCATTGAGCGAGCCACCCCATTGCACGCGGGTGAGCTCCCACTCGTCAGCGGTTTTCACCGACACACAGTTGGCAACGAATGGAAGATCGAGCTCAGCGGCAGCCTGCGCCAGCACCTCGTTACCGCGGTCGGTGCCAGACGCAACGATGCCACTCGGTAACAGCAACGCCGCGAGCGACGCAACAACCATGCCATACGCCTCGGGGCCGTAGTCGCCAACAGAATCACCCGCGATCGACGCGTGATGCACAGCGCCCGCACCGTGCGCCGCGCACACGTCGGCCAGGCCAGCAGCGTCGGCACCAATCAGCAGCGCTTCAACCTGCTCACCGAGTTGCCCGGCAATTGATCGGGCAAAAGCAAAGGCTTCGAGCGACGCGTCGGCGAGCGTGCCCCGATCATGTTCGACAACGACAAGAACGCTCACGCCCCGACCTCCTGCTTGCTCGTGCCTTCTGACCAGAGGCCGAGTTCCTTCAACAGTTCGATGACTGCGGGAGCTGCAGCTGCACCTTCACCGAGGATGATCGTCTCCGACACCTGCTCCTCCGGCCGGTTGAGACGCACCATGGTTTGACCACCAGGGGCAGCATCCGACGCTGCCACGTCGACGGCCAGCTTTTTGGAAGCCAAACGGCCACGCATCGTCGGGTAGCGCGGCCAAGTGATGCCTTCCTTCACGCCGATCGCGCACGGCATCGGAAGCTTGTAGACCTCCATTCCCGAGTCGGTCTCGCGCTGCGCTTCGAGCACGGTGTTTTCGCCATCAATTCCTGCGGAGATGTTGACGCCCTTGATCGCGTTGACCATTGGTCGGCCGAGCGCACGAGCAACCCGAATCCCAACTTGGAAGCCGCCGGTGTCGGCCGACTCGTTACCGAAAATCAAGACGTCAAAGCCACCGTCGACTTCTTCGATCGCACGGATCGCGTCGGTCATTGCCGATGCCGTCCGCTGCGGATCCCAGCCCTGCGTTCCGACGTCAATCAGCGTGGCCTTGTTGATGCCGATGGATGCAGCCCAACGGCATTGCTCGTCGGCTTCGGTAACACCAAGTGTCAACACGTGCGACTCGCCGCCGTGCGCCTCCACCAACTGCACGGCCAGCTCAAGCCCGCACTCTTCGTGTGGGCTCATGGTGTGGCCCAGATTGGTGGCATCGACGGACTGGCCGTCGTCGGTGATGTTGATCTTGGCACCAGGTGCGGGAACCCGCTTCACGCAAACAAGGACTCTCATAATGCTCCTCGCCCTCAGCCCTTCAGGCGTGTGTCTTCGGGGTCGAATGGGCCGTCGGTACCGACGACGGTCACCGGAAAGTACTCGTTCATGTACATGACTTGGAGCTTGGTGCCTGCAGTTGCCATCTCCCGCGGCAGGTAGCCCATGAGAACCATCTTCTCGACCGACGGGGCGTAGCCCGCTGTGGTCACGCGCGACACGCGCTGGTGGCTATCCACGATGGTGTTGCCATCCATGTCGCACAACGGCTCATTACCACCCTGCATCCACCGGATGCGGCCCTGCGAGTCGGTCTGGTCGTCGACGGTCATCGTGACCATCAGGACCTCGGGGTCGCCAGCTTCGCGTGCTGCGAGGTACGCGTCCTTACCGATGAAGTCAACTGACTTGACCTTCGGGCGGGCGAGGCCGGCCTCAAGCGGGTTGTACTCACTCTCAAGCTCGGCGCCCTGCAGGCGGTAGCCCTTCTCGATGCGGCCCGACGTGCCGTACACGCCGCCACCAGTGGCGCGGATGCCGAGGTCGGCACCTGCCTCCATGAGCGCGTCCCACAACATCGGCGCTTTGTCCCAGGCAACGTAAATCTCCCAGCCGGTGTCGCCGACGTAGGAGATGCGGAACAGCGTGGCGTCAACCTCTTCGCCACCGAGATGCAACTTCACCTCGACGAGCGAGCCGTACGACGAGCCCTCGTGTGAGAGATCCGCAGTGGTCAGCTTGGCGAGAGTCGCCGGAGCATTCGGACCCCAAAGGCCGAGCGTCGACACTTCGAGCGTGCGGTCGATGACCGTGACCGACCCGTCCTTCGGCATGTACTTCTTCATCCACGACAGGTCGCGGCCGCCATCAAACACGCCGGTGACGACAACAACGACGTCTTCTGCCGTCCGGTGCATGGTCAGGTCGGAGTGGAAACCACCGTCGGGAGTGAGCCACGGGGTGTACGTGGCACGTCCAACGGGGCCGATCTTGTTCACGCTCAGGTAGTCGGCAAACTCGACGGCACCGGGACCAGATATCTCGAACTCCTGGAATGCCGAGAGATCAACCACGCCGACGTTCTCACGCATGTTGAGGTGTTCGCCGACCGTAATCGGGCTCCACCAGCGGTTGTCCCATTCAACTTCGCGTACCGCAACGTTGTAGCGCTCGGCGAGGTCGGCGTTGCTGCCATACCACTGCGGGCGTTCCCAGGTGCGAGCCTGGAAGAAGAAGGCGTCGAGCGCTGCTTGGCGTTCGAATAGCGGCGACACCTGCAGGTTACGGCGGTTCTCCCACTGCTCGGCGGGGTGCACGATGCCGTAAGTCTTGTTGAAGTGTTCCGCAGCGCGGCTCCAGATGTGCTCGTCGTTGCGCTCGTGGTCGTAGAACCGTGCGATGTCGGCGCCGTGTGCGTCGATCACTCGGGGGTAGCCGTAGGTCATCCATTCGGCGACAACCTGGGCCATGCCTGGGCCTTCCTTGACCCAGACGGCGGCTGCCGACCAAAGGTTGCGGACTTCGATGGTCTCGCCGAGGCACGGCATTGCATCAGGTGTGAGCGAGAGCAGGCCGTTGATCGCGTACTTGATCTCGGCATCACCGAGCATGTCCATCAGCTCGATCGCTTCTTCCATCTGCTGGTCGAAGTCGTCGGGTGTGAACGGCATCTCGGTGGGGCTGAGCGCTGCTTCTTCGTTCGATGGGATGTCATCGGGGTGATGCAGGATCGGGCGGTGGGCGTATGAGCCGACTTCCATCGAGCCGGAGGACTGACGCTCGTAGCAGAACGTGTCCATGTCACGGACGATCGGGTAGCTGATCTCGCTCTGCGTCTCAGCGAGGATGTCCATCGGACCGACGTCGGCCATCTGGTGCACGGCGGGCACGAGCGGAATGGTTGCGCCGGCCATGTTGGCAATACGGTTCGACCAGACGCCACAGGCGACAACGACGTACTCAGCTTCGATGCGGCCCTTGTCAGTCACCACAGCGGTGACCTTCTGGAGGCCAGTGGCGGGCTCGTCTTCGGTCTCGACGTCGAGCACTTCGGTGTTGGCGAACACCTTGAGGCCGGTCTTTTCAATCGCCTCGTTGCGGAAAAGTGTGCCGGTATCAAGAGAGTCTACGACACTGACGCTCGGGCAACTGAAGCCCCCGAGGATCACGTTTTCATTGATGAACGGCACGAGCTCTTTGACCTGCGCCGGGGTCAGTAGTTCGGCCTCAACGCCCCACGCTTTGGCGGAGGTCATGCGGCGCTGGAACTCGTCCATGCGCTCTGGCGTACGGGCCACTTCGATGCCGCCGGAATCGACGCTGCGCTTGGCATCTCGGTACTGGTTGGCACTCTGCACTCCGAGTAGCGCCATCTCCTTATTGTGATCAACCGGGAAAATGAAGTTGGACGCATGGCCTGTCGAACCGCCCGGATTCGGGAGCGGGCCCTTGTCGATCAGGACCATGTCGGTCCAGCCGAGGCGGGCGAGGTGGCCCACAAGGCAGTTACCGACGATGCCAGCGCCAATGACGACGACCTTGGCGGTGGTGGGGAATTCTTGGTCACTCATGAGGGCGCTCGCTTCGGGGAGGCAAAGAGTTGCGAAAGGGGCCTGACCCCATGCGTAACTATTTGAACTTGACAGTGGTGATATATCAACAGAGTATGACAGACGTGTCAAGCCCCAAGTTGCAACCCCTCTCGCTCGCCGAGCGCGCGTACGACGAGATCCGGCGACGGATCATCCGGCTCGATCTGGCACCCGGCGACGTGGTTCGAGAGGCCGACCTCCAAGCAACACTCGACATGAGTCGCACTCCGATCCGCGAAGCGTTGCAACGCCTCGCTCGCGACCACTTCGTCACCGTTATCCCGCGCCGCGGCATGTTCGTCAGCGCGATCGAATTCAACGAGCTCGCGATGCTGTACGAAACCCGAGCAATCATGGAGCCCTATGCGGCGCGCCTCGCAACTAAGCGCGGCAACCAAGCCGACTGGGACGAAATGGCCGAGGTGCTCGCCGAGACAGCTCTCCCGGGCAAGACGCCTGAAGAACTCCTCGGACTCGATCGGCAGTGCCACGAAATCATCTGGCGCGCATCGGGCAACCGCTTCCTCACCAACACGCTCGACACGCTGTACGCCCAGAGCGACCGGCTTTGGCACATGTACCTTGCCGACGTCCACGACATGGGCCATGCCGTCGACGATCACGCTGCGATTCACGAGGCACTCCAATCCGGTGACGCTAAGACCGTGGCCAACTTGATCGAAGATCACGTCAACTCCTTCGACGGACAGGTCCGCGACGCAGTCACGACCCGGCTCACTGCGCCGCTCGCCTGACGTTCGACCTTCGCCACGAGCGGTGCGGTCGATCGATAGGAACTCGGTGCGACCCGAGCGTCATCGGCGTGCTGCTGATCACCAGCTCAAGGCGGGACTCGCTACGCGTGCTGCGAGACTGGGGCCATGACGGGGTTCGACTTCACATCCGACCACTGGTACGTCAACGATGTACCCGGTGACCCGGAGCACCGCAACGTGCGCCGCCAGGTAAGCGGCGCCGGGTGGTCGCCAGTCG
This sequence comes from Candidatus Ilumatobacter herschelensis, assembly GCA_963926495.1. Taxonomy (GTDB): domain Bacteria; phylum Actinomycetota; class Acidimicrobiia; order Acidimicrobiales; family Ilumatobacteraceae; genus Ilumatobacter_A; species Ilumatobacter_A herschelensis. The sequence goes on from CAWUXP010000176.1 coordinate 16,749, forward strand.
AACCCACAGCAACCGCTGCGCCCACGCTCATCGCCCACTCCCCAGAGGTCGCCGAGCAACTCGGCATCGACGAAGACACCGTGGCGTCAGATCAGTTCGCACGGGTTTTTAGCGGCAACGAACTGGTCAACGGCATGCGACCCCATGCCATGAACTACGGCGGACACCAGTTCGGTAACTGGGCCGGCCAACTCGGCGACGGACGCGCCATTGCGCTCGGCGAGATCGCCACCGCCAAAGGTGGCCATGCCGTACTACAACTCAAAGGTGCCGGCCCGACGCCGTACTCCCGCGGCGCTGACGGACGAGCTGTGCTGCGCTCCTCAGTCCGCGAGTTTCTGTGCAGCGAGGCAATGCATCACCTCGGGGTGCCAACCACACGCGCCCTCAGCCTCACGCTCACGGGCGACGAAGTCATGCGCGACATGCTGTACGACGGCCACCCGGCCCTCGAACAAGGTGCCGTTGTCTGCCGGGTCGCACCAAGTTTCGTCCGGTTCGGCCATTTCGAACTCCCTGCATCGCGCGGCGAGATCGACGTGCTGCGTTCGCTCGTAGAACACACGATCCGCCGTCACTTCCCGCATCTCCTGACGGCCGACGGCCCGGACGTCTCTGACGATGTCATCGTTGCCTGGTTTCAGGAGGTGTCTGACCGGACCGCCGACCTGATGGTCGACTGGATGCGCGTCGGTTTCGTGCACGGCGTCATGAACACCGACAACCTTTCGATTCTCGGGCTGACCATCGACTACGGCCCATACGGCTGGCTCGAAGACTTCGATCCGGGCTGGACGCCGAACACGACCGATGCCGGTGGCAAGCGTTACCGATACGGCAATCAACCACAGATCGGCCAGTGGAACGTCGGTCGCCTCGGCGGTGCGCTGCACTCACTGACGCAAGACGCCGAGCCGTTGCAGGCAATCGTCGATAGCTACTCCGAACGGTTCGCTGACGGATGGGACCGTGCGCTCGCCAACAAGCTAGGCCTCGCCGATACCGATGTCGTTCGCTGCCGAGAAGTCGCCGCCGAACTCCTTGACCTGCTTCCGCTCACTGAAACCGATATGACGATCCTCTTCCGCACACTTGGCGATATCGAAGTCGGTCAAGTCGACCTCGCCGTAGATGACCGCACGTTGATCGAGTCGCTCATCGGGTCCTACTACGCTCCCGCCGAACTGACCGGCGAACTGCTTAAGCGGACCGCTGCGTGGTTCCGGTCGTACATCGAGCTCAGCCGGACGGCAGACCAACCAGCCGACGCCCGCCGCAGCCTCATGCACGCGGTGAACCCGAAGTACGTCTTGCGGAACTACCTCGCCCAACTCGCCATCGACAAGGCCGAAACGGGCGGCTACGACATGATCAGCGAACTGCTCGATTTGCTGCGCCACCCGTACGACGAGCAGCCGGGCCGCGAGGAATACGCAACACTTCGGCCCGATTGGGCGCGGACGCGCGTCGGCTGTTCGATGCTGTCGTGCTCGTCCTGAGCCTGCTTGGCATCTGACACCGGACGCTCGACAGTCAGACTCCCGACACCCAGCCTCGACACAAACGCTCGACCGAGGGCTGCACCTCGCTGGGGCAGTCGGCGTGGCAAGCTCAGTCGATGTCAGACGAGGGCAATCGCGATGCCGACGTCTGGGCAAACACCGGCCCACAATCCGCATCGCCACCGAACCACTCAGCCGATGCGCTGGATCCCATACAAATACTGCCGGTCATGTCCAGCGCACTAACGCCTGGTGGCATTCCACCAATCACACCGCCGACCATCCCTCTGACAGGCATCGGCGGTTTCGGAGTGCCCGCTGGCGGCCGACCGCCCGCCAGCGGCTGGCCTAACTGGGTTGGGCCGACAACGATCGGGCTACTCGTCGGCGTCGCCGTCGCCGTCGCCGCGATCATTGTCCTCGTCCTCACACGTGACGGTGACGACTCTGTCCAAACAGTCGACGAGTCGACCACGACAACCCTGATCGACCTGGCAATTCCTGCCGAGACGATCATCAACCCGCCAACAACAGTCATTGCGGAGGCGACCGTCCCCTCAGCGGAGACAACCTTCGATCCGGTCGCGCGTACTGCGCCCTGCTTGCCGACGGCTCTGTGCCTATCGCCACGCACGACAACCTCCTACGCGACTGCACAGACGCCGCCCTCGGATAGATCAGACCGGATAAATCAGACCGGCGCCGGCGACTCAGTCGCCTGCCCGGGGGCAAGTTCTTCGGTGAGCCAATCGATCCGCTCACGCATGACCTGGATCCCTGGGTTCGGCGGCACGGGGCCAACTGCGGACCGCGGGCGATCGAACACCATGTGCTGCGGATCGCCCTGGTCGTACGCTGCCCAACTGTCGCGACCGGGCGAGTCCGGCACGCCGGTTGCTGCAAATGCGAACCATCTGTCACCCATCTCCCGAATCGTCAGGTGCGCGTCGTCGGCGACGGGCACCAGCGGGAACGACGTGTCGAAGACGTAGAAGATCTCGGCAGCGTGGAACGCACCTGCGGTCTGCTTCTTCGACGGCGGCGTCGCAGTGAAGTAGTAGCGGTACACCGGGTGGCCGCCGGCCGCATGCTGACGAGCTGCATGATCAACGTGCACACCGAACATGTGGTCACCGCCATAGTCGGTAATCGCTGACCGGTCAGCAGCGGCAAGGCCTGGATAGGCGGCCATCACCCGGTCGACGTGTGACTGGCTCGGGTACGACAGGTCGAACATGAGCCGCATCTCGCCGACCGATACGGGCCGCGCATTCTCGACGTCGCTGCTGTCCCGATAGAACTCGCCGCCGGCGGGATGCATGAAATCGGCAAAGAGCGTGGCTTCGTCCGAGTTGTAACCGATCATTAGTGGCACCGATGCCTGCTGCTGTTTACTGAATGCCGACATCGGCGTCGTCGGCAAGATCACGTCATCGACGACTGGATAGAAGTGGCGGCCGAGCAACGGAAGCTCCTGGTAATGGTCGGTCAGCTCCTCAGGTGCCATTGCTCGCATCCGTTCGATCTGGCCCGACTCGGAACCGACCACAGCCTTTGCAAACTCGATGCCAGCATCTTCGGCGGGCAGGAAATTGAGCGCCGGTCGCCTGAGCTGCAACCAGCGGCCACTATCGCTCGGGCTCTGCGCGATCGCTCGGTGAAACAGGCCGCGCGCGCGCGGCGCAGTCATCAGGTTGAGCACTGCCTCGCCACCAGCGGACTCGCCGAAGATCGTGACGCAGCCGGGGTCACCGCCAAAGCCCGCAATGTTGTCGCGCACCCATTCGAGTGCAGCAATCTGGTCGAGCAAGCCGTAATTGCCAGACACCCGATCAGGTGACTCCTCGGCGAGTTCCGGGTGAGCCAGGAAACCGAACAAGCCCAGGCGATAGTTGATCGTCACCAGCACACACCCGCGTTCAGGCAGCACGTCGCTGTTGTAGTGGGGCTCGGTACCGCTGCCGTCGGTGTGATCGCCACCGTGGATCCACACCATCACCGGCAGCTTCTCCGCATGCGACGGCGCATGAATATTCAGTTGTAAGCAGTCTTCGCTCTGCTTGACGTTGACGACTTTGAGGCCGGCAGCCAACGCCTTCTTGCGTGCCCAACTCAAGCCGAGCCCATCGATAAGGGTATTGAAGAACAACTCGAAGCCAGCTGCACGCTGGTACGCATGCGGTCCGAACTTGGTGCAGTTCAACGTGCCGCTCCATGGCCTAACCGGCTGCGGCGGCTGCCAACGGAGCGGTCCAACCGGCGGTGCCGCGAAGGGAACGCCGCGGAAATGCAGCATCCGGCCCTTTGGCCCGACGGTGCCCTTCACCTTGCCAGCACGAGTCGTTGCAGTCGTTTTACGCGAAGCCATCATCCATTCTCGCGCTTCGACCCAACCGCGTCCGCAGCCGTGGCGCCTCAGCATCTACAGACAGCGTGCTGTTCCCTCTCGCATTGTTTAGGCCTCTTCACATGACCATTGACACACCCACCAATTATTCTGTATCGTGGAACCGTTCCACCATGCGGAATTTTGCAGAACGTTGCTGATCCGGTGGCGGCTAGATCAATCGAAAGACTGCGCTGACTCCGATCCGCGCGGCGACTCGCATCCACCCAGGTCGGTGCAGAACGGACACAACATGAGTTTCCCCTCTGACCTCGACATCGCCAGCAAAGCGACCCTCAAACCGCTCACCGAGGTCGCCGCCGAATCTGGCATCCCCCTCGAGCACCTCGAGCCCTACGGTTCCGGCGCCGCAAAAATCCAGCTCGAAGCCATCACGAAGATGCAAGACCGACCGAAGGCAAAGTACGTCGTGGTCTCCGCGATCACGCCGACGCCTCTCGGTGAGGGCAAGACCACCACAACAGTTGGTCTGGGTATGGGGTTCAGCCACATCGGCAAGCGCGGCGTCATCGCCATTCGCCAACCGTCGATGGGCCCGACGTTCGGCATCAAAGGAGGCGCCGCTGGCGGCGGCTACAGCCAGGTTGTGCCAATGGAGCTGCTCAACCTGCACCTCACGGGTGACATGCACGCCGTCACGGCCGCTCACAACATGTGCTCGGCTGCGCTCGACGCCCACCTCTTCCACGGCAACGACCTCGCGCTCGACATGCACAACATCACGTGGCGCCGGGTGATCGACGTCAACGATCGCGCGCTGCGCAACGGTGTCATCGGCCTCGGCGGTCGCCTCGACGGCGTGCCGCGTGAAACCGGCTTCGATATCACCGCCGCCTCCGAAGTGATGGCCACTCTGGCACTTTGCACCTCGCTGCAAGACCTCCGCGAACGGCTCGGCCGGATCGTCGTCGGCTACACCAAGGCCGGCACTCCGGTCACGGCCGAAGAGTTGAAGGTCGCCGGCTCGATGGCAGTCATCTTGCGTGAGGCCATCAAACCCAACTTGATGCAGACCCTCGAGAACACGCCTGCACTCGTTCACACCGGCCCATTCGGCAACATCGCTACAGGCAATAGCTCAATCGTCGCCGACCGCATCGGCATCCACATGGGTGACTACCTGATCACCGAAGCTGGTTTCGGCGCCGACATGGGGGCCGAGCGTTTCTTCAACATCAAATGCCGCGCCTCCGGCCTTGCCCCAGACGCTGCCGTCCTCGTCGCCACTGTCCGCGGACTCAAGGCACACTCGGGCAAGCACACGATCGTTGCCGGCAAACCGTTGCCCGAGGACATCCTCAGGGAGAACCCGGACGAGGTGCATCAGGGCGGCGACAACCTCCGCAAGCAGCTCGAAAACATGCGGATCCACGGCTGCACCCCGGTTGTCGCAATCAACATGTTCCCCGGCGATCACGACGCAGACATCAACGCAATCAAGGAAATCGCCGAGGAATTTAACGCTCGCTCGGCAGTCTCGACGCACTTCACCGAAGGCGGCGCCGGCGCAACCGAACTGGCCCACGCTGTCGCCGAAGCCGCCGAAGAAGAGTCCAACTTCCAGGTGCTCTACCCCGACGAGATGAGCCTGCGCGACAAGATCACCACCGTTGCCCAGAAGGTGTACGGCGCCGACGGCGCCGAGTTCTCGGCCGCTGCCAACAAGCAGATCGACAACTACGAAGCAAACGGCTTCGGCAACCTGCCGGTGTGCATCGCCAAATCTCACCTGTCGCTGTCCCACGATCCCAACCTCAAGGGCGCACCGACCGGCTGGACCCTGCCGGTGCGCGAAGTCCGCGCGTCGGTCGGCGCCGGTTTCGTTTACCCGATCTGCGGCGACATGCGCACCATGCCAGGCCTCGGTAAAACGCCGGCCCTGCAAACCATCGACATTGATGCCGACGGCAACATCGTTGGACTCAGCTAGCCGCACAGTTTCACTTGGGGTCTGACCCCAAGTGAAACTGATCAACGAACAAGGGGGCGACAACGATGTCAGCCGAAGCAAAAGCACTTCCCACCATGACCACCAGCCGACTACGCCGCGGGCTTCGACGCCCCCTACTCCTGCCCGGCCCTTCGCCGCTCCGATCGATGATCGAAAACGCCAAGGTCGAGCTCATCCCGATGAAGAGCCTCGAGCGTGCAATCTCCGAACTCGAGCCAGCCTCGCGCATCTCGATGACGTGCTCCCCCGCGAAAACGATCGAAGCGACCCTCGACGAAACTGCAACGCTCGTTGCTGCCGGTCATTCGGTCACGCCACACATCTCGGCGCGCATGGTGCAGAGCCATGATCATCTCGCGCAAATCCTGAGCCAACTCGCCGAAATCGGCACGCGCGAGATCTTCGTCGTCGGCGGCGATGCCGACCCGCCCGGCTGCTTCTTCGACGCCATCGAATTCATCGAAGCGCTCATCGCCCTCGACGACTCGAACGAACACCGCGTCATCGACCACATCGGCTACACGTCGTATCCCGACACGCACCCGTTCATCACCGACGAGCAGCTGCATGATGCGCTGCACGTCAAGCAGAAAATGATTCTCGAATCCGGCCGCACAGCACACGTGTCAACGCAAATGTGTTTCTCGGCCGACCAGATCCGCGACTGGCTGCGGCTGGAGCGAGCAGCCGGCCTGACCATTCCGGTCCACCTCGGCGTTCCGGGCGTCATCGACAAGGCGAAGCTGATGACGATGGGCGTCCGGCTGGGCGTCGGCACGTCGCTGCGCTATCTGTCGAAGAACAAGAAGGCACTCGGCAAAATGATGACGCAGCGCTCGTTCGAACCTGATCAACTGCTCAAGCCGCTGACACCGCACCTCGACGAACTCGGCATTGGCGGCAT
>CAWUXP010000177.1:0-2688 GCA_963926495.1 Candidatus Ilumatobacter herschelensis
GACGTCGGCGTCGTTCATGGCCCCGCCCCATGACCCGTCGGCGTTATAGAGGTCGTAGAGCTGGCCGCGATGGCTACCGGGCAGGACACCCATCGGCCCCATCTCGTCGTCGACGTCGTCGACGTAGACGCCGATGGTGAGGGGCGTGAAATCAGTGTGCGGCCAGAACTGAATGTCCTGATGCCACTTCACTTCCTCCCCGCCGCCCGACCACTTGTAGTTGAGCTTGCTGTGATGAAAGCGGACAGGCCCGCCCAAGATCCGCATGGCCAGTTGCGCGACCGGACCCTCGAACGCGAGCCGATGAAAGGTGGGGTGGAGATCGACCGGCGACACGAGCCGACGAAGGCGTGGCCGCTCAGCGGTGTGGCCGGCTTCGAGGTCGAACCGGCGGTTGGACGCGTCGAGCGAACGGCTCTGTTCGACGAATTCGTCTGACGCGGCACGCAGGTCGGCCATCCAGACTGCGTCGATAAACGATTCGAGTTGGAGGTAACCATTGGTGTCGTAGAACTCGAGTTGCTCGTCGGTGACCATCGACCGATCGTACGAGGCAGCGGGTCGTTGATCAGTGGCGGGCGGTGCGGGTCAGCGGGTGTCGTGACGGAACGTGATCGACATGCGCGGGCCAAGGCCGCGGCGGACTTTCGGAACGCAGTGCTCCCAGTCGTGTTGGCATGCGCCGCCCATGACGAAGAGGTCACCGCCGCCGAGAGCCCAGCTGCGCGACTGGCCACCACCGCGTGGACGGATTTTCAACGGGCGCGGTTCGCCGACGCTCATGATTGCAACAACCGGGTCGGTGACGTGTTTGCGGTGACTGTCGCCATGCCACGCAACCGAGTCGGCGCCGTTGCGGTACAGGTTGAAGCCGATCGAGTCGAACGGCCGGTGGTAGCGCTCGGTGAGGGTCTGGCGGACATCGTCGAGTACTGGCGTGGGGCCGCCTGCCGGGTAGTCGTCGGCGTGCCACGATGCCGTGAGGCGCGGTTCGCTGACCACCGAGTCATACATCGCGATGCCGGTGCGCTGACGCAATTCGAGCTTGTCGAGCAGTTCATCAAAGAGCGTGTCGGCGCCGTTCAACCAGCCAGGCGTGTAGTCAATCCAAGAGTGCTCATCGAGGTCGATACGCCGAGCCTCAAGAAAGCCGGCGTCGACGTTCGGTTCACACGCCCCGAAAAGCGATCCTTGTAAGAACATGTGTTCGATTATCGCAAACTTGGTCGGACGATGCAAGGACCGTTGGAGCGACGGGTGCTCCATTCCGACCCACCATTTCGACCAGTGTTGGGTCAAGCCGAGAACTCACGATTTGGTACCAGGTGCCGACGGCGACCGAGGCCGTAAATTCCAAGGCTGAATGGATGCAACGGCATGATCTTCGCTCGTAGAACCAGCAGAGTCGTCGCGAGCTCGTGAACGACGTTCTGAGGCGGTTTGTTTGCCTTCGACCTCGTACCGTGGCTCGGCATGGACGAGCGCTGCATCGAGTACAGGATTGCGACCGATGACGATTGGGTTGAGATCTGGCCGATCGTGTTGGCAGTCGTTCGCAGCGGAGACACGTACGCCTATTCGCCGGACATCAAAGAATGCGATGCACAATCGGCGTGGATGCTCGAAGGGTCGAGTACGGCCGCCACCTAGGTCGCGACGCTCAATGGTGAAATTGTCGCGACTGCAACCCTCAAGCCGAACCAACCGGGGTTGGGTGACCACATCGCCAACGCTGCATGGATGGTGGCGCCAGCGGTCGTAGGCAGGGGCATCGGCCGTGGGTTCGCGCAGTTTGTCATTGACGAAGCGCGGCGACTTTCCTACCTCGGAATGCAGTTCAACGCCGTGGTGGCGACAAACGCTCGCGCCATCGCGCTGTGGGAGTCGCTCGGTTTCACAATCGTCGGAACTGTGCCCAGGGCGTTCAGACATTCCGCCACGGGATTCGTTTCAATCCACATCATGCACCGAGATATCTCGTCCCCTTAATGACTCGTGTCCCCGATGCGCCGGTCGGTGGTAACAATCCTCAGCAGCAGTTTCAGCACCGTTCAGGTCCATCGGACCAGCCTCGTAACCGCGCTCGCTCAGCGGAGTTGCCGCAAGCTGGCGCCGTCGGCCTCCGAAACGGGTCGTGTGGGAACCGCTGACGATGGACGCGCTCATGGCACGCGACCACTGTGCAGCGTTCGAACATGGTGCGTACTTGAATTAGGCCTCGCTCGGTTGGATTCCGCGCCACTCGACCGCCGCACTGAGTAAATAGTTGCGTACGCAACCACTTGTGTGCAAGGATGGGAAATGCCCGAAGCAATCATCGCTGACAATGCACCGATCGCCGCCGACCTGATCGCCGGCGAGGAATACCTCTGGTGCGCCTGCGGCCGGTCAGCCAATCAGCCGTTCTGCGACGGGTCGCATGCCGGTACCGGCTTCACCCCGAAGGCCTTCACCGCCGAAGCCGACGGCGACGCGTACCTCTGCGCTTGCAAACGCACCGGCAACGCCCCGTTCTGCGACGGAAGCCACGCCCAGATCACCGCCGTGCAGGTCGGGACAACCGGAACTGCCCCAGCCGAGAAAGCCAGCGAGAACGCCGGCGAGAAATCTGACCCGGGTGCCGCTCCGGTCGCACGCCCCACCCCCGAAGAGCCAACCGTCGCGTTCATCCATGCTCTCGCGAGAGAC
>CAWUXP010000178.1:0-7479 GCA_963926495.1 Candidatus Ilumatobacter herschelensis
GCCGCACACGATCTCATTGAACTCATCGAGGCTCACGCCGATCTTGCGGAACGCAACCGGCGGTTGCCCAGCGAGACCGTCAAGGCGTTGACCGATGCGGATTTGATGCGGATGTGTGTGCCAGCGCAATACGGCGGCCCAGAGGCTGACCCGCTGACGCTCCTGGAAGCGGTCGCAACGGTTGCATTCGCCGATGGTGCAGCCGGGTGGTGCTCAATGATTGCCTCCACCACGTCGTCGATGGCAGCGTTCCTTCCGGCGAGTGCCGCACAGCAGATCTACGGCGACCCAAAGGTGGTCACCGGCGGAGTTTTCGCTCCTAACGGCAAGGGCCGCGCAACCGCATGCGAAGGCGTCGACGGATTCAGCGTCGACGGCCGTTGGGCCTGGGGAAGCGGAACGCAGCACTGCCAATGGGTGCTCGGTGGAACCGGCTGTGACGATGGCACATTCCGCCTCTGCTGGTTTCCGCAAGCCGACGTCACGTTCCACGACACCTGGCACACGTCCGGAATGCGCGGCTCGGGCTCGCTCGACTACTCGGTCAAGGGAGCGTTCGCGGCCGCCGAGTTCACGATGCAGCCCGGCGTTACCCTGCCGGTGGTTGACACACCGCTGGCTCGGTTTCCGAATTTCGCACTGCTCGCTGCGGCGGTCAGTGCTGTGGGCCTGGGCATCGCCCGCCGAGCGCTTGACGAAGTGGTCGAAACAGCGCAGGGCAAGAAGCCGCAGTACTCATCGCGGACACTTGCGCAGAGCGGGTATACACAAATCGAAGTTGCCCGTGCTGAAGCCAAGCTGCGGTCGGCACGCGCATTCCTGCATGACGAAGTCGGCGCAGCGTGGGCAACTGTCCAGGCTGGCGACGAGGCGACGATTGAGCAGCGCACCGGCATCCGGCTCGCTGCAACGAACGCGGCGACCATCAGCGCTGAAGTCGCCGACACAGCGTTCACATTGGCCGGAGGTACCGCCGTCTACGACACCAGCCTGCTCGGCCGGTGTCTGCGCGACGCGCACGTCGTTACCCAGCACATTCAGACCGCACCCAAGCTGAACGAGAAGATCGGTCAGCTCTTGCTTGGTCAGGCCACCGACACATCAATGTTCTGAGTGTGCAGCTGCGCTGCACGGCCGACTTCGTCGGCCCTGCGACTGGCGTCGCAGACTCAGAAGTCCTCGGGCTAGCGCCCGAATTCGCTGCGCTCTTGGGCCACGTCTGCTGCCGATCACCTGAGCAGTGCAAACTCGTCGTAGCGCTTGCCGAGGATTTGTTCGACGTCGGCGCCGAGCCAGTCGAGACAGGCGGTGAACATGACTCGAGGGTCAAGCTGTGGGCGAATATCGCCGTTGAGGAGGTCACTGGTGTTGAGTGCCCCGGACAGCGCGCCGTTGACAGAGTTGCCCATCACGAAGGACACACCGGCTGCGCCGTGATCGCAACCTTCGCTGGCGTTTTGAGCGACGCGTCGGCCGAACTCGCTGGTCGTGGCAAGCAACACCCGATTGCTGGCCCCGGCGGCGTCGAGCGTCGTCCAGAACTGGGACAGCCCGTTCGCCAGATCGGCGAGCAGCGCGGCGTGAGTTTCCAACTGTTTGCTGTGCGTGTCGAACCCGTTGACTGAGATGGTGACGACACGCGTTCCGACGCCGCCAAGAATCATCTCGGCTGCAACGGCCAGCCCGGTCGTGTACGCACCCGACTGGACTCCGAGGGCATCGACGTCGCGAATTGGCGTGCGGGCGCGTACTGCGTCAGCGATCTCATCAAACTCTTCGATGGCGCCGACCGAATCGACGAAGGCGCGCTGGGCGGCAGCAACGATCGGGTCGTTACTGGGCTGTTCGCCGAGTGCTCGAATGGTGGCGTTGCTCAGCGTCGACGGGAATGTGAAGGCAGCGACGTCATCGATCACCGTGGCGCTCTGAGAGGCCCCGATGGCCACGTCGCCGACGGCGCCGAGTGACGTGGCACCGAGCGAGGTGAGTTCGTCCGGCAGTGTGTCGAGCCATCGGCCGAGCCAGCCAAGGCTGTCGTCGAGTCGGTCAGCGCGGGCCCACCGATCCATCGACACGAAGTGCGATCGGTTCGGATCATCGAACCCGATGCCTGCGAGCGTTGCCATGCGCCCGCTCTCGGCAAAGGGGAGGAGTGGGCTCAGCGAAGGATGCAGACCGTGATCCGGAAGCGCAGGGCTCATAACGATGTCGCTCTCCGCCAGCGACAAAGTTGGACGGAGGTCGCGGTACGCGCCTGTCAACGGAGGCAGTGTGTTCACAGCGTCGTTGCCGCCGCGCAATTCGACGAGCACCAACACGGGTTGATCAACCAAGGCTGCTGAGACAAGTTCGGGAGGGGTCGACACGGTGGTGACCACGCCAGGGGTGATGGTTGGCGCTGCAGTGGTCGGCGCTGACGTTGTTGACGTCGCTGACGGCGATGGAATGGTTGAGTCGGCCGACCGTGAGGCGGTGCACCCGGTGGCGAGGAGGCCGCCGGACAGTGCGAGGAAGCGGCGCCGTGAAATGATGATCATGCAAGCAGGCTTTCCGGGCAGACGAGCGCAACGGTGAGACGTCCGACAGGATCTGTCGCCGAGCCGATAGCGCGACGTGTGCCCGGGCCGAACGGCTCGAGAAGGCCCAGGTGTTCGGCAAGCTGATCGACGTCGTTGTCATCAGCAGCGATGCGGAGCGGCTCGGCTGGTTCAGTTGCTGCGGCCAGCGCTGCAGCGACGTTGGTCCGGGCAATGAGCGAGCTCGCGGTCAGCCACTCGGTTCCCCGAGGCCAGCCGTTGACGTTGGGCGGAAATAGTGGGATCTGACCCATCTCGCGAAAGGACTGGGTCGCGGAACGACGGAGCCTGCTCAAGTTGACACCGGTGGCACGAGCGCAGATCACGAGCCAACGGATTGGATCGAGCACCACCGTTGTCGACGCACCATCGAGGCCGAGCCGGAGCGCCCGCTCAATGACGGCATCGAGGCGCCGATCGCTCGCCGCGTACGTTCCGATTAGATCATTTCGGACGTCTTCGCGGGCGTCGCCGGTGAGATCACCCAGATACTCGGAGATAATGCGGTCGGCGACGAAGCCAGGGTGCGCCGGGTCGTTAACGACGGCATCGACGACTGAGCCGACGTCGTTGACGCCGGTGACGCCGAGCAACGTTTGATGTGTGTCGTCGTGCTGTCGCGCAACGAATTTTGCGCTGAGGTTGCGTCGATCGATGGTCCACCCGGTAAGCGCAGCAGCGGCAGCCTGAACGTCTGCCTCTGTGTAGTTTCCCTCACCGAGGCCAAAGAGTTCGAGGAGTTCTCGTCCGTAGTTCTCGTTGGGCGCTTGGGCGGTGGACGTCAACCCGTCGAGGTAGATGAGCATCGCCCGGTCGACCGTCAGGTCACCAAGGAAATCGGCGAAGTCGACGTTGCCGGACCGTTCGAAGAGCTGGATCTGTTCGACCATCGCTGTGGGGTCGGGGACCTTGTCCATTGAGCAGACGAGCCATCCATGCAGCATCCAGGTTCGGCGATCGTGGAAGGGGCGGTCGCTTGCAACGAGGGCACCGAGCCAGGCGCGAACGGCGTTGGCGCGGCCGGTGTCGCGCCCATCGAGATCGACGTCGGCCCAGATATCGCGAGGCGTGACCGGCGAAGCGAGTAAGGCATTGAGCGCGTCGCCGGGATCACGCTCGGCTTCGGCTGCGAAGTCATTGGGGTGGAGGCCGAGCCCAGCTCTGCGGTGCAGCCAGCAGACCGCCTGTTGTTTGTCCATGGGTGCCATCGTTGATATCGAGAGTAAGGGGTTGGCAATAGCGGTGCAAGAGCCCGGTGGGAACGCAACGACGAAGTTCGCGTACGTTCATTTGCATGGAGACGATTTCGCTCGCCCGGACTGGCCACGTGGTGACCGTCACGATTGACCACCCGAACTCGCCGATGAATGCTGTCGACGAGCAGTTGCACCGTGAATTCGGCGAGCTGTTCCGCTTGCTCAAGATGGCCGACGGCGAATTACTCGACGGGGCAAGGGCAATCGTGCTGACCGGATCGGGCCGGGCGTTCTCGGCCGGCGGTGATATGGCCTGGTTCCCCGAACTTCGTTCGCCGGACCGGCTGGCGCGACTGCGCCGCGAAGGCAAGCAGATCATCTGGGATCAGCTCGATGTGGAGATCCCGATCGTGTGTGGGCTGAACGGCCCGGCAGTCGGCCTCGGCGCTTCGATCGCGCTCATGTGTGACGTGATCGTGATGGCTGAGACGGCAGCGATCATCGATCCGCACGTCCAGGTCGGTCTCGTCGCCGGTGACGGCGGCGCAGCAATCTGGCCACTCCTGCTCGGCCCGATGGCTGCAAAGCGACATCTGATGCTTGGTGACCCACTCACCGCCGCCGAGGCACTTCGGCTCGGTGTCGCAGCTGAAATCTGCCCAGCCGCAGACGTTGGAGCGGCTGCTCTCCGGTGGGCCGGACGGATTGCAGCACAGGCGCCACTGGCGGTTCAGGGAACCAAGATCGCCGTTAACCAGCAATTAAAGCAAGCGTTGCTCATCAGCTTCGATGTATCGATGGCCCTGGAGATTCCGTGCTTCAACTCTGCTGACCATGCCGAGGCGGTTGCAGCCTTTGTCGAGAAGCGCGCTCCGCATTTCGAAGGCAAGTGAAATGACCGTCCCGCCGTAGATATCACTGTCACACTTTGGTCAGCTTGGTTTCAGAGGATGCGGTCAGGCTCAGATCAGAAGATCAGGCTGAGATCGATGTTGCAGATGCTCGCGGCGCGTTACACCGCGCCGACGACGATGTTGTTGTCGACAGCCGACGCAGCGAGCGTCAGACCCCTGCCGAGACTGGCATGGCGAGCGAAGTCGGGGTTGGCAGCGATATCGAAGGAAGCGACCAAGGCGGTGGCCGGAGTGGGAGGAGCGCCCACCTCGGCGAGGCCGGTAGGGCCCGACTCGGGTTCTTGGCGGAGCGTGGTGAGTTCGTCGATCAACTGTTCGTCGTTGGCAATGCTGTCACGGGGGCGTCTCGACTTCGGTGGCAGAGTTCTCCAGTAAGTCGGTCAGGCGGTCAGAATTTCCGATCGTGCGCTGAGTGGGGACAGACCGCGCAAAGCGCGCTGATGCCGAGTTGGTGTTGAGCCACGGATCCCGGCGTGTCTATTGTCACGCAATGAGCGCCATCACGAACGTCGCCGGAATCGTCCGAACACACGGTGCGGGCAGGCCCGAACACACCGCTCTCATCGAAGGGAAACGGCGTTTGTCTTGGGCCGACGTCTACGAACGGGCACGACGCACGGCCCAGGCGCTCGCGTCGGTCGGCGTCGGAGCCGAAGACCGTGTGGCCTTCCTCGACAAGAATGGCATTGAACACTTCGACGTGTTCTTCGGTGCGTCGCTACTCAACGCCGTGGCGGTCGACGTCAATTGGTGCCTTGCTCCACCGGAAGTCGCCTTCATAGTTAACGACGCCGAAGCCAAGGTGCTCGTTGCCGGACCTGACTTTGTGCCGATGCTGGATGCCATCAAAGACGACCTCACATCGACCACCAAGATCCTGGTCATCGGTGGGGCCGGTGAAGCAAATGGGGGCTACGACGACTTTGAAACCTGGATGAGCGGCTTCGATGCCGAAGACCCTGGCGTCGAAGCGGTCGGCGGCGACGTGGCGTTCCAGCTCTACTCGTCGGGGACGACCGGCCGTCCCAAGGGCGTGATGCTTTCAAACGACAACTTCTTCAGCTTGCTCCCGGTGGCCAAGGAGATCTGGGAGCTCTCCGGCGACGCGGTCAACCTCGCAGCGATGCCGCTCTTTCACATCGGTGGCGGCGGCTGGGCGACCGCGGGCATGTACGAAGGTTGCACCACGGTGATCCTCCGTGAGCTCGACCCGGCCGGTCTGATCGAACTGATTCAGAACGAGAAGGTCACCCACGGCTTCGTTGTCCCAGCAGTGCTGCAGTTCATGCTGATGATGCCGAACATGGAGGGTGCCGACTTCTCGAGCTTGGAAATCCTCGTCTACGGCGCATCGCCAATCAGCGAAGAAGTGCTGGCGGCATGCGTCGAAAAGTTCAAGCCGTGCAAGTTCTGGCAGGCCTACGGGCTCACCGAAACGACGGGCGCCGTGTTCAACCTGCCGCCCGACGACCACGATCCGAACGGACCGAACAAGCATCGCCTCCGTTCGTGCGGTGTTGCGGGCCCTGGGGTCGAGGTGCGGATCGTGGGCGACGACGGAGCAGACGTCGACGTCGACAAGGTCGGCGAGATCTGGGTGCGGACGCCGCAGAACATGCTCGGTTACTGGAAGATGCCGGAAGAAACGGCCAAGGCGCTCACCGATGACGGCTGGTTCAAGTCAGGCGACGCCGGCTATCTGGACGCCGACGGCTATCTCTACATCCACGATCGCGTCAAGGACATGATTGTCTCCGGTGGCGAGAACGTGTACCCGGCGGAAGTCGAGAACGTGCTCATGAAGCATGCCGCCGTCGCCGATGTCGCCGTCATCGGCGTGCCACACGACAAGTGGGGCGAAACTGGAAAGGCCGTTGTGGTCGCCGCTGAGGGAGCGACTGCCGATGACGACACGGCTGCTTCCATCATCGCGTTCGCCAAAACCCAGCTCGCCGGCTTTAAGTGCCCCACGACCGTCGACTGGGTGACCGAACTCCCACGTAACCCCACGGGCAAGATCCTCAAGAAAGACCTACGTGAGCCCTTCTGGCAAGGCCACACCCGCCGCGTCGGCTGATTCAGCCCGGAGTGCTTATCTGTCGATTCATGCGATGTCAGGTCGGCTCAGGTCGTGGAGCGACGGCGGTGTCCGGCTGCCAAGCTCGCCACAGCGGCGTACCCGAGGTAGAGCAGTGCCACCGCCGCGATCCCCGTTCCGATCCCCAGCAGGTTGAACATCGCGTCTTTTGACTCCACAGCACGGGTGCTGGAGTAGCGGCCCTGGGCGACCTCGGTGAGCAGACTGCCCGCTGAGATAACGAGCGCCGACGTGGCAAGGCCGATCCACGACCACACAGCGATACCGATCAGGATCGTGGCGACTGCCCAGAGCCCGAAGTGGACGAGAGAGTCACTGCCGACGCTCCGAGCTTCGAGGGCGTTGCCGGCTTGCCCATCGGAGTCGAGTCGGTTCGACAGCCGGCGTGCGAAATCGCCGAACAGTACGCGGAGGACAGTCGGGGCTCGGTCGGACAGTAGCAGGGCCACATTGGACAGCACCGCGCCGAGTGCGAGGATCGCAACGAATACGCGCAGCCCGATGGGTGCTCGGTATTTCACTCCGCCATCGTCGCACCGTTCGTGGCCGTATCTACCGCACGTGACCCGCTCGTGACGTTTGGTCGGCGACTGTCCGAGCTGGCATGCTCGGCTGTGACCCAGGGCGCATCGATCGTTCGGTTGTGAAACGTGGATAGCGTGGTCAGCCGTGTCTACTACCGAAACCACCCAGAC
>CAWUXP010000179.1:0-3411 GCA_963926495.1 Candidatus Ilumatobacter herschelensis
CGACGAACACCACGTCAACTTCTCCAGCCGCAAGGCGCTCGGCCCGGTCGGTGTGATCACACCCTGGAACACGCCCTTCATGCTGTCGACCTGGAAGATCGCTCCGGCGCTGGCGGCCGGTTGCACGGTCGTTCACAAGCCAGCCGAGTGGAGCCCGTACTCGGCAGCGATGCTGTCAGAGATCGCACTCGAAGCAGGCCTGCCAGCGGGCGTGCTGAACACAGTGCACGGCTTCGGCGAGTCGGCCGGCAAAGCGCTGACCGAGCACCCGCTGATCACAGCGATCGCATTCGTTGGAGAGTCGTCGACCGGCTCGATGATCCAAGCGCAGGGTGCGCCGACGCTCAAGCGAGTGCACTTCGAACTTGGCGGTAAGAACCCGGTCATCGTGTTCGACGATGCCGATCTCGAGCGTGCGCTCGACGCCGTGATGTTCATGATCTACAGCCTCAACGGCGAGCGCTGCACGTCGTCGAGCCGAGTACTGATCCAGTCGACGATTCACGACGAGTTCGTCACCAATTTGGCGGAGCGGGTGCAGGCCCTGAAGGTCGGCCACCCGCTTGATCCGTCGACCGAAATCGGGCCGCTGATCCACCCGCGGCACTGTGCCAAGGTGCGGAGCTACGAGGCCAAGGCGCTCGACGCCGGTGCAACGGTGCTCGTCGGCGGCGGCGATCGTCAAGATCCGAACAGCTACTACGTCAACCCGATGCTGTTCACGAATGCAACGAATGACATGGCGATTGCACAGGAAGAGATCTTCGGCCCGGTACTCACTGCCATCCCGTTCAACACCGAATCTGATGCGGTCCAGATGGCGAACGACATCGACTACGGCCTCGCCGGATACCTCTGGACCGGAGACACCGGCCGTGCGCAACGTGTTGCTCGTGACCTCGACGCTGGGATGATCTGGGTGAACAGCCAAAACGTGCGTCACCTGCCCACGCCGTTCGGTGGCACCAAGGCCAGTGGCGTCGGCCGCGATGGCGGGCCTGAGTACAGTTTTGAGTTCTATATGGAGACCAAGAACATCGCCATTGCATACGACACGCACGCGATCCCGAAGCTGGGGAAGCTCTGATGGCTCTCACGCTGTCCACAGAAACGATCGCGTTGCTTGCTGCTGAGCACGAGCAGGCGCGAAGGACTGCGGTGCCGTGCGACCCGGTTACCCGACGGTTCCCTGACATCACGTTCGACGATGCCTACGCGATCCAGGCGGCGTGGGTCGATCTGCAGGTTGCCAACGGTGCAGTGATCGCAGGTCACAAGATCGGGTTGACCAGTCGGGCGATGCAGATGGCGATGAACATCAACGAGCCCGACTTCGGTGCGCTGCTCGACAACATGTTCATCCCCAACGGCGGCTCGATTACCGCTGCTGATCACCTCGATCCGAAGATCGAAGTTGAGTTCGCCTTTGTGCTCAAGGACGACCTCGTTCCCCACGCACTCGGTCGCGAGCTCACGACTGATGACGTGTACGCAGTGACGAGCCATGTGGTGCCGGCGCTCGAGTTGATCGATGCGCGGTCGTACCGGGTGCATCCCGACGACGGCAGGACGCGCACAGTTCGCGACACCATCTCAGACAACGCAGCGAACTCGGGGATCATCGTCGGCGACGAGCACATCTCGGTTGACGAAGCACGCAACGGTGATCTTCGATGGGCCGGTGCGATTGCCTATCGAAACGGCGTGGTCGAAGAGACCGGGCTTGGCGCCGGCGTCCTCGACGACCCCGCAATGGGAATCGTGTGGCTCGCCAACCGGCTCCAAGGCATCGGCATCGCGCTCACCGCTGGCGAAACGATTCTCGCGGGCTCCTTCACCCGGCCGATCGACTGCCGTGCCGGCGACCACTTCCGTGTGGACTTCGGTTACCTGGGCACACTCACCCTTGACATCACGTGACTGGTCGCGCTGTGCCTGACACGGAGTGACAGCTGCTGGTGCACACCGTCGGGCCGTAGTTGCGCATCTTCTCGTCCCGCATGACACACAGGTCCAGACGCAACTATCGTCCGCTGTGGATGAGCGTGATCGGGCCAGATACTTCCGTCGATGAGAGCACGGCGCGGAGTCGTGGATCGTGGGCGTTTGGCGCCGGAACATGCCTGCTTCTGGCGGTGGTCGTTGCGGCCTGCGGACTCGGGTCGGGGAGTGACGAGGCAACGCCGGTCGGCGAGACGGGCACAACCGACACCATTGCGACGGCTGACCCGACGACGCCGGCGGACCCCACGACGACGGCTACGGCTGTCAGCACGACATCCGCGGCGCCGGACACAACAGCCGCGCCTGCGACAGCCCCGTCGGGTGGTGTGTCGTTCGCATCCGACATCCAACCGATCATCACTGAGACCTGCGCGAGCTGCCACACCGGCGATGGGCCGGGCACACAGAACGTCCGCTTCGACACTGCTCACGACGTGTCGCGCGCGGCGTTCGCCATTGCAATTGTGACCGAGACTCGCTTCATGCCGCCATGGCCAGCCAGTGACGAAAGCGTGCCGTTCGACCATGACTGGAGCCTCACTGACGAAGAGATCGCGACGATTCTTCGCTGGGACGATGCCGGTGCGCCACTCGACGTCGACCCAGACATCGACATGATTCCGGTGAACGGTGTCGTCGGGCTCGATAACCCAGATCTCGTTATGCAGGCTGACGGCAGCTACGACGGCGAGTTCGGTCAACCCGACGAGTACCGCTGCTTCGTCTATGACCCCGAGCTGACCGAATCTACATTCGTCTCGGACATGGAGTTCATCCCGCAGCAGACGCAGGTCGTCCACCACGCAGTCGGCTTCGTGGTCCCCGGATCAGAGCGAGCTGCCGTCGAGGAACGCAACGGTGCCGACGGTCAGGGTGGCTGGACGTGCTTCGGGTTTAGCCCCGGCAATGGTGCAGATCTGATTTTCACCTGGGCACCCGGCACCGATCCGACCGCCTTCCCTGACGGCACGGGCCTCGAGATGGAAGCCGGTGATTTCTTCGTTCTGCAGACGCATTATCACTACGACGTCGAGGCCGACGCTGACCAATCGACCTTTGCCGTCAATTTCGCTGCAGGCGACGATGTCGATCCGATCGACCTGTTCACGTACTTGGCTCCCGCTGAAATCCCGTGCGGCGAAGGCGAAGAAGGGCCACTCTGTGACCGTGACGCAGCCCGCCAGAAGGCCATCGAGGCCTACGGCCCGGCAGGTGTGCTCGCCGACGCGCTGATCGGTGGCTGCGGTAATCCACTCGATGCGCCTGACGGATTTGTCGACGGCGTAGCAAAGTCGACCTGCACGTGGCCAGTGCTCAACCCGGGCGAGATCATTTCGGTGTTCGGGCACGAGCACGAGATCGGCGCAAGCTTCAAGATGACGCTCAACCCGGATACGCCCGAAGAGC
>CAWUXP010000180.1:0-4920 GCA_963926495.1 Candidatus Ilumatobacter herschelensis
GATCAACAAGGCCGACCGCAAGGGTGTCGAAGAGACACAGCGCGACCTGATGCAGATGCTCGACTTGGGCGCCATGCCTCACGATGCGTGGCGGCCGCCGATCATTCCAGCAGTCGGCACGACGGGGCAGGGAGTCACCGATATCTGGGACGCGGTGCTTGCACATCGCTCGGCCTCGGAAGCGTCCGGCGAACTCGAACGTCGCCGCACCTTCCGGTTGCGTGAGGAACTCCGCGAGATCATCGCGAACCGTCTCGGCCGCCGCGCGCGTGAGATCTGCACCGGTGACCGTTGGGACGAACTGACCGATGAAGTCGTTGCCCGCACCACCGATCCGTGGACCGCTGCAGACGAAATGCTTTCAGCAGTCGAAGCCTGAGCTGAATTCAGCCCCCGACGGGTTCGAGTACACGAACTTGGCTCGGGTTGCGACACCGTGATCGATCAGCAACGGCTGACAACCTCGCGCTGGCGGCGCGGTTTGCATCGGGTCAGCGTCAGCCGCTGATAGGTGCGTGCCGGTCTCGGTGCTCGCCGAGGCCTCGCGATCTCGTACGTTTGCCTCCATGGCCTACGAACTGCTGACTCTCGAACGACTTGACAACGGCGTTGCTGTTCTCACCCTTGCCAACGGCAAGGTCAACGCGCTCTCGGGGGCCCTCGTTGCCGAGATCGGCGCCGCCGCGCAAGAACTGACTGACGCCCCGCCCGCAGCGCTCATTGTCAGTGGCGGCGACCGGATCTTTGCCGCCGGTGCCGAGATCTCCGAGTTCGGCGGGCCAGAAGAGGCCAAGACGATCGGCCCGCAGATCCATGCAGCATTCAACCTGCTTGCCGCGCTGCCCTGCCTCGTGATCGCCTCGGTCAGCGGCTACGCACTCGGTGGAGGCTGCGAACTGGCGTTGGCATGCGACTACCGGATCGCGTCGGAGCGTGCGGTGTTCGGTCAGCCCGAGATCCTGCTCGGCATCATTCCTGGCGGTGGCGGCACGCAGCGGCTCGCTCGGGTCGTCGGCCCGTCGAAGGCCAAAGAGATCTGCCTGACCGGCCGAATGGTCAAGGCCGAAGAAGCCCACCGGATCGGCCTCGCGGACGAGGTCGTTACACCCGAAGCGTTGATGGAACGTTCGCTCGAACTCGGCGCCACCCTTGCCAAGGGAGCGCTTACCGGCCAGGGCATCTGCAAGCGGGCCATCGACGAAGGCCTCTCGACGTCACTCGCCGCAGGTTTGCAGATCGAACTCGATGCGTTCGTCGAAGTGTTCCGCACCGCAGACAGCCAGATCGGCGTCAAGAGCTTCCTTGAGAACGGTCCCGGCAAGGCTGAGTTCACGGGGAGCTGAGTTCACGGGGAGCTGACCCGGCGGAAGTAACTCGAAAATGAGCCTGAGCACGGAGCCAGCGGCCGCGCCTGTCACGCCGTGACTGGCCGAAGCGTGACAGCAGATCGCCCGAGCAACAACTCTGGGCGGCTGCTGTGGTCCGTGTTCAGTTGTTGACCGACGAACCAATCGGTCGCGAGATGTCCCATGCTGATCGGGCGAGCCAGAGGCCGGTCAACGTCATCACCAGCATCACTGCGGCCGCCACCACGTAGGCAGTGGTCTGGCCGTATGCCTCATAGAGCGCACCGGTGACGACCGCCATGACGCCGGCTGAGGCCGCCTGGGCTGCGCCGACCACACCGTGTGCACCGGCCTGTCGATCGGCGGGCACCACCATGCCGACCGCGACGCCAGCTGAAGAAATGGTGAGGCCATCAGAGACGGCGTGCACCATGGCCATGGTGAAGATCAGCCCGCCGCTCGGAAGGAACCCGTAGAGGCACATGATCCCGGACGCGAACAGCAGCCCAATCGAGCTGAGTTTGAAAGGGCCGAATGTCTGGGCGAGCCGACCGCCGGGTGGACCGAGAAAGATTAACGGCAGGCCAAACAGGGTGATGCCGAGGTTCGCAATCCAGTCGGTGGTGCCGAGGTCTTTGTGGACCACGTCCCACAGCGCGTCGAAGGCGCCGATCATCGCGAACGCAACGGCGCCAAGCATGGCGGCGCCGGCGAACGGTCGGATCTTGAGCAGGTCGAGGGCGAAGCGGTGCTCGGGCGGTTCTATCGACTCTTGAACTGGAACTCGAGCGACGATTGGCAGCAGGATCAGCGTGATCGCGGCGACCACGATGAACGGAGCGGAAATGCCGAACGGGCCGACGAGAATCGCCGAGATGGCTGGCCCGGTGGCGAAGCCGAAGACGTCGGCCGCGAGCAGGCGGCCCATGTTCTGGCCGAGGTTGTTGGGGTCGGCGAGGATGACGATGCGCTTGACTGCGGGGCTGGCTGCACCGATGCCGATGCCGGAGATGAACCGACCGATCAGGATGGGTGTCAGCGTTGTGCTGAGCGCCATCAGGAGTAGCCCGGCCACATTGACGAGCACGCCGATGAAGACGATCTTCTTGGCGTGACCGCGGTCGGCCAGCGGTGCAATGACGATCTGCGACAGGAATCCGGCAATGAAGCCGAGCCCGATCACGAAACCGATAGCGGTCTCGCTGATGCCGTATTCGTCACGGAAGTCGGCGACGATCGTGAACAGCACGCCGTAGCCGGCGGCCAGGGCCGCCATCAGCCCGCCGAAGGCAAACAGCAGCACGAGCGGCGACGGAGGAGCAACCGGTTGGGCTGGATCCTCCAAAGTTAGCGATTGCACCGAGGCAGGCTAGCCAAACAACTGGTTCAGATCGCTGTCGATGAGCTTGGCGAACTGCGCCGGAAGACGGGTCAGCCGTAAGCGACGAGGCCGGTATCGAAGATCGAGCTGAGAGCGTGGTGGGTCGGCAATGCTCGTGCGCTGAGGCCCCAGGGGCCGGCATCGCTCGGGGTGAAGTCGCCTGTGTAGATGCCGTCTCCGACGTGTGTGAGGTTGACGGTCACGGTGCGCTGCTGGTCGAAGGTGCCGTCGCTGGCGAGCGGGCCATGCATGATCTGGGCAACGAGTTCGTCGGCGCGCAGCTTGCCCGGGTCAACGCGGACGCGAACCGAACGGGTCGCTCCGCTGACGCCGTCGGCGACCTCGGATCCATCGTCGAGTAATTCGACCGAAACGGACGGCCATGCCGAGGCGACGCCGACCTTCCAAGCCGACAGTTCGCGGGCTGCGGCAGCGCCGTCGGCGAGGCGCAGGTCCGACGATGCGGCTGCAGGTTCGTAGAGAGTCGTGACGTAGTCGCGCACCATACGCGCCGCGACGACGTTCCAACCGAGTGTCTCCCAGTTGATCAGGATGCGATCGATCCAACCGCTGGGAATGTCGTTCTGGGTGCGGTCGTAGAACAGCGGCACGATCTGCTGCTCGATCACGTCGAACGTGGCCGACGCTTCGCGGTGGTCACGTCGGGCAAGGTCGTGGTCGTCATCGAACGATGCGATGTCGAACCCGTTGCTGCCGTCCGACATCTCGGCCCACCAGCCGTCGAGGATCGAGCAGTTGAGTACACCGTTGAGCGCGGCCTTCTCACCGCTGGTGCCGCAGGCCTCGAATGGGCGGCGAGGTGTGTTGAGCCACACGTCGCAGCCGTGGTACATCGTACGGGCGATGCCGATGTCGTAATCGGGGATAAACACGAAGCGGTGACGTACGTCGGCGTCGGCGGCGAGTTTGGCAATCTGCTGGATGAGGCCCTTGCCGGGATGGTCGGCCGGGTGGGCCTTTCCGGCAAAGACGAATTGCACGGGTCGGTCGGCATCAAGCAGGAGTGTGCGGAGCCGATCGATCTGGTCCAGGAGGAGATTCGCTCGCTTGTACGTGGCGAAGCGACGGGCGAATCCGATCGTCAGAACGTTCGGATCGAGGAGGTCATGGCCAAGTCGATCTCGCACGAGGTCGACGAGCTCTTGGCGGCCAACATTGCGCATGGCCCAGATGTCGGCCTGCTCGATGTTGCGAACATGGGCCCAGGCATCGGCTCCAGCGAGATGCCAATCGTCGCCGAGCGCTCCGGTCAACAGCTCGTCGGTCCGGTCGCTGACCCATGTGCGGGCGTGGACGCCGTTCGTGATGTGGCCGATGGGTGTCTCGTTACTCGGGAGATCGGGCCACATTCCGCCGAACATTTCACGTGCAACCTCGCCATGTAGTTTGGCGACGCCGTTGGCGCGTGCCGCGAGGCGGAGTCCCATGACTGCCATGTTGAACTTGCCGTCTGGTTCGTCGGCGCGCTGGCCGAGCGCAATGAGCTCGTCGAACGTGACTCCGCATGATGTGGCGAAATCGGCGAAGTACGGCTCGAACAGCTGCCGCGGAAATCGATCGATGCCGGCAGGAACGGGGGTGTGGGTGGTGAAGACCCCACCGCAGCGCACCGCTTCGATCGCCTCGTCGAACGTCAGCCCGGCATCGGTGAACTCACGGAGTCGCTCGAGGCCGAGGAACCCAGCGTGTCCCTCGTTGCTGTGAAACACCTGCGGGGCGATGCCGAGGGCGCGCAGCGCCCGGACGCCGCCGATGCCCAAGATGATCTCCTGGCGGAGGCGATGCTGCTCGTCGCCGCCGTAGAGGCGGTCGGTGACAGCAACGACATCCGGCGTGTTCTCGGGCAGATTGGTGTCGAGGAGATACAGCGGGATCCGGCCGACATCGACGCGCCAGATCGCGACCACCGCGGTGGCGCCAGCGAGGTCAACCTCGATCGTGAGTCCCGTCGGGTGGACGCCGTGCGCGGCAGGGTTGATGTACTCGTTGCGCTCCTCTTGCCAGCCGTCTTGGTTCAGGCGCTGGTGGAAATATCCCTCGGCGTAAAGGAGGCCGACACCGATCAACGGCACGCCGAGATCCGACGATGCCTTCAAATGATCGCCGGCCAGAATTCCGAGACCGCCGGAGTACTGGGGGAGGGCCTCGGTGATGCCAAATTCGGGAGAGAAG
>CAWUXP010000181.1:0-15091 GCA_963926495.1 Candidatus Ilumatobacter herschelensis
GCAGTGGGTCGCTGCGCACGCCGACGAGTTGGGTGTGCGCGCCGACCAGCTCGCCGTTGCGGGTTGGAGTGCCGGTGGCAATGTCGCTGCCGTTGCGTGCCAGCAGGCGCGCGATGCGGGTGGGCCGACGATCATCGGGCAGCTGCTGTTGAACCCCGCGACCGACTGCGATCTCACGCGGCCGTCGTACACCGAGAACGGCGAGGGCTACGTGCTGACCACGTCGTTGATGACGTGGTTCTGGGATCACTATTGCGACCCCGAGCAACGCCGTGACCCAAAGGCGTCACCGCTTCATGCCGAGTCGCTGGCCGACCTCCCGCCCACCATGATCGTCACCTGCCAATTCGATCCATTGCGCGACGAGGGCGATGCCTACGCAGAGGCACTGGCTGCAGCCGGCGTCCCGGTCGAGCATCTGCAGGCCGAAGGGCATACGCACACCTCCACGGCTGCGGTCGACGTGCTGATCACGCCGACGGCGACACGCAAGATCATGGCCAATGCACTGCGCGGCTTCTTTGGTTCGCACGGTCTCGGCTAATAGGCCCAACTCAGGCTGGCTCGAAGGTCGCCGCTCAGGTCGAGGGCACGGCGGACGTCTCGGGTATGGATAATGGTGACGAGGTGCGCAGCCATGTGATGGGGCGTCCAGCCTGCACGCAGGGTCGGTGCGTTGATCTACTCAGACGTGAGCCCGTCGATCATGTCGGCGAAGTCGTGTCGTGCCTGCGCGGCCTGGTTCCATGCGTCAGTCGTGGTGCCACTGATGCAGCCTGGCGCGGAGCGCTGCAAGGGATCGTCCGGGTGCCCGCCACCGCGTCCGGGCCGAGCATCGCCTGAGCAATCGCTGGAATGGTGGACATGACTGAAGGAGGTACTCCATTGCAAGACAGCCATGCTCGAAACTTCCAGAACAGTTCGTCGGCCGCTCCAGCAGCGACGGCCGCCGCTCGTTGATTGGACCGGACGAACCGCTTCGTGATGCGTGTTACGTTCGGTTGACCGGCGGCAACCGCTGCGGATGAAGAGAGGCCTGTGCATGGACATCGAGGAGTTCCGCTCAATTGCGTTGTTTGAGGGATTGACGGACGACGAACTGGCGCAGTGCACCGAGCCGCTCAAGGAGTTCGAAATGGTGGCCGGCAGCAGCCTGGCGAAGCAGGATGACTTCGCCTACAAGTTTTTTATCGTGCTCGAAGGCGATGTCGACGTCCACCGCGACTTCGATTTCGTTGCCAGTATGGGCCCAGGTGAGTTCTTCGGGGAGACGGCACTCGTTAACCACGAGAAGCGCAACGCCCGCGTCACGACGCACACTCGTTGCCGCCTCGCCTGCATGATGGGCTGGGAGTTCAAGACGATGACCGAACAGTTCCCCTCTGTGGCCGCGCACATCGACGCGGCAGTTACCGAACGCGACGTCTGACTCCCCGTCGGCCTTTCCCGTCAATGCCGGCGCCGCTGTTAGGGCAATGGCGCGGCCCGAGCAGCGATACTGGGGTGATGAGTACAACGGTCGAAGTGTTTGCCGACATCACCTGCCCGTTCACGCACGTGGGGCTGAAACGGGTAATCGAGCATGTGGCCGAGATTGATCATCAGATCGATGTGATCGTGCGGGCCTGGCCGCTCGAGTGGGTGAACGGCACGGCGCTCGACGCTGCCGCTGTGGCGATGAAGGCCGGCGTGTTGCACGATCAACTCGGCGTGAATGAATTCACCGGGTTGCGCGAAGATCGTTGGCCCAGCACCACGATTCCTGCGCTCGAGCTGGCTGCCGCCGCGTACGCGGTCGATGCGGCAACAGGCCTGGCCATGAGCGTGGCGTTGCGTGAGGCCGTGTTCGAGGAGGGTCGCGACGTAAGCGACCCCGACGTGCTGGCCGAGATCGCAGCCGCGTATCGCGTGACAAGACGCGAAGTCGGCAATGCAGTGCGCGCCGACTACGACAATGGGCTGGCCCGAGGCGTCAGTGGCTCGCCGCACTTCTGGGTGGGCAGTGACGATTTCTTCTGCCCCTCGCTCGACATCGGCCACGACGCCGATCACCACCTCACCGCGCGATTCGACCCCGAGGGCCTGGCCCAGTTCTTCGCACGCATCGACACCTAACGCCTGGCGGGTCGGAATCTGTGAGCATGGGTGGCCCGCCGTGCGAGCTCAGCAGATCGCGCTGGTCCCAAACTCGCATGCGTCACCACGGAACTTGAAGATTTTACGTTCTGGTCAGGACATGACGAAAGAACCAGAGACCGTCCACCACCACCGTCGGAATGGGGAACTGTGCTCATCTCGAACCGCCGCTCAACGCTGGCGAGCAGCACGTACTCGAACACCTCAACCGACTCAGTAATGAGTGGACGATCAACGTCCAGCCGAGGCTGAGGCAAGACGTCCCTGACCTTGTTGCTTTGCACGACACCTTTGGTGTGTGCGCAATCGAGGTAAAGGACTGGTCGTACTCCGGCTCCCGCCAAGCCGACAATGGCTGCATCGAGTACATCACCGGCGACGGCGTTTGGCATGCGCGTAAGCAACAGCTGCGTTATCAGGCCTACCGGTACCGATCGATGATCTCAGATCACGTCTTTGCGCTCCCCGACGATGGCTCGAAGCCGACCAACGCTGTGCGCGCCGTGGTGATTTTCCCGAACTCTTCAACGGAGCGCGCCCGCCTGCTTCTGGCGCACCATCAGGTGACCCTCAAAAGAGGAGCCAGTCGACATTTTCGGTGGCGACGATCTTCAGCAGTCGCTCAACTCGATCGTGTACGCGCACAACTGCAAGCTGCCACGTGCCACCTCGATGACGCGCTTGGGTCACCATCTTGCCCGCTACCTCCGCATGCTGGTGACCGCGCGCTGCAAGGAAGCCGACGCCGATTCGACTCTGGTGACAACAACGAACTTCCGTAGCTTCTGTTCCCGCACAGTGGAGAATGCCAAGGTGGCGTGCTTCGTCCTCGGCGAACGCGAGCGCAACATTGCGCGGTGTTCGTGTTCGGGTCTTACCGGGTGGCCGATGGCGCCAATCGTCCTTGATGACCCAAACTCAAGAAGTGACGACGCAGCTCGTACAGCATCAATCGCTGTACACCACATCGAAGATGGCTTCGGCGTAGTAGATCCGGTTGCGCTTCGCTCCCGTCAGTTCGACGAGAGTCCCCCGCTTAACCAGCGCCTTGATGCAGGCCTGGGCGGTTGGAAAGGTCACGCCGAGCCCTGTGGTCAGCGATGTCGCTGACACGTATGGCGTCGTCAAGAGATGTTCAGCAGTACGCACGACGTTCGTCGATGCGGAGTCGGCCCGGAGTTCGCGACGTTGCGCAGATCGCAATTCGACGAGCCCGACTACGCGTGCTTCAGCATCAGCAGCT
The DNA here is from genome assembly GCA_963926495.1 of Candidatus Ilumatobacter herschelensis. Lineage (GTDB taxonomy): Bacteria > Actinomycetota > Acidimicrobiia > Acidimicrobiales > Ilumatobacteraceae > Ilumatobacter_A > Ilumatobacter_A herschelensis. The sequence goes on from CAWUXP010000181.1 coordinate 3,380, forward strand.
TGCTCAGCGACACCACGAAGGAAGAACGTGAGCCAGGGGCCGATGTTGCCGGTTCGACTCGTGCTGATCAGTAGTTCGTTGTACCGGCCACGGTTCCGTTCGAAGTACACGGAGAGGTGCAACATCGGTTCGGGGAGGACACCGCGCTGGAACATCACCAGCGTGATAAGCAGCCGACTGAGTCGACCGTTTCCTTCGGGGAACGGGTGGATCACTGCAAGTTGGTGATGTGCCAGGGCGAGTTGGATCAGGAACGGCATCGACCGCTCCTGCAGAAATGCCTCGAGGTCAGCGAGCGCGTCCGGCATCTCTGGTGCTGGCGGCGCGACTGGGGTGTCGGTGCCCGCCATCAGCCGTTCGTGGATTTCACGCAACAGTTCGAAGTTGAACATGCTCCCGTTGCGCAGACGCTCGACGCCGTAGGCGAGCGCTTCGGCCCAGTTCTGGACGTGCTGCATATCGTTGCACTCGTCGATGTAGGAGCGGTCGCCCGCTTCGAAGCGGAGAAGGTCGGCGACCGTTGCGTTTGTGCCATCGAGGCGTGAACTGCGCACGGCTTCGAGCCGCATGTGCGGTGAGGCCAGCAATTGAGCGTTTGGAATGAATCGCCCGGCGCCACCCAGCCGGTTGAGTGCGCTCGTTGCGTCATCGAGGAGGCCGACCAGATCGGGGCTGTACTCAATCGTTCGCTGAATGGTCAACGAGCCGAGCTGAGTCGGAGAGGAGTCTGCGGTGTGCACAGGCCGATCTTGCCCGAACGACGGCCCGCTCCCTCAGCTGGCCGAACGGCCGGCGACGCAGATCGGGTTGTCACACGCTTCGGCTCGGCATGGTCGCCGGGCACGGTGCCTTCGGGTGCGTTCGTTGGTGAAACCTTCGATGCAACCCTTTTTTGGGCAATCCTCAGACCCACACGGGACGCCGGCGAGATGGCGCTTTTCCTCTCGACGACGAATCTGGGCGGGATCATCCTGTGGTTCGATGGTCGGCGGGGTTGCGGTGCGCGGCTCGACGGCAGGCGGCGATGCGGGGGCGGCATTTCGGGCTGCAACGCAGACTTCGAGCACACAGCTGTTGCGGCCGCACGGCTGACCCTTTTCGTGGAGCAGAGCTTGGGCCTCGGTCTTGCGCTGCTTCTTCTTCAGGCTGCGGCTCTCGCGGAGTGGTGCACACACTGCGCAGCCACGCTGTTTACAGATGCGGTTGCGCCCGTGGGCGAGCTCCTGCTGCTCCTCTTTCGAGAGCTGCGGTTCTGTCTTGTCCACCCAATCGCTCGCATCTTTCCAGCGGCGCGGCTGCCGCGGGTCTGGCGTTTGAAAGTCTGGAGAATCACCCATCGTGGGACCAAGTATCGCTGCATTCAGACGAAGTCGCGGCGTTCCATCTCTGAACCGAAGGTCCGTGGCGGCCTGCTGCTCGATTTATCGGCATGACGTGGTCCGGACTTGAGGATTTTCTTGAGAAAGTTTTTCACCGGCGTCAGCCACTCCTCGCGAGGCGCCGCAGCTCCATGACCAGGACACATATCGATCCGGCCGACTCTGCGACTGTTGCGGCGTACCCTTGACTGATGTGAACCACACCGAACTCGCCGACCTCTGGTCCTCCGCCCACGCTGCCTGGGCCGAGAACCAGCCCCAGCCAGCCGCACTTGACCGCTTGCGGGCGTGCTACACCGGCACGGGCAAGTTCGATGTCGACGATCTCGCCATGCCCGAACCGTGGACTGGCAACCTCAACGCCAATCCGGTCGCCGTCACGTTGGGTATCCACCCCGGCACCGCCGACCCAGCGTTCCACCATCGCGGTGGAGCGTGGGACAACACCACCCAAGATCAGCACGCCGGCTCCTACGCCGGCTGGGCAGCGACGGGCCCGTACTTCGGCGACGTGTGGGAATCCGCCCACGGCGCCAATGCGCTCGCCGGCCATCGCCTGCGGTTCCTCTCAGCATGGACAGGCGTCGACCTCTCGCCATCGCAGGTCGTCGACTTCGCTGTCTTCCCGTGGCACACCGCCGACTGGAACAGCAGTGCGTTCCAACTCGACCCCGCCGTCTTGCAAGAGTTTGTACTTGAGCCAATCGTGTCGACCGGAGCGAAATGGGCATTCGGTTTCGGCAAGGACTGGTGGGAACTGATTGAGGCGCTCGACCTGCCGATCCTCGACCAGCTTGGCGACGGCGGACGCCCATACCCGACTCAGGTCGATCATCGCCGCTGGCTTGTGGCCGAGGGCCCCGGCGGCCTACGGATCGCTGCCATGCGCCTCGACTCGATGCCGATCCCACCGAAGCAGGAAGAGACCGAGGATCTCCGCAAGGTGCTTGAGGCCGGGCCCGCTGGCGAGAACATGCCGCGCACCATGTCACTGGAGTTCGAAACTGATCTGTCGGCGCGGCTGCGCGAACTCGACATGAGCTACATGAACATCTCCCGCCTGGTGCAGGCAATCGACGAAGTCGACCTCGAGATCAGTGCATGGCAGCCTTCTGCAACAGGCGACGGTGTTGACCTCACAGCTCGCGGCGAGCTCGCTGTTACGGTGCGATCAGAGTGGGCCGACTTCGCAATGGAAGCCCCCTCCGGCACGTCGGTCTCTCCCGAGACAGACGGAGCGCACCGGCTGCCGCTGCCGACCGCTGTGGCCGCCCGGCCCAAGACAGTCAAGAAGGAACCCAAGCCGCTCGGTATTTGCACCGACTGCTTCAACATCCTCAACCCCGACGGCACGTGCCCGATGGAGTGCGGCACCTGAGCCTTCGGCTGGTCGTGGCCGACAGCGCCTGACTCAGAAACGCCCGGCAGACCGATCTCGCTACCTCAATCCCAAGTCACCGGCCCCAAGTCACCGGCCCCAAGTCACCGGCCCCAAGTCACCGGCAAGGCGAGCGGCCCGCGAAAGGCCCAGCCACCGAACTCGACTGGGCTCGGTCCGTCGGCTAGCCGCAGCCCAGGCAGGCGGTCGAAGATCATTGGCAGAGCGACGTCACCGACGAGGCTCCGTGATGCGGCGGCACCGGGGCAGAAGTGCGGGCCGGCACCGAACGTCAGGTTCCCCTTGGTCGTGCGGGTCACGTCGAAACGGTCCGGGTCATCGAACCACTGCTCATCCCGATTCGCCGAGCCAAACATCAAGAACACCCGCTCCTCCGGCTCGAACCGCACACCGCCGTACTCAAACTCCTGCGCCACGCGCCGTGGCGACATCCCAATCGGCGCCACCCACCGGCAGTACTCCTCGAAAGCCTGCTGCCACGTCGCCCCACCAGCATCCGTCCCACCAGCATCCGCCCCGCCAGCATTCGGGCTGGCCTGCACCAGCGCGAGCTGATCGGGATGCGTCAGCAACGCCCATACCGCACCAGCAATAGCATCACGCGGCTCGTTCTGCCCGCCTGAAATCGTCAGCTTGATGTTCGCCCGCACCTGCTCGAGTGACATCGCCGACTCCACCATCACCGACAACAGATCGTTGCCAGGAGACCGGCGTGCCGACGGCAGCATCTCGTCGATCGCTGCATCAATCGCCGCCGTCGCGTCACGGCAACGCGCCTCTCGGTCGGGGTCGCCGGTGTAGTTGGAGATGCCATCGATCATCGCCTGGCTCCATCCATCCATGTCGCCAGACGTGATATTGGTCAGCCCGGTCATCGACTTCAGCGCCTCGCCACTGACCGGCATCGCATACATCGACATGAGATCGACGACCTCCGCCCCGCCCGAACTGCGCTGCTCGATCAGGCCGTCGAGGATCCGCGCGGCATGCACCTCGAACTGCGCCGACCACACATCGCGCACCGCCTTCGGCGACATCGCCGGGTAGTACACCTTGCGCTCGGCCTGATGCTCGGCGCCGTCACGACGCATCATGTTCTGCCCCATCAGCACGTTCATCAACCCACCCGGCTGATCCGACGAGAACACGGCCACGTTCTTCTCGCACACCGCAATGTCGTCACGGGTCGTGATCAACGTCGCCCCCAACTGCGGCACAAACGCAATCGGCGTATGGGCCCGCATCGCCGCGAGGTCGGGATACGGGTCATGCCAGAACTGCTCGACATCTATGTCGTAGTGCGGAGCGTTCGACATCAGCGCAGCGCTCCCGGCTGCTTGCACGACGAGCATCGAATTGTTGCATCCATAGGTCCGTCCATCGCCAACGGTACAAATATCGACGTATGTTGCTTGTGTATCGAACATATGTTCGATACACTCATCCATATGGAACTCGCCGATGCCGTCTCTGCCACATCCGTGGCCGTTGACGGCGTTGCGACAGTGTGCGTTGACCACTGCGACGCCACAAACTTGCGCCACCAGTTGGCCCGTATGAAGCAAGTGCAATCGAAGTTCGACGCTCAACTCGCCCGATTGACCCACGCCGCCGATGCCGCAGGCGCCTTCATCGGTACGGGCAGCCGCGACACCGCCGAATGGTTGGCGAAGCAAACCGGCACCTCGACCCGCAAGAACCGAACTGCCTCCGAGCTGGGCGAAGCAATGTCGAAGTCCGACGCACTCGCCAATGCCATCACGTCCGGCAACCTGTCATCCGACAAGGCCTCGGCAATCGTCGGAGCAGCTGGTAGCGAAGCCGTCGACGAGACGCTGCTCAAAGCGGTTGCCGAACTGCCGTTGACTGCCGTGAAGCCCGAAGTCGAAAAGTGGCGTGCCCGCAAAAACCCCGACCGCGATGCGGATACCACCGAGGTGCAACGCGCCCGCCGCTACCTCCGCCTCACCGGCCAACCCGACGGGATGACCCGAGTCGATGGCTTCCTCGACCCCGAGTCGGGTGCCATTGTCCGCTCGGCACTCGACGGCATCATGAACCAGTCGTTCAACGACGGCACGACCCGCACCCGCGACCAGCGTTGCGCCGACGCCTTCACGCAGCTGGCCCACGCCAGCTCGAAGGGCGACATCAGGGGCGGCCGATCCAACACGAAGCTGCTGGCCATCGTCCCGTTCGAAACGATCACCGAACGCGCCAACGAACGAGGCACCACGCACGTCGGCGCCACGCTCGACGCAGCCACCGTCCGCAAGCTCGCCTGTGATGCCGGCATCCATCGGTTGATCACCGGGCCCGGGTCTTCGATCCTCGACTTCGGGCACGAAACCCGGCTGGTGTCCGAGAACCTATTCCTCGCACTCGTCGCCCGCGACCAGCACTGCCGCTGGCCTGGCTGCACCATCCGAGCCACCTGGTGCGACGCCCACCACATCATCGAATGGGCCGACGGTGGCCCCACCTCCGACGAGAACTGCGCCCTGCTCTGCCACCGGCATCACCAACTCAGCCACCAACCCGGCTGGCAAATCACTGGAACTGGTAGCGAGTTGCGGGTCCATCATCCCGACGGATCGACCGACGTCAGCAAACCTCCGGGCGCCTCCACACCCCGAGCCGCGACAATCCGAGCCGCAGCAACCGGCCGAGAGCAGCAAACCCCCGACGCCCCGACAGCGGTCAACCCCGCCGGCCCCTTCACCCTCGAGCCCGAACAGCTCACCCTCGCCTGAGCAACGGCTCACCTCACCTCACCTCACCTCACCTCACCTCACCTCACCTGACCATGCAGCCCAGTGCGGCTGTGAAGCACATGACGACCGTCGGGATTCGAGCACTGAAGCAGAACGCCTCTGAAGTGGTTCGCCAAGCTGCAGCGGGCGACGTGATCACGATCACCGACCACCGATCACCGATCACGGCAAGCCGGTCGCACGCATCGTGCCACTCCGTGTCTTACGGCTGACCGAGATGCGCAGCGCCGCGCCGTGGGAGCGAAGTCTCAGCGGCTCAGCCTCAGCCCTGCGTCATTCGCCGTAGAAGTCTTCGGCGAGTCCGGCCTCATCTTCAAGGGCGAGTGTGTCGTCGATTGAACCGTCGGAACCGAAGTCGAAGTCCAGATACATCGGGCTTCCATCACCCTCCCACTCGAAGAAGTTCACGTACAGGGTGTCGTCGGCCTCCAACTCGATCTCGTCGTTACCGAAGAAGTAGCCGCCTTCATCATCGATGCGGGCAACCAGCAGTTCATAGACACCAAGCTCGGTCTGGTCGGTGGTGTCGAGGATGAAATCGCCGTTCGGGTAGTCGAGGATCACGTTGAACGAGCCGCCGGGCTCGATATCGGTGCCCCGAACGATGGCCTCGTAGTCGGCATCGTCGGTGGACACTGCTAACCAGATATAGGGCGAGTCGGCGTAGTCACTCGAGTAGTTCAGTTCGAGGTATTCACCGTCGACGACGCTGACCTCAATCAGATCCAATTCACCCGGGTCGAGCAGGATGTCCTCAACCTCCATGCTGAAGTCCGCCCCAATCATCGTGACGGTGGAAACCGCTTGGTCGTCGAGTTGCGACCCATCGATGGTGACCGAGAAGTCGGTGATGTCACCCGGAATCACGTACACGGGCTCCTGGTCGACTTCCCAAACAGCGACCCCAAACTTCAGAGCGGTGGCGGTGGCGCCCTCGATCTCGTTGACGAACGTGCCGTCTTCGAGCCAACCGACTCGGCGGCCGTCGAGCGCAGTGATCAGCAGGTTGGCGTCACCGTCCAACCAAATTTCGATGCCGTCATTGCCCGATTGCAGCACCGTTGCGTAGCCCGAGATCTGGCCGTCGGCCCCAAATGCTGCGTCCTGCGGACCCACTCGCGGTGAGGTCGGATGGATGCTGAGCGTGTCAGTGTCGGCGTCACCTTCGTACAGGTCGGTTTCGACATTCGGGTTGGTGGACGCCTCGTACTGCCACGTGTCGGCACCGCGATCAATCGTGAGGACGCGGCCCTGGCTGGGGTAGTTGTTGTCGTAGACAAAGACCTTGTATGTGTCGTCGCCGTTGTCCTCGACCGCGTACGGCGTCACCGCGTGTCCACCGGTGCCGTCACGCTTGAAGATGCCGACTGACCAAGACTCGTCGGCTTGCTTGCCCTCGCCGAACGACTCGATCAACGTGTCGAGGACTTCGCTGGGCGAACCGCTCACGGACTGCGACGCCCCTGGGGAGGTTCCCTGTGTGACCCACCAATAAGCGATTTCGCGTTGCAGCGCGTCATTCCCGGCGAACTCCAGGTCGCGCACCGAGTCGGCACCAAAGGCGCTCGGGTCTGCGTCACCGAAGTAGAACAGCGAGCTGAGCACGGCCATACCCTCGCAATGACCTCCGGCCATGTACTTGTTCATCTGCTCCATCCACTGCCGGGCAGGAGGCGCGAGGGTGCAACCGTCGACCTGATTCGCACAAACGCCGTCACCAAACATGCGCTGCATTTCGATGGCGGTCAGATCGACTGCGCCCGTGTCATCGCCGTAGTTCGCGAAGCTGAACGCGTCGACGGCCGGATCGAAGCCGCTGCTGACCGAACCAGGTCCGAGCGCCGGAGTGGGCCCGGATCCGGCCTCACCGGATCCCTCGTCATCACTCGGAAAGCATGCGTCGACGATGAAGCCGTCGGCATCGACGCACTCATCCGGAATCGAACCGTCTTCCCAGCAGTCATCGAACGCCTCATCATCGCTGAAGCACTCAAGCGGGATGACCGACGACCTCGTCGCATCTGATTCTTCAGCCGCACGGTCGTCGCCGGTTCCGTCGTTCTCGTCAAAGACGCCTTCGCTCTCCAAACACGAGTCGAGAACGAAACCATTTCCATCGATGCACTCGTCGGGGATCTCGCCGTTGGCCCAACAGGCGTCGAAGGCCTCTTCGCTCTCCAGGCAATCCAAAGAGATCGTTACATCGCCTGATTGAGCAAGCCCTAGTGATTCAGTGGTCGCCACATCAGATTCAGAGCTGGCGCCGCCGCATGCTGCAGTAGTACTGATCAGCGCGATGGCGATGAGTGTTCGGAAACATTTGGTCATGGGGTTTCTCCGAATACGGCGTGGATCGAGGGTGGGTGCGCTGTCATCGAATTGAGCCATCAGTCATGGTCGTATTGTTAAAGCGGGTGCCAATGGTGATCGTCATCTCCATGTTGGCGTCGCTGAGATTCGCATCGGTGAGGTTCGCCTTGCCGAGATCAGCCCAGCTCAGGTTGGCGCCGGACAGGTCCGCACCAGTCAGGTTCGCTCCGGCGAGAACGGCGCCACTGAGATCAGCCTTCACCAGGTTTGCGCCCGACAAATCGCAACCGTCGAGCCGCGCGACACTGAGGTTCGCGCCCGACAGATCGGCGCCACTCAGATCGAGTTGGTACAGGTCGGCTTGCGACAAATTGCGCGCATTCGGATCGTCGCTGGACGGATTTTGGTCAGCATCGCCAGCCGCGCGAGCCATATTCTGATCAGTACCCATGAGATCCTTCGGCGCCCCCAAAAACGGCTCGGGTGTGCAGCCATGCGCTGTGGGTCGCTAAGTATTGTCGAGGTGTCATTCGGTCGCCAAAACTAGCCGCGATTGTCACGGTCGTGGGTAAACGCCAGCGATGCACAACTGCGCAGCGAGCAGAGCCGCCCCACCAAACAGACCGGTCCCCGTATTCTGCACGTGCGGCCATTCGCAGAGTGGGAAAACATATTATGCAATGACCGGAAGAGCCAGACAGTGCATTCGTCGGTTCGGTTCCCGAGTTCTACGACCGGTTCATGGTGCCGCTCATTTTGAGCCGCACGCAGATGATCTCGTCACCCGACTCCGCGAGGTCAAACCTGCGAGCGTGCTCAAAGTCGCCGCAACACCACTCGACGACATCAACAGGCCCGACGCTTCGATCTGCACGTGACCCTCTGAGCTCCGCAGGATCTCAAAAATCTTCCCCGGCTCCGCCGAAATTATTCGCTCGACTTCGATTCGCTGGTCGCTCAAGGCGCCGGTGCGCCATACCGGTTTGCAACGGGAGCAGAGAGAATGCCGGTCGCTGCGACGCAGGCGCGTCAGCCACCCACGAGCGCCAGGTGCGGCTTTTTCTCCGGGAGTTGCCAGAGGCGAGCGAACTCCTTATTGATCTCACAGATTGCCGAAGAGACGCAGCCCGCAGCCATGGCGCCGTTCGCATGCTCCATTGCGATGCCGAGATGGCGCATCGCGCTCTTGTAGTCGCCGAAGGAGGCGAGGACACATGCGAGGTTGCACCGCAGAAACGGATCGCAGGGGTTCTTATCGACCTCTGCCTCCAGTTGATAGGTACCCGAATCTCTGATCTTCATTGCACTATCAATCGGCGCCTGAACCCTCCGCTTGAACGCCAGGAATCAATCATGCCGAAATCTTGTATTTGGCACCTCTTGTGCCACTTAAACGTCATGCTCCCCGTCGAGGGCTGCTCGGTAGCCTGCGCCCAATGAATTGGCCAGCTTCAACGATCGGCACGTGCTGACGACGAACGACGCGGCCCCCGACGACACACACGTCTCGAAACTCGGCCGACGACCCTTCGATCCCCGTCGGGTGCCGTTCTACTACGGGTGGGTCGTGTTGGTGGCCGGCACGATCGGCGTCATTGCATCGGTACCCGGGCAGACCGCTGGTGTCAGCGTTTTCACCGATGACCTGACAACAACGACCGGCCTGACCCGGCTGCAGTTGGCGATTGCCTATCTGATCGGCACGGGCACGAGCGGGCTACTGCTCGGCATCGGCGGCCGAATGATTGACCGCTACGGCTCACGCGTCGTTGCGTTCGCCGCGACGATCGGCTTGGCCTGCACCGTCACGGGGTTGAGCTTCGTCGGTTCGATGAGCACGCCTGTTGGCCTCGTCGTAATGAGTGTCGGTTTCGGTTGCCTCCGATTCTCCGGACAGGGCCTCCTGACGCTGTCGTCGCGGACAATGGTCGCCCAGTGGTTCGACCGTCGGCGCGGCCTGGTCAGCTCACTCTCACAGGCCGCTGGAAGCTTCGCCTTCGCCGCTGCGCCTGCCTTGCTGCTTGCGCTGATCGACATCGATGGGTTCCGCACCGCCTGGCGGATCATTGCTGTTGGCCTCGTCCTCGTGATGGCCACCCTGATTGCCACGCTCTATCGAGTCAGCCCCGAGGCGTCGGGCATGATCATCGATGGCGGCCTCGCCGAGCCGCATGCCAGCGACGCTCCGGCCATCATCGGCAAAGACACGGACGCGACACGCGGCCAAGCACTACGCGACCTCCGATTCTGGGCAGTCACGCTGCCAGTCATGGCCATGTCGTCGACAGCAACGGCAATCACGTTCCACATCATCGACCTCGGCGCCGAACAAGGGCTTGACGAAGACACGATCGTGCGCATCTTCGTGCCGATCGCATTCGTCAGTGTCCCGGTCACGTTGTTCACCGGTTGGCTCATCGACCGCACATCACCAATGATCGTCGCCATGGCGATGGGCGCATCCCAGGTGCTGATGTATATCGCCATCGGCTACCTCGATGTGACCGTGATGGCGGTGCTCGCAATCGTTGGCTGGGGTGCTGCGCAGGGTTGCTTCTCGTCGCTGACGTCAGCTGCACTTCCCCGTCTCTTTGGACGTCGACACCTTGGCGAAATCGCTGGGATGCAGATGAGTGCCATGGTAATCGGCAGTGCTATCGGGCCTGCCTTCTTTGCCCTGTCCCGTTCGCTGGCCGATAGCTACCGGCCTGCACTCTGGATCTCCGCCACCGTGCCCGCCGCCGCCGTGCTCCTCGCAGCCGCCGGCAAACGCTGCGATACCTGACCTACAAACCGGCAAAATCTGCTGCTTCCGCTCCGGACTCCGGGGCGCCCAACTGTGGGTATGCACAAACGCACTAGGTTCCGTACATGACCCGGCGTTACGTCTTGCTCGCAGCGGCCAGCATCGCGCTGCTGGCGGCATGTAGCGGCAGCGACGGCCAAGCCCGCGTCTCAGGCCCCGACCCCATCACAGCAATCACCAGCGCACCCGACACGATCCAGCCCGAACCCGCAGCCGCGCCCGCTCCCGCTCCCGCAACCACCGAAGCCGTCGCGACCCCCAGCACCGCCCCAGCCCCGACCACCACAACAGAGCCCGCGCCAACCACAACGCTCGACCCAATCGCCGAAATCGAGGCCGCCGTACAACAGGCCCGACTCGACCTTGAAGACGCCTACTTCGCCGCCGCCGGCGATCCGGGCAACGAAGAACTACGCGACGAATTCCGGACGTTTTATTCTCCCGAGGCATTCGGGCCACTCGAAGGTTTCCTTGACAATCTCCTGGCCGACGGTGCCACGCTCAGGATGAGCAGTGGCGTACCGAAGTCCATAACATTCCCCGGAGGCTTTGAGCTCCTTGGCCCACTGGAGGCAAAACTTCGGATCTGCAGGGTCGACAGCGATGTCGTGAGAATTTCAGCCCCCGATGGGGAATCTGAGGTGATCGTCGATGATCGCGTTGTAGCCACCTTGACAGACGTGCTGCTCGCTCTAGTTCAAGGACAATGGATTGTCACGGGAGGCGATCGAATCATGCAGTGGCAGGAGCGAGACTCGTGCGACTTCTAGCTGTCTTGCTTGGCATCAGCGCCGTCGCCACTCTTGGAGCTTCTGTCGACGCCGCCGGAGCGGATGAAATCGACCCCACCACCGGTGCAGGGACCTCAGCTGACACCGACAGCGGCGGCAACATCAATGTCGAGGCGGGGACGGGGGACGTTGTGTCAGGCGTCGTGTATTCCTCGGGTGGGTCGTCGGGGCCGAAGTGCTCGTGGGATCGGTACTCCAACTTCGAGTTCGAGCGGGCGACCGGAACGCCGCCGCGGGAGCCGCCGCAGTACTA
>CAWUXP010000182.1:0-3723 GCA_963926495.1 Candidatus Ilumatobacter herschelensis
TCATTTTTTGAAGTGAGCGAGCAGCCGCACGGCGGTATCGGCGTTCACCGATCGGGCCGGGACCTTGCCGGCGATCATCGAGCTGATTTGCTCGACGCTGCTCATTGCCTGAGCGTCGGCGTTCTGTGGAGTGAGGCCACCAAGGTGCGGGGTGGCAACGCACCGTGGATGAGCTGCCAGCAGAGGAGCAGGGCGTTGATCGGCAGCACGGCCGACGTCGAGGCCCAATGCGCCGAGCTGGCCTGATTCGAGTGCAGCGAACACCGCTTCGTCGTCGAGTAGTTCGCCGCGTGAGACATTAATGAGCGTGGCGCCCGGTTTCATCTGGGCGAGGAAGGCAGCGTCGACCATGTTCTCGGTCTCCGGCGTGGCTTGCGCGAGCGGGAAGACAGCGTCGGCATCGGCAAGGAGTTGGTCGCGCTCGACGAGTTCGGCTGTACCACTGACTTCGGTGACGAACGGGTCGTGGACGAGCACGCGCATGCCGATTCCGGTGAGCAAGCCGGCGAGATACGAGCCGATCGCGCCGTATCCCAGGATCCCCGCGGTTTGGCCCGCCAGTTGCCAGCCCGGTCGCTGTGGCGGCTGTTTTCCGTTGCGGTAGTCAATGGTCGATGCAGCGATGGTTCGAGCGCAGTCGAGCAGGAGGCCGAGTGCCAACTCGGCGGTTGACGGAACGAAGCTCTTGTCGGCGCGGGCGACCAGCACCCCCGCAGCTGAGGCTGCATCCACGTCGACCGTGCTGATGTCGACGGCACACCGCAGGAACGCGACAAGGTCGGGAAGTGCAGCGAACAACTCTGCTTCACCGGGTGTCGCGCGGTGCGCCACGATCACGTCGCAGCGCGCTGCGGCCGCGATCAATTCGGGTGTCGTCAGGTCACGTTCGAGCGGGTTGAGTACGACGTCGATGGGTGCGCCATCACGCTCGGTCAGCGATCGAAGCTCCGGGAGCGCACGGCCGTAGTAAGCAGCCAGGTCTTCGGGGTTGTGGGTCAGGAAGACGCGCATCGTTGGCGAGCTTAGGTTCGGTGGGGCCGCTCTTGCTTGTCGAATGCCGTACCGCTCGTGCCGAGCGCTCCGGCAGAATCAGCCGAGGCGGTTGAGGATATTCGAGGTGATCTGCTCGATTTGCGGGTCGCGCCCGGCGAGTCCGTGGGCCCAGTCGGTGGAGCCGGACGTGATCACGGTGCCGCCACCGGGTGACGTGTAGCTGCCGAGCATCGCTTGACCTGCGGCGATGCGTTGCACAGCGGCTTCACTGCGATCGTCGAACACACGTGACGCAAGGAACTCGATCTCTGAGGGTTCGTGCGGCTTCGGTGGCCGTCCAGCGGTCGTGCGCGTGAAGTGGGCTGCTGGAACCATTGCGAGGATCTCGAACGACTCGGGTGTTCCGTCCGCGCCGGTGGGCACGGGGAGCCCGTCGACGGTGGTGTACTCGCAGCCGTCGCACTCGTAGCCGACGGTGGTCGCGGCGGCGCCGAGCACGTCGCCATAGTCGATGTCGGTGCCCTCAAACATCCAGTGATCGGGCCGGAACACGGTGTAGCCGCCAGCACCGTTCGTGACTCGTTTGCCGATGCGGTGGTACCCGCCACGTGTGAACGACACGCCGGTCATGTGGTTCTCCGGTCGACCGATCAGGTGGTCGGACCAGATGCTGGTCAACTCGGCGATGCGCTCGGTGTCGTAGACGGGATCGTTTTTGAACTGGCCCTTGTAACCGACCATGACCGAGGCCGTGCCGTCGACCGGGTCTTCCATGCGGACCTGCCACAGCGCGGTGTTGCCGGAGAAGAAGGCGACGTTGCCGCCGCGGGCGATGAAGCCTTCGACGGTGTCGCGCATTGGGCCCGACCAATACTCGTCATGACCGACAGACAGCAGCAGGCGGTAGTTGTTGACGATGCCCGGATGTTCATCGAGATCGGCATTGGTGATCACGTCGATGCCGTAGCCGTGCTGCTCGGCCCACGCGAGGAACGGCTGCTCCCAGTCGGGCCAGCCTGCTGACCCGGCCCATCCCGAAAGGTGGTTCATCCGGATGTAGCCGACATGGGTGTTCATGTCGCGATCCGGTGGGTGGGTCGTGGTGACGCGTCGGCCGGCCCCGGGCGGCTTGGACAGGTAGCCGCGGGCCATTGGTCGTTGCAACGATGCGTGCGTGCCGCCGTTGTAGAGGTTGCGGCCAGCGAAGTCGTTGTAGGCGTGCCAGGTGTTGGTGGCGAGCTGCAGCAGGATCGTGTTTTTCGAGTCAGCGCTGGGCCGGACGACGAGGAAGGCGTGACTCTGGCGTGTCTTGCCGTCGACGTCGATGGTCAGCAGTACCTCGTAGTAGCCCGACACCCAGTCGTGGCCCGGGGTGATCGTGGTGGCTACCGGCCAGCCACACCCGTTTGAATCGGCGTCGCGAGGTGTCGGATGATCATCAGCCTCGACCGTCTCGGCCCACACGACCGTCCGTTGCGCTCCGACGCGTGCGATCTCGACGCTGACAGGTCGACCACCCGCCGACGATAGGTGCAACCCGATCGATCCACCCGGTGCAACAGATTGCGGCCAGCAGTATCCAGTGACGGTCTCGATTGCCATGCAGCGATCTTGCCAGGCACAGCAACGTCACACCGAGGTCAGACCCTGCTGTTACACCAAAGTGTGACAGTCGGTTTACGCGGCGGCGCGGGTCTTGCGCAGGATCGGGTCGACGAGGCCGAGGCCTTTGTCGGCGAGCCACATCACTTTGCCGGCCATTCCGGGAGTCTGATTGTCGACCAGGTTGCCCATGACGGCGAGCGTGATCTTGGCAATCGACTCGGTGCTGACCGACAGCGCCAGGCCGGGCTTCAAGATCCACGGATGGCCGATCAGGAACGAGAAACGTCGTCCGGTGCGTAGGAATGCATCGAACTGTTCGCCAACCAACTGGTCGTAGCGGGCCGGAGCGTTGGCCGGGTTCTCGATGTACAGATCGACGGCGAGCATGCCGCTCTCTAACCCGTAGTCAATGCCTTCGCCGTTCATTGGGTTGACGAGGCCAGCGGCATCGCCGATTGCAACCCACCCGGCACCGTGACGCTTCTGCGTGGACATCGGCAGCCGCCAGGCACGAGCCCGTTCGAGGTTGGGGCCGAGGTCCCATTCGGGCATGACCTGGTTGCGGTAGTTCTCGAGCATTTTGTTGAGGTTCAGCTTCTTGAACCCCTTCATGGTCGACAGGGCGCCGCACCCGATGTTGACGGTGCCGTCACCGGCAGGGAACATCCAGCCGTAGCCGGGAACAGCTTTACCGTCGTCGCCCTTGAGCGACAGCAGGGCTTCGAGGTGAACGTCGTCGTGTCGTGGAGTTTCGGCGTAGGTGCGAATGGCCAGCCCGAACGTTTCACCTTCGACTCGGTCGGCACCGAGCATCTTGGCGACCTTGCCGACAGCGCCCGCTGCGACGATCGTCAGGCCAGCGTGAATTTTCCGAGAATTGGGCCCAACGCCGGCTTCGACGCCGAGCACTTTGTGGCCGTCCATGATCGGGAGCGCTTCGGTCTCGTAGACCATCTCGGCGCCAGCGGCGGCAGCAGCGTCCATGAGCGCAGTGTCGAGACGACGACGCGGCCACACAGCACCGTGATTAGGGAATCGTTCGGTGGTCGGCCAGTCGAGTTCGCGCACTCGCTTACCAGCGATCATCCGCAGGCCCTTGATGTAGTGAGCGTCGTCGAGCGGGAT
>CAWUXP010000183.1:0-3826 GCA_963926495.1 Candidatus Ilumatobacter herschelensis
TCCCTGAAGAACGTTCCGCTCTTCAACGCATGCAGCAAGAAGGAACTCGAGACAGTCGCCAAGGCGGCTGACGAGATCACGATGACCGAAGGCTCCCTGATCGTCGACCAAGGCCAGACCGGACGTGAGGCCTTCGTCATCTTGAGTGGCGAAGTCACCATCAAGCGCAGCGGCCGAAAAGTCGCCACGCTCGGTGCGGGCGACGTTGTCGGCGAACTCTCGCTCCTCGACCACGGCCCGCGCACCGCCTCGGCGATCTGTGCCACTGATTGCACACTTCTGGTGATCGACCAGCGTCGCTTTGTCAGCGTCCTCAACGACGTCCCGTCGATCGCTTACAAGCTGATGGGCGTCCTCGCTTCACGCATCCGTCAGATGGACCGCACCGTCTTCGGCTAGATCACACCGTCCTGTCGGATCGCGGACGGGCACGAACCCCAGCTCCGACAGTTTGCGTAGGGTGAGCGCATGAACTTTCATCCGATTCCAGACCACTGGGCGCAGCAGCGCGACCTTGCGCAGCGCATCGCGACGCACGTGCTCGGCCAGGCGCGGTTTCGCCATGACGGCCTGTTCGACCTCGTGCCACTGCCGGGCGGTTTCGGCACACCGCCGGTCGGCCCCGAGCGTGAGCGCGTGCGGCTCGTCGGTGGGTCGCTCTTTATCGAGCGCGTGATCGGTGACGACGTCAGGGAACTTACTGCCACCACACAGGTTGAGATGGTTGTCGGCAACACGATTCGCGGGCTGTGCAACACAATTGGATTCGAACCGGACGCCGACTTCTGGGTCGGCGGGGATACACCTCCGCTAGGTGACCCCGACGAGATGATCCTGCTCGACAGCGACACGGCGGCCGTCCTCGGCGAGTGGTACCTGCTCGGTCAGCGCGCGATCGAGGAAGCCGTTGCGTCGATTCCGGACGCTGCGGCATCGGTCGGTCGTCTGTGGCCCGAGCACTTCGACTTTGGCATCGACATGGCCGCGAAGGCTGGCGTTCGGTGCAACCTCGGCGCTGCCGCCGGTGACGGATTCCTCTCGACGCCGTACCTCTACGTCGGCCCGTGGGACGCTGCGCGCCCCGGGCGAGCCGAGTACTGGACGGCTCCGTTCGGCGCCACGCTGACCTTCGCCGAACTCGACCTCGTCGAATCGCCCCTCGGCCGCGCAGTCGAGTTCTTTCTCCACGGCCTCGCCTACCTCCGCCACTAATACGAATGGGGTCAGGCCCCTTTCGCACTTGCTGCACACATCGTCCAACAAGTGCGAAAGGGGCCTGACCCCCTACTGATTTCGCGGTGGATCTGTAGTCAGACGTGACCTGCGAGTAGGTTTGCTTCCGCATGAGTGCTGCTACCGAAACCCCCGCGCCCGACACCGAACCAAAGCGGGTAAAGCCGCATCAACTGGCCCTCGTCTTGTTCACGGCGGTGGGTCTTTTCACCCTCGTGTCGGGCATCCTCCCGCAGGTCACGAAATGGGAGAACGACAACGCCGTACACCGCACCGTGTTCGTCAACATCCCGGGTCCAATCCAGGTCGCGTTCTACACGGTCATCCCGGTGCTCCTCATCTGGGTTGGCATCATGTTTGCCAACCGGATGAAGAACTGGGAGCGCGGCGCACCGTCGCAGCGCCGCACGAATACCAAGAACGCCAAGCAGCGCCTCAAGGACTTCCGCGCTGGCGTCTACATGCAGACGCTCCTGCGTGACGCCGGCGCCGGCCTCATGCACTCGATGATCTACTTCGGCTTCCTTGCGCTGCTTGGTGTCACCACCGTCCTGGAAGTCGACCACCAACTGCCGGAACAGTTGAAGTTCCTGCACGGCACCACCTACAAGGCATACGCCTTCATCGGTGACCTCGCCGGCCTCGTGTTCCTCGCCGGCATCGTGTGGGCAATCGTGCGCCGCTACGTACAGCGCCCATACCGCATTCGCATCAAGAGCAAGCCCGAACACGCGATCATCCTGGGTGTCTTCTTCGCTATTGGCGTCACCGGTTACGGCGCCGAGATGTTCCGCATCGCCCTCGAAGGTGGCCCGGAATACGAAAAGTGGAGCTTCATTGGCTACCCGCTCTCCACCCTTGTCGACGGCATGTCGCAGTCGGCGCTCAGCACCTGGCACCAGTGGTGGTGGATTGGCCACGTTGCAGCGTTCGTCGCCTTCCTCGCGATCCTGCCGCTCACCATGCTGCGCCACATCTTCACGTCGCCAATCAACATGTACCTCAAGGACAAAGATCGTCCGAAGGGTGCCATGCGGCCGATGGCCAACCTGATGGAGACCGAACTCGAGTCGTTCGGCGCCTCAGTCGTCGAAGACTTCACCTGGAAGCAGCTCCTCGACCTCGATGCCTGCACCATGTGCGGTCGGTGCACCAGCGTCTGCCCGGCGCACGCCACCGGCAAATCACTCGACCCACGCGAGATCGTCCTCAAGGCGGGTGCGGTCATGGCCGCCTCGGGTTCGCCCGCAGTGAGCGCACCGCTCGGCGAAGACAAAGAGATCACCATCTCGGCCAACAACCTGTTTGAGCGGATCACCGCCGAAGAAATCTGGGCCTGCACTACTTGCAAGGCGTGCGACGAGATCTGCCCGGTCGGCATCGAAATCACCGACAAGATCTTCGACATGCGTCGCTACCTGTCGCTGATGGAGTCAAACTTCCCCCCTGAACTCGGCAACGCTTACCGCGCCATGGAAAACCAGTTCAACCCGTGGGGCCTCAACCAGGGCGAACGCGGCGATTGGGCCGACGGCATGGATGGCGTCACGATTGTCGATCCGGGCGAAGCACTCCAGCACGAGTACCTCTACTGGGTCGGCTGTGCCGGTTCCTTTGACGACAAGAACAAAAAGGTCACGCAG
This sequence comes from Candidatus Ilumatobacter herschelensis, assembly GCA_963926495.1. Lineage (GTDB taxonomy): Bacteria > Actinomycetota > Acidimicrobiia > Acidimicrobiales > Ilumatobacteraceae > Ilumatobacter_A > Ilumatobacter_A herschelensis. The sequence goes on from CAWUXP010000183.1 coordinate 2,877, forward strand.
GCAATGGCGCAGCTGTTGCGCCGTGCCGGGATCGACGTCGCCATCCTCGGCCCGTCCGAGATGTGCACCGGTGATTCTGCCCGCCGGTCTGGCAACGAGTACCTGTTCCAGATGCTCGCTCAACCAAACGTCGAGATGCTCAACGAGATGGGCGTCAAGAAGATCATTGCCCAGTGCCCGCACTGCCTCAACACGTTGAAGAACGAGTACCCGCAGCTCGGTGGTAACTACGAAGTGATCCATCACACCCAGCTGCTCGAACAGCTCATCGACTCGGGTCAGCTTGACGTTTCTCAGGCCACCCTTGAAGAGCGCATCACGTACCACGACTCCTGCTACCTCGGTCGCCACAACGACGTCTACGTCGCACCGCGCAAGGTTGTCGGCGCCATCAAGGGCATCGAAGTCGTCGAAATGTCGCTCAACGGCACCAAAGGCATGTGTTGTGGCGCCGGTGGCGCCCGCATGTGGATGGAAGAGAACACCGGCACCAAAGTCAATGACGAGCGTGCTGCGCAGGCCATCTCCACCGGCGCCACCCGTGTCGCCACGGCCTGCCCGTTCTGCTACATCATGCTCGACGACGGCGTGAAGGGTGCTGGCAAGGAAGAGCACGAGGTCAAGGTCGCCGACATCTCGATCCACCTCCTCGAAGCCATCGAAGCCGGTGAAGCCAAGTTCCACGAAGGCAACGCGCCACTCGTCGAAGCCGAACTGGCAGCCGCCAAGCTCGACAACGGCACACCGACTCCCGCCTGAGACGAGCGTCATCGACGGTTCGCGTCCCTGGTCCGTATCGTTGTTTCATTCTTCGAGGAGCAATGTGATGAGTACAGACGACACCGGCAGCTGGTCGCGACCAAACCCCACCGAGCGAACAGATCCCGACTTTGTCGATATCACGCGCCTCGCGCCAGCATCAGACGAGGCTGATCAGCCCGCTGATGATG
>CAWUXP010000184.1:0-4974 GCA_963926495.1 Candidatus Ilumatobacter herschelensis
CTGCGGCCCGGCGAGGCGCTTGACCGCCCACAGGAACATCGATGCAGCAGCATCGGTCACCCTGGCAAAAGCTCGCTGACCGACAGTGAGCGCACGGTAGACAGGGTGTCCGAGGAAGCCAACAAGACGGTCTGGGGCTTCAAGCAGGTCGATGGCGTGACGCGAAGGCGGCGTGTCGACGATGATCAGGTCCCACTCGCCGCTGCTGTGCAGCTGATGCAGCCGTTCGATGGCCATGTACTCCTGAGCGCCCGAGAGCGAGCCGGATATTGCCTGGTAGACGGGATTGCTCAGTACCGCGTCGGCTTGCTTCTTGGTCGGCGATTGATCGCGAACGAGCCGATCAAAAGTCTGTTCGGCGTCGAGCATCAGCGCCCAAAGTCCGCCGTCTGTCGAACGATCCGTTATCCCTGGGACCCAGTGCGGCTCGTTCGTGGCGGCGTCCTTGCCAAGGCCGAGCGCGTCAGCAAGCCGTCGGGCGGGGTCAACCGTGACGACGACGGTTTTGCGCCCAGCGCGCGCTGCGGCAACACCCAGCGCGGCAGCGGTAGTTGTTTTACCCACTCCCCCAGGCCCACAGGTGAGCAGAAGTTTGGCGTCGGTAATTGCATGCGACAGCGATGTCATGACGGATCCGCTTCGACGAGTGCATCGGCCAGAACCGACAGTTCTGCCGGGCCAATCTTGGGTGTGGTCAATCGGGGAAGTGTGATCACCGGCTCTGGTCGTTCGCTGCGCAATCGTTCGATCTGGTGGCTCTGCTGTTCGAGCCGGCTACGACCGAATGCAGCAGCTGATTCGAGCGCCGACTTCGCTGCGGGCGACAACTTCATCTTGTTCGACCGGGCAGCCACCGCCGGGGTCTTCGCCAGACCTGCCCGGTCGGGCCAGCAGGCATTGACAACGAGGGGCAACAGCGCAAGCCCGATCTCGTCACCCAGTTCGGCAGCGAGTTCGATCGCCTCGGTAATCGGTGTCTCTTCTGGAAGCGCAACGAGTAGTGCCATGCAACGCGCAGAGTCAGCAAGCATCTCAGACACCTCGCGAGCCTGGTCGAGCACCGGCCCCGACTTCACCACGTCGGAAAGGCCTGAAGCCGAGCGGAGAAAAGGTGCAGCGTGCCCGGCAGGCGGCGCATCGACGACGATCAAATCGGCAGCGCGTTTCCGTTCGAGTTCTTTGATCTTGCCGAGGACAAGGAGGTGTTCGAGCCCTGGCGTCGCCGCAGCGATCATCGGCAGTGATGCAGCCGAGGCAGCTCGACGAAGAATTCCGCCAACGCCTTTCAGTTCGAGGTAGTCGCCGAATGCCTGATCGGCAGGGATCGTGCGCGCTGAGATCGTGCCCGATCCCTTCGACGCGACATTGTGCTGGAGTACTTGCGAGCGATTAGTGATCTCCCGCCCGCCGAGCAGCGCTCCCATTCCGGGGCGACCGTCGACTGCAATGAACAGCACATCTGCGCCTTCCCGAGCAGCTGCGAGCGCATGCGCTGCAGCGACCGTCGAGGAACCGACGCCGCCCTTGCCAGCGACGATAACAACATTACTTTGGGTGAGCCAATCCGCACTCATGAAGACAACGGTACTAACCGGACGAGGATTCGGTGAGTGACTTCAGCTCGATACTGGCAATATCAGCTGGCAAAGCGCGGCCCAGCAATGCCGACGTGACTGGCGACTGGTCGACCGACCGCTGCGCAAGCAAGGACTGCTGCGTCGATCAATCCAATGACCGAGCAACCGGTGTCGACGCCCATTGCTTCGAGTGCATGTGCCACGTCTTCGATTGCGACATTGCCGCTCGCACCTGGAGCGAACGGGCAGCCGCCGAGGCCACCGACTGCCGCGTCGATGCGATTCGCTCCGGCCCCAAGCGCGGCGAGCCCGTTGGCGAGCGCCAAGCCGCGTGTGTCGTGAAGGTGCGCTCCGATCGACACCCCGACCGCATTGCCAACAGCGACAACCAGCGCTTCGACTTCGCTGGGGATGGCAACTCCGATGGTGTCGGCCAGGCCGATCGAAGATGCGCCAGCGTCGACGACCCGCCGAGCGACTTCGACAACACGATTCGGGTCGATGCGCTGCTCATACGGACAGCCGAACACGGTCGAGAGGGTCATCTCCATCACCGCGCCTTGGTCGATCATGGGCCCGGCAATCGCCTCGAAGGCAGCAATCGCTTCGTCGGTCGACGCTCCGGCATTGTGCCGGCTGTGCGTGTCGCTCACCGACACGACGTACTGCAGATGGGTCAACCCAGCGGCAAGCGCTCGCTCGGCTCCACGCCGGTTAAGCACCAGGCCCCAACGAACCACATCGGCACCAATGGTCGCTGCGCACAGTGCGTCAGCATCAGCCATTGCTGGCACCCGGTCGGGCCGGACGAAACTAGTGAGTTCAAGTTCACGCACCCCGGCCGAAACGAGCGCTTCGAAAAGCGCCAATTTCGTCTCGGTCGGAACGGGCGCCTCGTCTTGCAATCCGTCACGCATCGACACGTCGCGCAAAATGACTGAGGCTGGCAGCGTTTGACTCATGTCAGCAACGTAGCCAAGCGCGGCATTGAAAAAGAGAGTTCAAAGCACTGCCATTCTGGACGCTGCCCGCCTAGAACTCTTCGTCGAACCCGACTTGGCCTTCGATACCGGTTTGGTAGCTCGACACGGTGCGCTCGAAGAAGTTCGACAGGCCCTGCACATCTTGCAGTTCCATGAAGCTGAACGGGTTTTTCGACCCAAACTCGGGGCCATAGCCGAGTAAGGCAAGGCGAGTGTCGGCCACGTACTGGAGGTACTCACGGGTGTCGCCAAGGCTCATGCCCGGAACGCCTTCGACAAGGACATCGGCAGCAAACAGATACTCGCACTCGACGGCTTCGCTAATCATCTCGCGAATATCGGTCTCGAGTTGGGCATCGAACAATTCGGGCTCTTCGGCACGGACCGTGTTGACAACTTCGAGGGCGAAGTTCATGTGACACGACTCGTCGCGGAACACCCAATTGGTGCCGTCGGCGAGGGCGTTGAGTAAGCCCTTCGAGCGCAAGAAGTAGACGTACGCGAACGCTGCAAAGAAAAACAGGCCTTCGATGCAGGTTGCGAAGCAGATCAGGTTCAACAGGAACTGTTTGCGATGTGCCGGTGTCTCGATCCTGTCGATCTCTTGGATCTGATCCATCCACTTGAAGCAGAAGTCGGCCTTGGCCTTGATCGACGGGATGTTTTCGACAGCAGCAAACGCAGCTTCGCGTTCCTTCATGTCTGGGATGTAGTTGTCAAGCAGAGTCAAATAGAACTGAACGTGCAGGGCCTCTTCGTACAGCTGACGCGACAGGAACATCCGCGCTTCGGGGCTGTTGATGTGGCTGTACAGGTTGAGCACCAAATTGTTCGACACGATCGAGTCGCCGGTGGCGAAAAATGCCACCAAGCGGCTGACCATGTGCTTCTCAGCAGGCATCAACTTGCGGTCGAGATCGACCAAGTCGTCGGAGAAATCGATCTCGTCAACAGTCCATGTGTTCTTGATCGAGTCCTTGTACATGTCGAAGAACTGCGGGTACCGCATCGGTCGAAGCGTCAGGTCGAAGCCCGGATCAAGAATGTTACGAGTCCGAGCGACAGGCGCTGCAGCCGGTGTGCTCGGCGCTGGAAATGAGTCGTAATCGTCGGATGTGATCGGGTCGATAAGTGCCATCAGTTGCATGCCTCGCAAGATTCGGGGTTTTCGAGGCTGCACGAAAGTGCTTCCTCATCGGTGAAGGATTTTGTTTGAGCGGGTTCGGGAGCGCCACCGCCGCCATTCGGGGGTGTGGTGGTCTTGACTGCTGTCGAGGTCGATTTGTTGATCTTCGTGGCCGGACGACTGCGCAAGTAGTAGGTGGTCTTGAGACCGGATTTCCAAGCGTGCAGGTACATCGAAGAGAGCTTGCCGATGGTCGGCGTCTCCATGAAGAGGTTGAGCGACTGGCTCTGGTCGATAAACGCGCCGCGCTCGGCACCCATGTCGATCAACTGGCGCATCGGGATCTCCCACGACGTGCGGTACACCTCGCGAAGCTCGACCGGGATGCGTTCGACGTTTTGCACCGAGCCCTCGGCCTGCTTGATCTCATTGATCATCTCCTCGTCCCACAGGCCACGACGCTGCAGTTCGGTGACGAGGTAGCGGTTGATCTGCATGAACTCACCCGACAGGGTTTCGCGCTTGAACAGGTTGGACAGCTGCGGCTCGATGCACTCGTAACAGCCAGCGATCGAAGCAATCGTCGCCGTGGGCGCAATCGCAATAAGCAAGCTGTTACGTAAGCCGTGCTCTTTGACACGGCCACGCAGCGTGTCCCAGTCGAGCTCAGCCGGTGGGACTACTTTGACGCCGGACTTACGCCCACCGAGATCCCAGAGGTCGAACTGCAGGTCGCCCTGCGCTGCACGGGTGCCAGCGAACGACTCGTGTGGGCCGCTTTCCACGGCGAGTTCGGTGGACGCCCACAGCGCATGGAAGTAGATGTGCGCGCTGATCCGCTTGCTGAGTTCTTTCGCCTCGGGCGAATCGAACGGCAGACCCTTTTTGAAGAAGACATCTTGCAGGCCCATCATGCCAAGGCCGACGGGGCGCCATTTGTTGTTCGAGTATTCGGCTTCGGGCGTCGGGTAGTAGTTGATGTCAATGACACGGTCGAGGAACGGGACTACCTGGCGGACCACACGGCCGAGGCTCTCGAAGTCGAACTCGTTGCCACCCTCGGCGCCGGTGCCGACGAAGCTCCCGAGGTTGAGTGAGCCGAGGTTGCAGACCGCCGTGTTGTCTTGATCGGTGACCTCAAGGATTTCGGTACACAGGTTGGACAGGTGAACAACGCGAGGCGAGCCATCGTCGTTGAGCGCACCGGTCTGGTTGCACTTCTCGTTGGAAGCGTCCTTGAACGTCATCCAGCCGTTGCCAGTCTGGGCAAGCGTGCGCATCATCTTCG
>CAWUXP010000185.1:0-3813 GCA_963926495.1 Candidatus Ilumatobacter herschelensis
GACACCGTGTTCGGCGAGCGTGGCAAGTACTTCGCGTTCCTGCTCGGGCTTCGTGTCCTCGGTGACCGGCAGGTGCACGAACGGGAGACCCATGTGCTCGACGATGTCTCGATGATCGGGATGATTCGAGATGACGACACGCAGATCCATCGGCATCTCGCCGCTGCGCCACCGTGTGAGTAGGTCGTATAGGCAGTGCGGTTGCTTGGAACACATGATTGCCGTGGGGATCGGCACCGAGTTATCACGAAGGTCGACGCTCATGGCGAACCGACCGGCGACCGCTTGGAACGCTGCGAGGAACTCTGCTGCCGATCGATCATTGGTGAGCTCAAACTCGATGCGTTGGAAGAACACCGAACCGTCAGCGCCGACGCCGCCCTTGACGTACTGCTCGGCGTGGATGATGTTGCCGCGCTGGCCAGCAATGAACTCCGCAGTCGCGGCGACCACACCGAATCGATCCGGGCAGGAAAGCAGCAGGACGTGGGACACCACGCCTTTCTATCGACTTCCGACGTCGGTGGCGCGGTGACCTCAGTCCGCGTGGGCGGGTGGGCGAAGCGCCCAGCAGACCACGGCAGTGGCTGCCGCCGCGTTCAGCGAGTCAACACCGGCCGCCATTGGGATCCGTACCGATGTGGCGATGTCGAGGAGTTCCTCGCTGAGACCGCTGCGTTCTGAGCCAATGAGGACAGCGGCTCGTTCGCCAGGCCGGACCATGTCGAGCGCAATGGCCGACGGGTCGGGGGTCATTGCGTACAGTTCGAAGCCCTCGAGCGCCCGGAGTTCGTCGGCGAGGTGACGCGTCCGAACGTGGGGAAGTGTGAACGCTGTGCCCATCGCGACCCGTAAGGCACGACGTGCGAGAGGGTCAGCGCTCGTGTGATCCAGCACGAGGCCGTCCCAGCCCATCGCAGCGGCATTGCGCACGATCGAGCCAACGTTGATCGGGTTGTCAACCGCTTCGGCAACGACGATCCGGCGCGCTGTGCGTGCCAACTCGTTGAGCTTGGGTCGAGCCGGGCGTTCGAAAAGGGCGAGGATGGAGAGGGGGAGACCAATCTGCTCGATCCGGGCTCGGACTGCGGGTCCGCCGGCGTAGACCGGGCAGTTGAGTCGAGAGGTGAAGTCGGGGACGCGGTCAATGTCGACCAGTGCAGCGGTCGGCACACAGCCGGCTTCGAGAGCTCGTTTGACGACCAGGTCGCCCTCGGCGAGGAACAGGCCGGCACCGGCGTCGTTGCGCTTCTGGGAACGGCTCGCAAGCGCTCGCTCGTTCACCCGGAATTGGGCGAAACGCGGGTCGTCCGGGTCATCGATTAGCTCCATTCTCCGAGTCTCACCGTTTGCGTCGAAGAATCCGCGGACGGGCCAACGAGAACTTCGACGCAAACGTGGATTTTCAGACGGTTTGGAGGAGTCGAGCAACGAGCCAACGGTCGACGACTTCGTCGATGGCCTCATCCGTGAGATGTGTGCCGTCGGGTCGCCACGTTGAGTTGTTGCGATAGCCGGCTTCGTCGAGCCACAGGTCCATGTCGACGCGATGTACATTGCCGGCGCCTTCCTCAACGACGCGTCGAATCACCCGATCCATGACGTCCCAGCGCTCGGATTCCCGGAGCTCGTCCTCTTTGCCGAGCCAATCCGGGGTCGGAGGTTCAACCCAGACGACTTGCGCCACACCCTCATCAAGAATTCGTTGCGTGACGTCGAGATAGTTGGCGTACATGCGCTGCTCGAAGCGCGGGTCCTGCGGGCGCAGTGGCCCCTCGTCGAGGCTCCATTGGTGCTCGGCCATGTCGTTGAGCGTGACCATCAGGAGCACCACGTCGGGGCGGACGTTCTCGAAGAGCGCTGGAGCGAGGTCATCGAGAATCGCATTTGATCGAGCTGTTGGTTCGGACGCTTCGAACAGGGTGACTTCGGCATCGAGGATGAACCCGCACCCAGGGCACCACAGCACGTCGGAGGTGATGTAGCCGGGGTTGTCGATGCTCCAACGAGCCAGAGCGATCGAGACGATGTGCGCCGTTGAGTCACCGATGGTGGCGATTCGCACGGGCCGGTTGAGTTGCGCGGGGAGGACCGGGTCGGTGTCGAATGGCGCTTCGAATACCTGTGCAGGGCCAGGTGCAGGGTTGGGTGCAGGGCCAGGTGCCGGGTTGGGTGCAGGGTTCTCGGCGAGCGGGTCGACCGGCCCGGCGGCTGACAAGACCGTGCTGACGGGAACTTCAGCAGCGGTCGGTCTCGGAGTGGCGAGTTCGAGTTGGGCGTCGAGGTCGGCACCATCTGCGGAAGCAGCTGCCAAGACACTGGAGTCCGTTTCAAGGAACCCGCGCCCGGACGGGACGATCAGGAAGAGGGCAAGCAGCGATGCAAGTGCCGCTGCGGCGCCGAACAGGGTGAGTCGTGGTTCGACGTTTGCGGTGCGGATCGGACGTTCGAGGAAGAAGTAGGAGAGGACGGTGATGGCCGTGGTGAGGGCGAGCGCGACCAGCAATCCGCTGATACTGGTGAGCTCCCATCCCCGCTGGCGAAGCAGCACGAAGACTGGCCAGTGAAAGAGGTAGAGGCCGTAGCTGACCTTGCCGATCGCAACCGGCACTCGTGATGCGAGCGCGTTGTGTAACCGAGACGGCGTGAGTAGGCCGCCGATGCAGGAGGCTGACACGATGCCGACCAGGGGCATCCAGCCGGAGTATGCGGGCCCGCTGCCAGAAGGGAACCACACAGCAGCGGCAAGGAGGGCGAGCCCGGCGGGGAGCGTGAGTCGTGCGATCCAGCCCGGAAGGCGTCGGTGTGCCACCACGACGGCAAGGACTGCCCCCGCCAGGAGTTCGCCGAGGCGGCTGAAGGTCGACCAGTACGCCACGTCGGGTCCGAACGCTGACGCAATTGCTGGTGCGGCGATCGCGCTGAGGAGAAACATTCCGGTCGTGATGCCCAGCACGCTTGTCCGAGTTATCCGACGGCTGAGGGCGAAAATCCCCAGGAGCGTCAGCGGCCAGACTGCATAGAACTGCTCCTCGATCGCGAGCGACCAGTAGTGCTCGACCGGCGAGATGAGCTGTGGTGCGTCGGTGAACTGAGCCGCGTAGCTGGTCTCCCCGGCGAGGCGCGTCCAGTTGAAAATTTGCAGCGCAGCACTTATCAGATCTGAACGGAGCCCAGGAGCAAACGAGAATGCACCGCCGAGACGCGCCAGGGTGATCAGGAGGAGGCACAGCATCGACGCCGGCAGCAAGCGTCGGGCCCGCCGTCCGAAGAACGTCCGCAACGCCACCCCACCGGTTTCGGCATGCTCGGCTACGAGGAGCGAGGTGATGAGGAACCCCGAGAGGGTGAAGAACACCGAGACGCCGACGTAACCGCCACCCATCCATCCAAAGCCAGCGTGGAAGAACAGCACCATCATCACGGCGACTGCACGAACACCGTCGAGCGCTGGCTGATACGTCAACCTCTGGACGGCTGAATTCACTGCACTATTCAACCAGCCGAGTCCGATCCCCGTTTATGTCGAAGCTTCTGGGGGACTATCCAACGCAAAGTTCGACGCAAACGAGAGCGATGTTGGAGGAGGAGAGTGCTGGGAGGGGTGTTGGGGGAGAGTTAGGGCTAGAAGTGGTACGGGTACGCGGCGAAGTCAGCGTCGCGCTTTTCGAGAAAGCTGTCGCGGCCCTCGGCGGCTTCGTCAGTGCCGTAGGCGAGGCGGGTGGCTTCTCCGGCAAAGATCTGTTGGCCGACGAGGCCGTCGTCGATCAGGTTGAACGAATACTTCAGCATGCGCTGAGCGGTGGGGCTTTT
>CAWUXP010000186.1:0-13306 GCA_963926495.1 Candidatus Ilumatobacter herschelensis
GCGAGAGTCCACGCGACGGTGGTCAGCATGCCTTCGGTCGGTGGGGGACAGGTTTCGCCAACGTTGAGGAGCACGAACGAACCTGTGCCGTAGGTGTTCTTGGCCATACCCGGTTCGACGCACGCCTGACCGAACAGGGCAGCTTGCTGGTCGCCAGCCACGCCGCTTATCGGAATGCCACCGGGAATGCCGCACGCCGCAGCGGTGATGCCGACCCGGCCGCTCGACGGAACGATCTTCGGAAGCGCCGACTGCGGCACGTGCAGCATGTCGCAAAGGTCGGCGTCCCACGTCCGAGTCCGAATGTCGCAGAGCATTGTTCGGCTCGCATTGGTGACATCGGTGGCGAACACTGCGCCGGCAGTCAGATTCCAGATGAGCCACGAATCAATGGTGCCGAGGGCCAACTTGTCGTCGACCGGGATGTCGCGGTTCTGGAGCAGCCATTCGAACTTGGTGCCCGAGAAATATGGGTCGAGCACGAGACCGGTTCGCTCGCGAACTATGTCGAGCCGGCCCTCGGCCGTCAGTTCATCACAGCGGTTCGCGGTGCGCCGGTCTTGCCAGACGATCGCGGTACCGAAAGTGGCGCCGGTGGTGCGATCCCATGCCAGCACGGTTTCGCGCTGGTTGGCGATGCCGATCGCAGCAACACGGTCCCGACCGACTTCGTCGATGACCTCGTTGAGGGTCTCGACGACAGCAGCCCAGATCTCGTTGGCATCATGTTCGACCCAGCCCGGCTGTGGGTAGTGCTGCGTAAACTCGCGGTACGACGCCACGGTGGGCGAGTCGTCGGTGAACACCGCCCGGCTGCGTACTCCGGTTGTTCCCGCATCGATGGCAATCACACACTGACTCATCACAGCAGCCAGAGTAGTCGGCGCACCGAGTGTCGAACTGGAGTCAGCGGCGGCGGTTTTTCTTTGATTGAGGCCGGTTGCCACCACCGGTCGTGCGGCTACTCGGTGCGACCACGCGGGAGCGTGCCTCTTCGGGCTCGTCGTCGCCCTTCTTGCGCCTTTTACCTGAACTGCCCGCGTCGCCAGCTGATGCTTGCCCTGTGCGCATTTCTTTCATCGTCTTGCGCTGGTACCCGATTTTCGCCAAGACCCAGCCGAGGCCGAGGTACATAGGACCACTGACGAGCACCCCGGCGATTGCGCCCGCTGGGTTCCCGTCGTTGAAGACGAATAGGAAAACGACCGACATGATGCCGGCATAGATAACCCACTCGCGCATCAGCCGCTTCCACGGAACCGGTCGACTGTTATCCCAAGCCATTTAACAGTTTTACCAGCCGCAACGGGAAGAGCCTCACCGATTCGATCGTTTCCGAACACGGTGCGGCCCAGAGAGCGACGTCGCGTACGATCAACTGCTGTGCGAGTGGGGATTTTGACAGGCGGAGGCGATTGCCCAGGCCTCAACGCGGTAATCCGCGCTGCTGTGCGAAAGGGCGAACGTCACTACGGCGACGAACTCGTCGGATTTATTGATGCCTGGGACGGAGTGATGGATCGACACACCATGCCGCTGTCGGTTGAAACCATGCGCGGCATGCTGCCTCGTGGCGGCACGGTGCTCGGCACACGCCGTGGTAGCCCGTTCGACAGCGATGACGGTGTCGAACGTGTCAAGCGGAGTATGAGTGACCTAGGACTTGAAGGGCTGATCGTGATCGGTGGCAACGGCAGCCTCAGTGTTGCTTGCCGGCTGCACGCCGAACATGGCATCCCCGTCGTCGGCGTGCCCAAGACCATCGACAACGACGTTTTTGGAACCGACGTGACGTTTGGGTTTAACACGGCGGTGCAGATCGCGACCGATGCCATCGACCGGCTACACACCACCGCCGAGAGTCACGATCGCGTGATGGTCGTCGAAGTCATGGGCCGACACACGGGCTGGATTGCGACCGCTGCAGGCATTGCTGGCGGAGCGGCAGCGGTGCTGATCCCCGAGATTCCGTTCGACATCGACGAACTCTGCGCCCGCTTGACCCGTCGTCACGATCGCGGTCGATTCGCCTCGATCGTCGTCGTTGCCGAGGGGGCCGAGCCTGTGCCTGGATCTCTTGAAATGGACGAGAAGGTTCTTGACCGATTCGGACATGTCGTCCTTGGCGGCGTTGCAACGCAGATTGCCATGGCCATTGGCGAGCGAACGGGCTTCGAAACTCGCGTCGTGCAGCTCGGCCACGTGCAGCGCGGCGGCACGCCGACCGCCTACGACCGTGTGCTTTCGACTCGCTTTGGCGTCGCAGCAATCGATCTGGTTCATCAGCAGGCGTGGGGCAAGATGGCTGTGCTGCGCGGCGAGAAGATCGTTGACGAAGACCTCACCGTTGCAGTTGGCAAGACACGCACCGTCGACATGGACCTCTACGAAGGCGTTGCCAAACACTTCTTCGCGTGATCCGGTCACACTGTCACTGGCCCGGTGTCACCGCCGCGCCGTGGTCAGTTGTTGGCGCTCGGAATTGCGGGGTAAGCCGGCTGCGACGACTCGATGAAGCCCGGGTAGTCGTACACCGTGAGTCGTCGATCGGTGTTCTCACCGTCGCCGACCGGCCACACCTGATTCTCACCGTCGATCTGAATCCGGACCTGCTCGACGCCATCGATTTCGCTGGCGGTCGCAACGATCTGGGCAACAGCGGTACGCAGCGCCACAGCTGTGAGCTCGTCGAACACGTCGTTGACATCGAGGGTGAGCGATCGAACACGAATACGAGCGTTGTTCAGCTCGATACCCTCGGGCAGGAACGTGCTGAGCCCGCTGTCGGTTTCGGCCTCGTTCGGCCCGGCGAACAGTGACTTGAAGATGCCTTCGGCATCGCTTGGCCCAGCGCGTAGTACCGAGCGCACCTTGCCGCCGCTCGCGCTGTTCACGAGGAACACCCGGTTGTTGCCTGCCGCGACATCGCCGGTCGGCTGGGCACCGAACAGCCCGCGCTGGTCTGTTGGGATCTCGACCGGCGTCGCGTCTTCTGAAATCGCGCAGCTGGCGGTGAGTGCTCCGGCCAGCAATGCTGCAAGAATGCGTTGAGAAATCATCAGTCCGTGAGCTCCGATGCCATCAGTTCGATCACGAATCGAGCGCCCGACTCGCCGTCAAGCCGGTCGTCGGCCCAGACCCGGCCGCCGTGCATTTTGACGTGCTCGTCGACGAGCGACAGGCCCAAGCCGGCGCCCTCGCTACCCGTCCGTCGGCCAGCGCCGCCGCCCCGAGCGAATCGCTCGAAGATCAAGTCGCGCTCTTCGACAGGGACGCCAGCGCCGTCGTCGATGACTGCAATAGTGATGTGTGCCATCGGCTCGTCGTCAGGTTCGACGACGCTGATCACAATGTGTGGTTCGCCGCCCCCGTAGGCAAGTGCGTTGTCGATGAGGTTTGCTACGACACGGGCAAGGCGACGTTTGTCGCCGCGGATGAGCGCTACCTCTGAACGCTCCGACACCTCGAGGCGCAGCTTGGGTGCGGCGCTGACTGCGACTGCCTGGCGGATGAATTCGGCGGCGAGCAGCTCTTCCATGTGGAGCCGGATCGCACCGGCGTCGAAGCGGGAGATTTCGAGGAGGTCTTCTACGAGCCCCTGGAACCGAACAACGTCGCTTGACAAGAGATCGAGCGCGGCCTGGGCACGTTCGGGAAGGTCATCACGCCGCGCCTCCATGACTTCGACCGACGCCGAGAGTGTCATCAACGGGGATCGCAGTTCGTGGCTGACGTCGGAGGCAAACCGCGCATCGCGTTCCACACGGAGTTGCAAGGCTTCGGCCATGTCGTTGAACGAGTCAGTCAGAACGCCGAGGTCGGGGTCGGCTGTGCTTTCGAGGCGGGTGTCCAGCCGGCCGCCAGCAATTGCCGATGCGGCCTGCGCAGCGGTCGACAGCGGCCGAACGGCGCGGCGTGCGGAGAAAATACCCAGCAATACGCCAAGGCCGGTCGAGATCAACGATGCGAAGAACAGCGCGATCCGGACACTGTCGAGAGTCGACGCTTGCTCTTGGAGGCTGCTGAACTGGAAGTAAGACCCCACGCCGGGAACATCCCATCCGACAAGGACATTCAGTTCGCCATTGATATCGACGATTTGACGGGACGGAATACCACGCTCAACCACTCGATCGGCGATCTCCTCGGGCAGATTGGCGTCGACGTATGGCGTCACACCGCCGATCCACTCTTCTTTATATCGAATGAGGTAGCGGGTGACGCCGATGTTGGTCAGCGATTCCACAGCAGGCTGGGCAGTCGACGGATTTGACCGCAGATCACGAAACACGCCCTGTGCGTTTCGCAGCGAGGTCGTAACTGCAGCATCTTCGGCCTGGCGGACGAGGTTGTTCTGGGTCAACCCGTAGGTGGTGACAGCCAGGAAAACCGACAGCGCAATTGCACCGAGGGTGATCGTGAGCAGAATGCGTCGGCGCAGGCCGAGCGCGGCAGGCCGAGACCGATGAAGCAGGCGACGGAACCAGCCGCCTTCGCTCACGTTTGGAGCCGGTAGCCGAGCCCGCGCACGGTGACGACGTGGCGTGGATTGGCAGGGTCGGCCTCAACCTTTGTGCGGAGTCGTCGGATGTGGACGTCAACCAAGCGGCCATCACCGAAATAGTCGTAGCCCCACACCTTGTCGAGGAGTGCTTCACGGCTGAGGACCTTGCCGGGGCTCTCGGCGAGCTCACAGAGCAGGCGGAACTCGGTCTTGGTGAGGTGGACCTCATCGCCGCTACGAAGAACTTTGCCCTCGTCGGGAATGAGTTCCAGGTCGCCGAATACGAGGCGAGCATGTCCCGGGGCGCTCGGACGGATCCGGCGAAGGAGGGCGCGGATGCGGGCCGACAGTTCCTTCGGAGCGAAGGGCTTCGTGAGATAGTCGTCGGCACCGGCTTCAAGCCCGGCGACCACGTCATGGGTGTCGTTGCGCGCCGTGACCATGACGACAGGGACGTCACTGGTACGGCGCAGGGTGCGGCACAACTCGAATCCGTCCATGCCCGGAAGCATGATGTCGATCAGGACGACGTCGGGTTTCGAACGATTGAACTTGTCGATCGCTTCTTCACCGCTCTCGGCTTCGTCAACGGTCCAGCCCTCGTCTTCAAGCGCGAGTTTGACGGCCGATCGGATGCGTTCGTCGTCTTCGACGGCCAAGATTCGTGTTCCCACATCACCATGATGGCCTAAATCACCACTGCTGAGTGAGCATGTCGGCAGAGAGAGACAAAAAATCAGTCAGAAGCGAGTCGGTAATCAGCTTGAAGCGTCCCGAATGGCGCCCAAAAGTGACTGGTGGATGCCGGGTGCAGCGGCGAGCGCACCACGCTCGTCAGGCGTTCCGCCGTTGAGGTCTGAAGTAATGGCGCCGGCTTCGGTGGCGATCAGTAAGCCGGCTGCCATGTCCCACGAATTGAGGTGTTCCTCGAAGTAGGCGTCGAGTCGACCGCACGCGACATAGGCCAGGTCGATCGCAGCTGATCCGTAACGGCGGATGTCGCGGACTTGTGGGAGGAGCTCACGGACGCGGCGGGCCTGCGGCAATCGCCGGTCGGGGAGGTAGCTGAACCCGGTGCCAACCAGCGACAGCGCGATGTCAGTCGCTGCGCTCGCCCTGATCGGAATGCCGTTACGTGTGGCGCCGCCACCTCGGCCCGCAGAGAACATCTCATCGGTGACCGGCGCGTACACGGCGCCCGCCAGCGAACCGTCGGCGTCGACAGCGGCCACAGAGGTGCACCACGCAGGAAGGTCGTAGAGGAAGTTGGCTGTGCCGTCGATCGGATCGATGTGCCACTCGATGCCCGATGTTCCCGAATCGTTGGCCCCTTCCTCGCCAACGATTGCATCGTCTGGCCGGAGTCGACGCAACTCGCCGACGATGTATTCCTCGGCGGCGCGATCGAATTCGGTGACCGGATCGGTCTCGCTTGACTTCGTGTCGTGCGCCGGAGGCTGGCCGACGGGCAAGCTGCGCCGGCCGGCGAGGGCCATAGCCCCGGCGGTTCGGGCGAGTCGCTCGGCAAGGAAGCGGAGGTCTGCTGCAGAATGAGGCATGTCAGTTGGGTGCGTGCCCAGCGCCGGTGCGATCTTCGATTTCGCGCCATTCCCCGAGGGCTCGCATCACGAGCACGGCCACGACAGCCATGCCGCCCGCTGCCACGACCGCCCCGGCCAGAATGCCGATGCCGAGCGGCACGCCGCAGTCGCCTTCGCATTGCAGCCTGATCAAGGAGTACCCGATCAGTGCGCCGGCCAAGCCGCTGAGACAGATGGCGACAAATGCGCCGATACGCACGCCGACAGTGGGAAGCGCCGAAAGGGGGCGAGGTTGGTCGTCCATTGACGTCAAGGCTACTGACGCAAAGACAACGCTTCGTGCCGAGCATGCAGCCTTGCATCTCGTGCCGATCGTGGCGAATGAGGCCAGACTGATCCCGATGACGACCGTGGGCCGCACGATTTTACATGCCGATATGGATGCGTTCTTCGTGTCGGTCGAGCTGCGTCGGTACCCGGAGTTGATGGGTCAACCGGTCGTCGTTGGTGGGACTGGCA
Source organism: Candidatus Ilumatobacter herschelensis (assembly GCA_963926495.1). Taxonomy (GTDB): domain Bacteria; phylum Actinomycetota; class Acidimicrobiia; order Acidimicrobiales; family Ilumatobacteraceae; genus Ilumatobacter_A; species Ilumatobacter_A herschelensis. Next base: position 6,565 of record CAWUXP010000186.1, read on the forward strand.
ACCGAGGCGTGGTCGCTGCTGCTTCCTATGAGGCACGCCGGTTCGGGGTGCACTCGGCACTGCCGTCGGCGATCGCCAAGCGGCGGTGCCCGCACGCGGTCTTTCTGCCGGGTGATCACGAGTTGTACAGCAAGGTCAGTGCCGAAGTCCGCGAGATCTTCGACCGGTTCACCCCGCTCGTCGAACCCCTGTCGCTCGACGAAGCCTTCCTCGACGTGACCGGTTCACTTCGGCTTTTCGGAACCGGCGCCGAGATCGGTGACCAGATCAGGCAGGCAGTCCGCGTTGAACTCGACCTGGGGTGCTGCATTGGGGTGGCGACCAACAAGTTTCTCGCCAAGCTCGCATCTGTCGAGGCCAAGCCGATCGTCCGGCCCGATCGGATCGAACCCGGTCTCGGCGTCAAAGTCGTCGAGCCCGGCACGGAGCAGGCCTTCCTCGACCCGCTCAAGGTGCAACGACTCTGGGGTGTCGGGCCAGCGACACTTGACAAGTTGCATCGCCTCGGCGTGACCATCGTATCGGATCTGCGTCAGGTCGATCGGCGTGCGCTCGGTGGCGCCCTCGGTGAGAACCAGGCGAAGCATCTTCTGGCGCTCGCCGTTGGCGCCGATGACCGCCCGGTGGAACCCGATCGCGATGTGAAGTCGATCGGTCACGAAGAGACGTTTGCGTCAAATACGCACGAATCTTCGGAGATGCGGACACACCTCGTGCGCCTTGCCGACGCCGTTGCCAGCCGGCTCCGCAAGGCAGGTGTGGGCGCTCGGACATTGACCCTTAAGGTCCGGTTTGACGATGGTTTCACGACGATCACAAGATCGACCACCGGCTCCGAGGCAATCGACAGCGCCGAGGTGATCGTGTCGCTGTTGGGGCCGATCATGGACACGCTTGACCCGTCGCCCGGCGTACGGCTCGTTGGTGTATCGGGCTCGAATCTCGGCCCGGTGTTCCATCAACTGACTCTTGACGAGGCAGCCGACGACGCACCGGTGTACGGCGCAACCGATGCCGCGTTGGATGTGATCAGGGATCGGTTCGGTGCTGATGCGATCGGCCCGGCCAGTGCCGTGAAGGGCGGCAAGATTCGGAACGTGAAGCGTGGCGGACAGCAATGGGGACCGGATCGGTAGCTCTACCGACCTGGTCCCGTTGATCGCTGGGGTCGCCAATTGTGTTTTCGATCAGCTCTTCTCGACGAGATGGTCTTCGGGCTGCCGGCCGAGCCGTGTGATCACGAGGCCGATGCCGAGCGTGATGATTGCCACGTAGAACGCGATCTACGTCTGAGTTCCGGTCACCGGCAACTCCTGCTTTGTCTGCGTGCCCGGTTTCGGCTGGCTGATACTCAAACGAGTAGCAGCTCACGGCATTGCCGCTCAGATGACCGAATGAACATGACTGAGCGTGCCGAGCCTGACGTTCTTCGTTTCAAGGCGTCAAATATTTGGCTAGCAACTTGAGGTTCGACCCACTCTCTGGCCGTTCATGATCGTTTCGATGGGCTGCAGCGCCGTGACGACCGAGATGGCAATTGCGCACTGCGGGTAGTTCGCCGGTCCGGCCGCAGCAGGTCTCTGCGGCAGTTGTGAAATATTTCCGCAGTCCATTTCGCTGCCGCGTTGAGCTTTACGGCTTCACGTGCGATGATAAGCGGGTGCCGCTATCCGAGAATGAACAGCGCATTCTTCGCCAGATCGAAGAAGAACTCGAACAAGACCCTACGTTTGCGCAGAAGGGGTACCGTGTGTCACGGCGACGCTCCGCGCTCATTGGGCTCGGGCTCGTCGTCGGGCTGGCGATCACCATTGGCGGTCTCGTAGTGAGCTTCGTCGTTGCGTTCGCCGGATTTGTCCTGGTGCTTGTGATGGCAACAATGCTTGAATCCGAACTGCGTGTGCTCGGCCGCGACCGGCTCGGTCAGCTTCCGATTTCGGCGTGGCTCAGCGGAAACGTCCGCCGGCCTGAACGCCACGACGTCGACGACAGCTGAGTTCCACCGGAGTGCGAACCGGCTACCGGTGCAGTAGTACGTCGTTCAACCCAGCCGGGTGAAGTACCGACGGAACTTTGCGATCGGCGAGATCGAATCGTTGACGGCGCGCTCGATCTGACGGCTCCACTGCCGGCACTCTGACAGACGGCGTGCGCTGTGCCCGTCCAGATTGCTGCCAGCATCGGGGGCGTACGACACCTCGGTCATTGCTGCAGCCAGCGACGTAAATGGCCGGGCCACCACAGGGAACGCAGCAGCCGCGGCAGCAGCAGTTTCGGCTGGAGTGAGTGAGGCCAGCGGGCGTAAGCCAACCTCGCACACATCGGCAACCGACCGGCGCCAGAGCACGGCCACGGCGCCAGCGGTGTCGGCAGGCTGCAGCCGTCGACGCCAGCGGCGGATCAGCGCGGGAAGTGCGAAGAGGAGCGCGATCAGCGCAACGACAACGAGCGAATGCCATGGCACTGAGGTCGTGTCTTGGCTTGCAGTCGAAGTTGGATCGGCGAGTGGGCCGCCGGTTTCTTCAGGGGCCAGAGTCTGGTCGACGCCCACAGGGACCGCTGGGTCGCCGAGTGGAGCACTGGTTGTCTGCGGGGCGATCACCTCGTCGTTGTTGACTGAAGGTGCGGCGTCTGCTGTGGCAGCGTTCGGATCGACACCGGTCGAGTCCTGCTGCGGTGCGACATTGGTGTAGTTCTCCGCACCAGGCGACCCGCGCCCTGGCGTCGGTTCAAAGGGAACCCAGCCAAGCTCGTCGAACCAGACCTCGGGCCAGGCGTGGGCGTTCTTGCCGAGCACTGAATATACGTCGCCATCGAAGTTGCCCGGGGTGAAACCAACCGACACCCGTGCGGGGATGCCGAGCGTCCGCAGCATGGCGGCGTACGAACCGGCGAACTGTTCGCAGTAGCCGATGCGCTCACGGAGGAAGCCTTCGATTGCATTGTTGCTATGGCCAGCCTGGACCTCGAGGCTGTACTCGAATTCGCTGCGAAACCAGTTCTGCAAAATGAGGGCGGCTTCATACGGCGTTGAGACGCCAGCGGTCACGGAACGAGCAATTTCGCCAATCGACGATGGGAACCCGTTCGGAAGTTCGAGATAAATCGGGTCGCCTGCGTCCGTCGAAGTGGCGGCCTGCAGGTCTTCGACAAGGAACCGCGGGGAGGCCGAGACAATTTCAAACTGGTCACCGGAGGCAAGGTCGCCGTCCGTTTTGAGCAACGTCGAGGAGTCGGCGTTGAAGCGCAGCCCGTCTTGCGGTGACGCTGCGCGTGGGTCGGCGGCGGCCGGGACGAACTTTGCTCCGAGCGATGCGATCGTGACTTCTTGGCGCAACTCCGCGGCGCCGTTGCGGGCCGGAGACAGTTCACCATCAACTCGTGAGAGCGAGCGCTCGGGGAGGCCCCAGGTGGTGCCGTCGAAGCGGGGGAGTGCCGACAGCCGCCAATACGACTCGAAGTCGGCCCTCACGGTGAACAACTCCGCATCGGATCGGTTGGTCAGCCGCGAGCGGATGTCAACGAGTGGGCTCACGACATTAGTGACGCTGCCACCGCTGCCACCACGGGTCTTGTAAATGGGCTGGGCGTCGGCACCGGGCAGACGCGGGCCGATCAAGGCTGCGGCTAACGCAACGACGAGCGCTGTACTGAGCGCCGCAGGAACAATCATCCGCGTCGGTGAGCGACGCGCGCCGATGACGGTGTGACGATTGGGTGCGTGGTGTGCTCGCAACGCCACCGTTGCAGCGACGCCCGCAGCAATGAGTACGGCGGTCAATACGACCCGGCTGCGGTCGGATCCGAGGGCAGCGACGAACACGAAGAGCACGCCACCGGGGACCAGCGCCTCGGCACGAGCGAACGCACGGAACGCGAAGGTGTCGCCCAGCACGATGGCGAGGGCCATGCCGATTGCAGCCAAGACATCCCATCCTCCACCGTGGATGACCGGAGCAACAGCTGTACGGAACTCTTCGCGGACCCGTTGGATCTCGAGGCGGAACAACTCGAGGGTGTCGCCGTTCGGTAGCAACATGGTCATCGAGTCGCGGTAGTGCACAAAAGCGATCAGCCAGACCATCGCAGCAACAAGGATCGGCACGGCGAGCACACCGGGCACGCGCAGTCGTCGGAGCGCGAAGCCGAGGCCATGGCCGATGACTGCCATCGCTATGAAATTGTCGAAGAACGGCCAGCCTCCGAAGACGCGAGCGAAACCGGCAGCGACAGCAATCGAAAACAAGGCCATCGCCACCGTGGCGATGAGCTCGCTGGAGACCTGTGGGTCGATCAACGGTTCGTGCGCAGGCTGGGATAGGCCGGGCGAAGATGAGTACCCCGATGCCGGGGTGGCATCGCACGGCGCGTCAGGTGAGCGGACGGCTGTTTCGCTCATGAGCGCACTCCTGCACGTGTGCGCGAGTGAACAGCGCCGGTCGGGGTGTCGACCGGACGCGTCGACGACACACCGTTGAGTGCTCGCCAGGAGTCGACGAATTCTTCTTCAGTACGAGCAGACACGCCGATATTGGCTTTGGATTGTTCGTCGGTCGTGACGCTGATCACAATGAGTGTGGGATCGACGACTGCTTGGATAGAGCGCCATCCTGGGCTGCCGTGTGAGCCGGTCACAAGGATCATCAGGCCGAGCCCTTCACCCGGATCTCGGTCAAGCATGCCCAGCTCTGACGCGTCGGGCTCGATCCGTGCGAGCACTCGCAACGTGTTGGCACCGGTCTCGGGCCCTCGAAGGTCGATGCCGCCAGCGGTGACGAAACGTGTTGTCAATCCGGCCTGTTCTGCGCTGTGTACGAGGCTGGCAGCAGCGGTGATGCCGCGCTCGAAGCCTCCGCTGTCGAGATACGACGAAGGGTTGGCATCGAAGACGACTGTGCAGCGCCGCACACCTTCGACGGTGTACTCCTTGACCAGCAGATCTTCTGAGCGTGCCGAGGCCTTCCAGTCGATTGAACGCGGCTCGTCACCATCGACGTATGGACGATGGCTGTGGAAATTACCCGGACCAAGGCGGCGAGCCTGAACGACGAGTTGCCGCCCGAGTGCACCCTGCCCGAGCACGGGCATGTCGAGTAGAAACGTCTTGGGCGCAACCGTGACGGTGTCAGTGTCGGCAATCGTCTTGGTCGAACGAGCGATGCCGAGCGGATCACGAGTCTCGACAACGAGCGGACCGAGCCGGACAAGCCCGCGAGTCGTGGTCGGGAGTTGGTAACCGGCAGATGATTGTGTGCCGGGCGACAATGGACCGATGGAGAGACGCGCGACGTGATCGGTCACGTTCGCCCGGCCGACTCGTTCGGCGAGCTCGAAGCCGGTTGAACGAACGCGCCCGTGGTGTTCGAGCCGAAGGTCGACACGTCCGGTGTCGCCGGCCACGAGGACGGTCGGATGGACCCAGCGCGATGCCGAGATGTTTGGTCGGCGCACTCGTACGAACACGACTGCCATTACCACGGCAGCGACGAAGGCCGCACCGATGATGAACAGCTCGACCACACCGAAGAGGCGCCCGACAACGAGCGTGATTAACCCGGCCACGAGGCTGCTTGTTCCTTGGCGTGTCAACATGGCGACGCGGCGAACGCAGCGATGCAGTGCGAGGCGGCGGAGAGTTTGAGTCGATCCACGATAAGCCTCAGCGGGCGATCGGGACCGGAACGGTTTCGAACACTTCGCGTACAGCGTCTTGCGGGGAGAGGTGGGCACCTCGGTCGGTGCGCACCATGATGCGGTGGGCCAGCGTGGCGATGCCGACGGCTTTCACATCGTCAGGCGTTGCGTAGTTGCGGCCTCGTGCTGCAGCGTGCGCACGGGTTGCCGCTGCAAGCTGGAGCGTCGCCCGAGGAGATAGGCCGAGTTGGATGCCGGGGTGTCGGCGGCTGGCCTCTGCGATGTCGACAAGGTACGACTTCAGTGCCCCGGCCACGTACACACTGCGAACAGCGTCGACCATCTCGAGGATCTCGGCGGCAGAGACCACCGGGCTCAGCGTGCGGAGCTTGTGTGCCGATCCCTGATCGTTGAGCATTTGGATCTCGGCGTTGCGGCCCGGATACCCGACAGACAGACGGAGTAAGAAGCGGTCGAGCTGACTTTCCGGAAGGCGATAGGTGCCTTCTTGGTCGACTGGGTTCTGCGTGGCGATCACCATGAACGGCGGAGCGAGAGGACGGCTTTTTCCGTCGACGGTGACCTGGCGTTCCTCCATCGCTTCGAGAAGCGCCGACTGCGTTTTAGGCGACGCTCGATTGATCTCGTCGGCAAGCACGATGTTGGCGAACATTGGGCCGGGCTCAAAGCGGAACGACTCGGTCGATCGCTGGTACACGCTCACGCCGACAAGATCGGTTGGCAGGAGGTCGGGTGTGAACTGCACGCGCTTCCATGTGCAGTCGACGGACGCCGACAGGGCCTTGGCCAGGCTGGTCTTGCCGACACCGGGTACGTCTTCGATCAGCAGGTGGCCCTCGGCGAGCATGCACATGATCGCCAGTTCGACGGCCTCAGTTTTGCCGTGAATAACCTGCTCGATGTTTGAAACAATCGCATCGAACAAACCGGCGAAACCGCGGCTCGCCGCGTTCGGCGCAGCATCGGGGCGATGATTGAAGATCTGATTCGGCGGCGCGGTGGCGCCGGTTCTCAAGCCCCCGGTCGATTCGGGTGCTGGCGTTCCGTCTGCGTCAACCTCAATCGTCACGTAGAGAAGGGTAGGTGC
>CAWUXP010000187.1:0-8201 GCA_963926495.1 Candidatus Ilumatobacter herschelensis
ATGTCGAGTCGGTGTTCGCGGGCCCGACGCTCACGACCGAGCTGCGCGCGGAGTGCAACTGTTTCGAGTCGGAGTTCGTCCTCAGTGTCGGAGAGCACACCGAACCATAGTCGGCCAAAGAACTCACGACCCAGGCTCGGAGGTGGCGGCGTGCACAGGACTACCGGTTACTGGTCGGCGTAGAGCTGACGCATTTGCTCGAACGACCGTTTCAGTAGCCGGCTCACATGCATCTGTGAGACGCCGACTTCTTCCGCTATCTCGTTTTGCGACTTGTCCTCATAGAAACGCAGCTCGATGATCCAGCGCTGTCGCTCGGACAGTCCGACGATGAGCTGCTGAATGATGTGGGCATTCTCGGCATCTTCGTACGACCGGTCAACGGTGGCCAGGCGGGCCTGTCGATCGGAGGACGAGCCGTCGTCGGCCCCTCGGTCGATCGTGTCGACGGAGCTCGCAGCGCTCGCAGCCAGCCCGCGCAGGACGTCGTCACGCTCGACCTGGAGGTAGGCGGCGAGTTGGTCGACGGTGGGTGATGAGCCGGTGCGTTGTTCGAGGTCGCGCGCTGCGTTCCGGACGAGGAGGTGTAACTCTTTTGCCCGACGAGGCACCTTGATCGTCCACGAAGCGTCTCGGAAATGGCGCTTCAATTCGCCTTCGATAGTGCGGCCGGCGAACGAGGAAAAGGCGACTCCGTATTCGGGGTCGAAGCGGTCGACCGACTTGACGAGGCCGATCATCGCCACCTGGCGGAGATCGTCGTCGCGTCGGCCTGCATGGGCGAAGCGCTGAGAAATATGTGTGGCGAGCCCCATATGTCGCTCGACGATCTGGTTGCGCAGCGACCGCTGCTTGGTCCGTGCGTATTCGCGGAAAATGTCGAGATCGTCGAGGTCGGTCGAGTGCTGGTCGGTGCTCACTTCAGGTCGTAAGTTCGCTGGCGCGCTTGAGGAGCAGGACCCCATCAGCGTCAACGGTGTAGTCATCGACCACTGAGGAGAGGATGGCCCGAGCGAGAGCATCGAGTTCGAGGCTGAGGTCGTCGCCGTCGTGTGTCAGGTGCACTCGGATCGTTCCGGCCTCCGACCAGTAACGAATCACAGCTCGACCGGGGCCGGTGCCAGCGTCGTCGATGAGCATGGTGAAGACCTCGGAGACGGCCAACTTGAGGTCGTCGATCTCGTCGATGGTGAGGCCGTTGTCGGATCCGAGCGAGGCAACAATCACACGCAGGGTCGCGCCATGTTCCGATCGGAGAGGCACGCTGATTTCGATTGCTTCGTCAGCCGACGGCGGCGATTCGGTGAGGTCGGTCATAGCCCAACACCGTACTTGGCCGAGTTGTTCACGACGATCGCAGCGCTGTGACCCACTCGACGCACTCGTTGACGAGGTCCGCGCTGCGGCCCCCACCGCCGGCATCGAACTGATCGGGACGACCTGTGGCGACGCTACGAGTCCGCGGTCTGCTCGTACGCGTCCGCCGGACGGACAACGGTGGTCTGAATTCCAGTGCGCGGCGTCGACCTTATGTAGGTGGTTCGTCCAACGATGACATTTGGGTCACCGCACCTTCAAAGTTGCTCGACGTGTCGACACCTACGCCGACCGCTCGGGTGCCGCTTGGAACGCCGGATTAGATGACCGGAACTTCGACGTGGCGTCCGAATTCGGCTTCCATCGTGGCCATGACTTCGCCGAGCGTGGCGTACGACTTCACGGCGTCGATGAGCGCAGGCATCAGGTTGACCTCAGGGTCAGCGGCGTCAGCGCGGACCCGTTTCAAAGAGGCATCGACTGTTGCTTGGTCACGGTCTTGACGTACTTGGCTGAGACGCTTGCGCTGCTTGGTCTCGTCTTCGTTCGAGATGCGGAGCAGGTCGATTTGGGAGTCGTCATTGCCTTCGCGGAACGCATTGACACCGACGCGGATGTGATCGCCAGCGTTCAGTCGCCGCTCAAGTTCATATGCGGAGTCCGCAATGCGACCCTGGAACCAGTTCTCTTCGATGCCCTGGATGGCCCCTTCGAGCATCGACCCATTGCCGAGTTCGTCTAGATAGCCAAACAGTTCCTCGGCTTGACGTTCCATTTCATCGGTCAGCGCTTCGACGAAATAACTTCCGCCGAGCGGGTCGGCAACGCTGGACACGTTGGTCTCGTGAGCAATGACCTGCTGGGTGCGGAGCGCGATGCGTGCGGCCTTCTCGGTGGGGAGCGCCATTGCCTCGTCCATCGAATTGGTGTGCAATGACTGACTGCCGCCGAGAACGCCGGCGAGGGCTTCGATCGCGGTGCGGACGATGTTCACCTCGGGCTGCTGTGCGGTGAGCGACACGCCGGCGGTCTGCGTGTGGAAGCGGAGTTGCATCGAGCGTTCGTTCTCAGCGCCATACCGCTCTTTCATCCAGCGTGCCCAGATGCGGCGGGCGGCTCGATACTTCGCGATCTCCTCGAAGAAGTCGATGTGGGCGTTGAAGAAAAAGCTGAGTCGTGGCGCGAATGCGTCGACGTCGAGCCCTGCCTGCATCGCCAACTCGACATAGGCGAATCCGTTGGCGAGGGTAAAGGCGAGCTCTTCGGCCGCAGTCGAACCGGCTTCGCGGATGTGATAGCCAGAGATCGAGATGGAATGCCAACGGGGCATCTCGGCGGCGGTGAAGTCGATCGTGTCGCGGACGAGACGCATCGACTGGCGAGGCGGGAACACGTACTCTTTCTGCGCCTGGTATTCCTTCAAGATGTCGTTTTGGAGGGTGCCGCCGAGCTGCGCCCGGGGGATGCCTGCCTGCTCTGCCTGAGCGATGAACATGGCAAAGATCACGGCCGCCGGGGAGTTGATCGTCATCGACGTGGTGATCTGACCGAGGTCGATCCCGGCGTAGAGGTCGGACATGTCGGCGAGCGTGTCGATGGCGACGCCGCAGCGGCCGACCTCGCCGATTGACATCTCGTGATCGGAATCGAGGCCGAGCAGCGTCGGCATGTCGAATGCCGTTGACAGACCGGTGCCACCGGAGTTAATGATTTCCTTGAAACGCCAGTTCGTATCTTCGGCGGTGCCGAACCCAGCAAACATGCGCATTGTCCAGAGCTTCGACCGATACATGGATGCGTATGGACCGCGGGTGTACGGGTACTGGCCGGGGAACTCGCCGTCGTCCGGGCCGTACACGGGCTCCAGCGGGATACCCGACATTGTGGCGTGGGTGCCAGGTGTCAGTTTCGAGGCGCCAAAGGCCTCTTCCCACTGCTCCCGATTCGACGGTTCTTGCGATGCGACCATGCCACCAAACCTAGGCCAGTTGCGGCCGGTATACCGAGCCGGATTGACTGAGATGCGTCCGTCGAGCGGCAGGGGCTCGCCCGCTCGACTGGCGAACTGGCATGCTCAGAACCGCATGGCTCCCAATTCAACGCAGCAGTCCGAGCATCACGCAGCGATCAGCGAGGGCGTCGACCGGGTCTGTTCCGACTTCGGTGACGAGTACTGGTCGGCCAAAGACCAGGCGCACGAGTTTCCCTGGGACTTCTACGACGCTATGGCCGCCGGGGGCTGGGTCGGCATCGCGATCCCCGAGCAGTATGGCGGCGGAGGTCAGGGCATCGCTGAAGGCGCGCTCGTTCTCAACCGTGTTGCGGCATCAGGTGCGGCAATGAACGGTTCGACGGCCATCCACCTCACGATGTTCGGTCTCGCCCCCGTCATCAAGTTCGGCAACGAACAGCTCAAGAACATCTTTCTGCCGCGCGCTGCTGCCGGCGACCTCCACGTTGCGTTCGGCGTGACCGAACCCGATGCCGGGACCGACACCAGCCGGATCTCGACCAGGGCAATTGAAGACGGGATGGGCGGCTTCATCATCTCAGGTCGCAAGATCTGGACATCGAAGGCACTCGAATCGGAGGTCTGCCTGCTCCTCGCTCGGACTGACGGTGAGCCAGGTGAAGGCTTTGGTGGGTTGTCGCTGTTCCTCGTCGACCTGGACTCAAAGTACTGCGATATCGCGCCGATTCCGAAGCTTGGTCGCAATGCCGTCGCATCATGCGAAGTCGCATACGACGAGCTGCCGGTTGAAGGGTGGCGAATGGTTGGCGAGCGCGGGCGTGGTTTCCAGCACATTTTGCACGGGCTCAACGCCGAGCGAATTCTGCTCGCTTCGATGGCGTGTGGCATCGGCGAGGTTGCTCTCCAACGGGCGATCAGTTATGCCAAGGAACGTGAGGTGTTCGGTCGACCGATCGGCAAAAACCAGGCCATCTCACACCCGCTTGCCAAGGCGCACATGGAACTGCAAGCGGCGTACACGATGATGGCTGCAGCAGCCGAACGATACGACGCCGGTCTTGAGTGCGGCGAGCAGGCGAACACCGCCAAGTATCTGGCGGCTGAAGCGTCGTATTTCGCTGCTGACCAGGCAGTTCAGACGCACGGGGGGCTTGGCTATGCGGTGGAATATCAGGTCGAGCGGTACTGGCGCGAAGCCCGGCTGCAGCGGCTGGCGCCGGTCAGCCAGGAGATGACCCTGAACTACATCGCGCAGAATGTGCTCGGACTACCCAAGTCGTACTGAATGTCCGCTTCTGACCGAGCAGAAGTGGAAGTTTTAGCAGACGGCGCGGACGTACGGGTACGGGTTGACGGCTCGTCCGCCGCCTGGATGCACTTCGAAGTGTAGATGGGGCGTGCCGGCGTTGCCTGTTTGGCCATTGCGGCCGATCTGTTGGCCTCGCGACACCGACCCGCTGTTGCCCACATAACTGCTGAGGTGTGCGTAGTAGTACGTCGTTCCGCTGTTCCCAGCGAGCCAGGCAGCGTTGCCGCCCAGACGGTTGCTGGAGAATCGAACGATGCCTGCCTCGGCAGCGATGATCGGCACACCTGGCGCCGCGATCATGTCGACACCCTGGTGACTCCGACCGCCCGAGCGTGGGGCACCCCAGGTGTCGGCAAACCCATAGTTGCCACCAATTGGACAGACCATGCCGCTTCCCGCGTTGGATGGCGGCGGCGTTGCTGTCGCACCGCCACCTGAGCTGGAGACAGTCGCGCTCGCCGCTGCTGCTCGCTGATCAGCGGCAGCAGCTTTTGCCGCGGCTGCGTCCTGGCGAGCGCGTTCCTGGCGCTGACGTTGCAACTCATGCTCGATGGCATCGTCGATGACGCGCTGCGACTCGACCTCTTGGAGCTGGACAATCTGGGCCTCGGCCTGCTCCTCCAACTCGGTGAAGTTCTGTTGCGCGGCGGTTTGCTGTGCCTTCTGCCGTTCGAGCTTCGTACGAGTTACCTCGACATCGACGATGACAGCGGCGAAATCATCGAGTTCGACGTTCGCGGTCTCGATTGTCACGGCAGCGAGCACGTCAGCCGTCAGCTGATTGGTCGCATCGGAAAAATCGCCGAGGAGTAGAAAACTCGACCCGCCAGACTGGGTGAACCGACGGATCGCCGACGCTTCGAGTGACGTCTGCATCTCGTTGGCTTCTTGTTCGACCGCAGCGAGTTCAGCTTCGGTTTCAGCGATCTCGATGGTCAACGTGTCAATTGCCGACTCTGCATCGAACATGGCTTGGGCAGCGGCATTTGCCCGGTCACGGGCTGCCTGGACCTCGCGCGCTGCTTGCTTGGCCTCTTCGGTGCCATGGTCAGCCCCGACGGTCGACCCGTCGCCAATGGTGGCGAGACCGAGTGCGACCGCGATGACCATCGAAGCGACTCGCGACAGCAAACGAGCGCGACGTTGCAGGAGCCGGTAGGAGGTTGACGGGGACACGACCTCTGACGGTAGTTCGCGTGGAACCCCGGATGGGGGCGGAGGGCCGTTCCATCCAGTTTTTGTGGAGCGCCTTGTCAAAGCCAATGATTGACGGTTTCGGACACGCGCTCGGCAACACGTTGCAGCATGCCTCGGTCAGCCCATTGTGCCGGATCGAGGAGGATTGTGTTTTCGAGGTCTTCGTCGAGGTGATGGTCGAGCACCTGCACGACAGCCGGGTCGAAAATGACGATATTTGCTTCGTCGTCGTGACGCAGCGAACGCTGGTTGAAGTTCGCTGATCCGACCGACGCAACGGTGCCGTCGACCGTCATGACCTTGGCGTGCATCATCGACACCTCGTAGGTGCGAATCACGACACCGGCAACCAGGAGTCGGTGGTACGACGCTTCACCGGCGATCTGGATGAAACGCTTGTCGGCGTGTTTGCCCGGCAACATGATCTCGACGGAGACGCCTCGATCGACAGCGTTGATGAGCTCTTGCGACAGTTGGACACCGGGGTTGAAATAGGCCGACGCGATCCTGATGCGGTGCTGCGCACAGGCGATCAGGGTGATCATCAGTCGCCAGATGTCGTTCGATCCATTTTCGGCGGCGGCCTGGACGACGACACAGGTGGAGTCGCCAGCTGGCGTCATGTCGATCAGCGGTTCGGACATTGGGTCGAAGCCGCTGTGATTGTGGTCGGCCCAATTGTCGATGAAGCCGGCCAAAAGGCCCGCGACGGCAGGGCCCCGGACACGAAGATGTGTGTCGCGGTACTCGTTCTGGTTCCGAGCGTTGCCCAACCATTCGTCGGCGATCCCGACACCGCCGATGAAACCGGCGCTGCCATCGACGACGAGGATCTTGCGATGCGTGCGGTTGTTTGCTCCGTTGAGCTGGGGGATCTTTTCGTCAGTGAACGGACGAAACCAGCGAACGTCGCAACCGGCCCCTTTCATCACCGACACGAGGCCGGCGTCAAGCTTTCGTTCGGCGAGCGCGTCGATGAGCACGCGCACACGGCAGCCACGATTGGCTGCGCCGGCGAGTGCTCGGGCGAACCGGTCCGCAACGTGGCCAGTCCAGAAGACGAATGTGACGATGTCGACCGTTCGCTCGGCGTTGTTGATCGCATCGAGCATCGCCTCGAAGATCTCGTCGCCGTTGCGTAACACGTCGATCGAGTTGCCCTCGGTGGCATGCAGGCCGAGGAGCGAGTGCACACGATCGATCCATTCGCGGGTGGTCGATGCTGCATCAAATTCAGGTGTGCCGCCCACTTGCGACACCCCCATCAGACAACAGCGCCCAGCCAGCTACCGATCACCCAAGTAACGGTGCAGGCAGCCACAGCCCAGCCGACCTGTCGGCCGGCCGTGCGTAGCATCGACCGTTCGGTGAATCGAGCAAGCACGGCACCAACGGTGGTGGCTGCGATCAGGCCGAGGACGGACGACGCGATGACCGCTGCGTTGCCCTCGCTGAAGAACCAGGGCAAGAGCGGGATCATTGCACCGATGGCAAACGCAAAGAACGAGCTGATCGCAGCGGCGGCCGGGTTGCCGGTCTCGTCGGGGTCGACGCCCAGTTCTTCACGAGCGTGCACGTCGAGGGCGATGTCAGGGTTTTGGTGGACCTGTTCGGCCATGCGCTTTGCGGTCTCGGCATCGGCACCACGCCGGCGGTAGATAGCGGCGAGCTCGCGGGTCTCCATCTCTGGTTGCTTGGCGATGGATCGCTTCTCGATTGCGAGTTCTCGTTCGACCAGCTCGGCTTGAGCTTTCATCGACACGTACTCTCCGGCGGCCATGGATGCCGAGCCTGCGAGCAAGCCGGCAACGCCTGCGACGAGTACGTTTGAACGGGTCGATGCTGCCGCAGCCACACCCAAAATCAGCGCCACATTGGAGACCAGGCCGTCACTGACGCCGAACACGGCAGCGCGCACAGTGCCGCCCGTGACATCACGGTGACGGTGAACCATGTAACCGGAACCGTGGGCATGGTCATCGTCGTTGTGGTCGTGATTCTCCTCGTGATTGTGATCACGATCACGAGGATCTGGTGAAGAGTGGTCGGTGACCTGCTCGCTCATGGTTGCCAAGGTACTGCTAAATCGGCCAGTCGTGTCACGCTCTGGTCAGACCAAGAATGTGACAGGCAACCAAGCTCGGTTCGTAGTGTCGCGGCGATGCGTGAACGTCAATGGGTTCCAGCCGCTTTCAACCCGCGGCGAACCTGATGAACCTGCGGGCCGAGTGCGTCGCATGCGATTGTCAGTCGCGGTTGCGGTGGACGCGATCAGAACCGGCGTCGATGCCGGGGAGTTGTGCCTGAAACTGGCCGGTGTGTTGCGCAGCCAAATCGGCGACGATTGCTTCCACTTCGGCCCAGTTGACAGCTCGTAATCCGTCGATGGAGCGGTTGTACGGCTGC
>CAWUXP010000188.1:0-31829 GCA_963926495.1 Candidatus Ilumatobacter herschelensis
CTCGGGCTACATGGTCGAGTTCGACAACCGGCACTTTTGGATGAAGCTCAAGAAGCTCCTCTCGTCGCACTTCGCTAACTACGCCGAGTCATGGGCTGCCAACAAGCTGCTCTGTGAAGGCAAGATCCAGCCACTCCTCACTGACACCTACACACTCGACGGCGTTGGCGAGGCTTCGCTGGCCGTGCACCACAACAAGGCCGAAGGCAAACTTGGCATCCTGTGCCTCGCTCCTGGCGAAGGCCAAGGTATTGACGATCCCGAGCGCCGCGCAGCGATCGGTGAAGACAAGATCACCGTCTTCAGAAACTGATCGCCCCGCTCACCCCACCCACCGTCTCCGGCCGCTCACCCCTATTTCCGTTTGCGTCGAAGTTCTCGTTGGATACCCGCGGGTTCTTCGGCGCAAACGAAATGTGCTGGCAGACTCTTCGGCGTGACGGAACTCGCCGCTGTGCTCTGGGACATGGACGGGACGCTCGTTGATAGTGAGCCCTACTGGATCGAGTGCGAGCAGCGCCTCGTCGAGGAACACGGTGGCACCTGGTCGGGCGCTCAGGCAAAGGATCTCATCGGATCTGACCTGCTCGATTCGGCAGCAGTGCTGCGTGCTGCAGGTGTCGATATGGAGCCGGTTGATCTCGTCAATCACCTGATGGACGGCGTCATCGAGCGAGTCCAGGCTGAGCTTCCGTGGCGACCCGGTGCACGGGAACTGCTTGCCGAGTGCAAGATCGCCGGGGTCCGCTGCGCTCTTGTCACGATGTCGTGGCGCCGCTTTGCGCAGGCCGTTCTGATCGCTTGCCCTGATGGGTCATTCGAACTCACAATCACCGGTGACGAAGTCTCTCACGGCAAGCCGAACCCCGAACCGTACGAGGCGGCAGCTCGGGGGCTGGGCGTCGACCCCGCGGCGTGTGTCGCGATCGAGGATTCTCGAACTGGTGTTGCCTCAGCTCTGGCTGCTGGGTGTGCGACGCTGGGTATCCCCCATGTCGTCCAACTCGATCCTGCACGGAACCTCACGATTCGCGACACGTTGGTCGGCCTCACCGTCGACGATCTGCGCGCCCTCGTCGGCTGACACCGATTTCCCGACAGATCTGCTTTCGATCGTTCGGATTGCCTGAAATGACGCTTGACAACACGCCAACGGCGGCTGCAACGCCGGCGCCCGCATCGCGTCGCTCTTCGGCGCTGGTCGCGCTGGTGGCTGTGCTGGTCGTCGTGCTTGGTGGTGCAGCCTTTGCCGTCACCCGACCGTCATCGGTCCCCGCACCGAAGCCGGACATTCCACTCGACGCCTGGGCGCCCTACTGGGCACTCGACGACTCGTTGCCGGAGTTGGAGCAGCGCGTCGGATCGCTTCGAGACATTTCGCCGTTCTGGTTCAACGCAACCGGCGTCTCCACGATCGAGATCGACCCGAACGCGCGCGACGAAGGCATCGAGCAGTTCATGACCATTGCCGATAAGGCCGGAGCAAACGTCGTGCCATCGATCGTCGACGCGCTCCCTGCCGGCGAGATGGCCGCGATCCTCGCTGACCCGTCCACACGCTCGGCGCACGTCGGCACCATTGTTGAGTTCGCGGCGAGCGGCGACTTCGCTGGCATTGACATCGACTACGAACAGTTTGCCTTTGCGGATGGTAGAAGCACCTGGGCAACGACCCGCCCGAATTGGGTGGCGTTCATCACCGAACTCGGCGCAGCGCTCCGTGCCGACGATCGAACGCTGACGGTCAGTATCCCTCCGGTATACGACGCCGGCCAGACAGCAGCAAGTGGCTTCTGGGTCTATGACTACGGCGCAATAGCGCCGCATGTCGATCGCATTCGCATTATGGCCTACGACTTTTCAGTCGTCGATCCGGGGCCGATCGCTCCACTCGAGTTCGTCGAGCGCTCAATCAACGGCGCCATTGAGGCAACGGGGCAGCCGGACAAGCTGGTGCTGGGGCTCGCCGTGTATGGACGGAACTGGCCGGTTGGAGAGTCAGGTGTCTGCCCGGCGTCGGAATTGCAGGGCCGTACGAGTGTCACGGCCCGCTCGGTCGACGACTTGATTGCGCTGCGCGGAGCGACGCCCATCGCAGTGCCCGAGACCGGTGAGTGGATCTTTGACTATGACCTCGAGGTCACCGACGGAACGACCTCGTGCGTCCAGGGCCGTCGAGTCCACTACGTCGATGGCGACGGTGTCCGTCTCCGGATGGACCTGGCACGTGAGTACCACTTGAACGGCGTGTCGCTGTGGGCGCTCGGCTTCGAAGACGACGCAGTGTGGGATCAGATTCTGCCGACCGT
Source organism: Candidatus Ilumatobacter herschelensis (assembly GCA_963926495.1). Taxonomy (GTDB): domain Bacteria; phylum Actinomycetota; class Acidimicrobiia; order Acidimicrobiales; family Ilumatobacteraceae; genus Ilumatobacter_A; species Ilumatobacter_A herschelensis. Next base: position 2,310 of record CAWUXP010000188.1, read on the forward strand.
GACAGGCGAGAACCCTTGACCCGACCCGACCCGACCTGAAACTGATTTCAGTACTGGTCGAGGATCGTGGACTCTGTGATGCGAGTCAATGTGTCGCGCACACTGCGCGCCATTGACTCATCGACACCTTCGACCGACATCAGGTCGTCGAGCGTTGCCCGCTGCATCTTTGCCAAGCTACCGAAGTGTTCTGCGACATCGTCAGCAATGTTGGCGTCGAGTCGCTTCACGCGGCGCAGGAATCGCAGGCCCTTCGGTGCGACTTCCTGGGTGAGGTCGTCGTTGTCGCCGGCGCGGCCGAGGACATCGGCGGTCACACGTAGATTGAGGACGTCGTCATCCGACAGCTTGGACATGTCGGACATGGCCTGCTCGGCTGTCTTGTCAGCGGGCATGTAGTCAGCAACCACGAGGTCGAGTTCGTCGTCGATTTCTTCGTACAACTCGTCGAGCTGAAGGCGTAGCAACCGTGCATCGATGCCGAGTTCGATGATCATCGTCTCGATCTCGTCGGCAACGCGATGGACCATTTCGCCTCGCTGAACAACAGCAACCACGTCGCGCAACGTGGCGACATCTTCGACTTCGACGGCCGTCAGGTTGTTGATGCCGTCGTCGAGCTTGGCCTTATAACGCTCGAGCGTCTGCAGTGCCTGGTTGGCGCGCTCGAGCAGGTGGCCTACCTCTTGCAGCTGGCGCTTCTCGCCACCTGCGTAGACGTTAATCACGCCCATTTCTTCGCTGGCCGAAACCACGGGTACGTCGAGTGACCGGGCGACGCGCTCGGCTGTGCGGTGGCGTGTGCCGGTCTCGCTGGTCGGGACGGTGGGGTCGGGGACGAGGTGGACGTTCGCTCGTGCGATTCGCCCGCCCTCGGTCGAAATAATGATCGCGCCGTCCATCTTCGCCAACTCGGACAGTCGCTGCGGGCTGTACGGGGCATCGACGAGGAACCCGCCTGAGCAGATTGACAGAACGTCGGGCTCGTCGCTCAGGACAAGCAGCGCGCCAGCTTTTGATCGCACCACACGGTCGATGCCGTGACGCAGCGGAGTACCAGGGGCGACGCGAGCGAGCGCATTGCGCATCTTCTCGTTTGCCCCTCCGTACCGATACTCCACAACTTGAGCTTACGCGAGATGGGGTCACATGGTTCTGCCAATTGCTGTGCTGGGTTCGGCCCGGAGAGCGGCGAGCCCGCCCCTCAGTGCATCAAACCTCTCCGTTGAGACCGCCTGCGGCGATGGCCTCGCTGAGCGTCTTGGCACGAATAACCCGAATGTCGCCGTCGCCATCAGGCGAATTGGCGGGGACAATAACGCGGGAGAACCCGAGGCGGGCCGCTTCAGTGAGCCGACGAGCAGCTTGGCCGACCTGACGGAGCTCGCCGCCGAGGCCCACCTCGCCGAACACAGCCACGTCAGCAGGCATTGGTTGGTTGCGAAGTGCGCTGACGACTGCGAGACAGACGCCGAGGTCAAGGCCGGGTTCGACGAGCTTGACGCCGCCAGCCGTGGAGGCATAGACGTCGTGCTCGCCGACGGGGAGCCGAGCGCGGCGGCCGAGTACCGCCATCAGCATCGAGAGCCGTGGACCGTCGAGGCCCAGCGCACTCCGCCGCGACGGCACGCCAGGAACGCCCGGCGACGTGAGGGCCTGGACTTCGACCACAATCGGGCGCTGTCCTTCCATCGTCGGCACGACCGCTGAACCGGGGATGCCGGTCCGGCGGTCGGAGAGGAACATCGTCGATGGATCAGGCACGCCGATCAGGCCGACGCCTGCCATTTCGAAGATGCCGAGTTCGTTGGTGGGGCCGAATCGATGCTTGGAGGCCCTTAACAGCCGAAGGGCATGATGTTTGTCGCCTTCGAATTGGAGGACAGTGTCGACGACGTGTTCGAGCACTCGCGGTCCGGCCAAGCCACCGTCTTTCGTGACGTGCCCAACGAGCACGATAGCGATGTCGCGTTCCTTGGCCACGTTGACGAGTCGCTGTGCACACCCGCGGACTTGCCCGACGCTGCCGGGCAGCGAACCGAGCGAGGGGTCAAAGACGGTTTGGATGGAGTCGATGACGACGAGCTCCGGCTTGGTTGATTCGATTGATTCGAGGATGTGCGGCAGCGAGGTCTCGGCATGCAACCAGAGCTGCGGTCGGACTGCATCGAGCCGTTCGGCGCGGAGGCGGACCTGCTGGGCGCTCTCCTCGGCGCTGACATACAGGGTCGGCCCGTCCCATGATGCGAGTAGCTGGAGCAGGAGCGTGCTTTTGCCGATGCCGGGTTCGCCGCCGAGCAGCATGACAGCACCGGGCACGATGCCACCGCCCAACACCCTGTCGAGTTCGTTGATTTGAGTCGATCTCGGCTGGGCGGCTTCGGTCCCCACGTCGCCGATGAGTGTCGGGCCTGGTCGATTGGTCGGCGGCGGGGGAGCCTTGAGTGCGTCGCCGGTGTCTTCGATCTCTTCGGCGAGCGTGTTCCAGTCGCCACAGCTGCCGCACTGCCCCGACCATTTGGGATACGACGAACCGCACTCGCTGCATGCGTAGACAATGCGGATCTTGCCGCTCAACTTGGCCATGAGTGCCACCCTAGAGATGTGGTGTCACAACCCGTTTGGCCGGGTCCAAGCTTCAGAGGCGGCCGAGGTGGCGGTGTTTGTAGGCGCGTGCTCGACGGAAGCGGGCGAAGGCGACGTAGATGATGAACAGCGCCATGAACGCGACCCAGCCGACAAGAGCGATAAGCGCGACGATCGAGAGGGGACGCGCCCAACGCTGGCCTTCGCCGGGCTGCTGGGTGGTTTCGGCCTGCCATTGGAGTGCGGAGCCGTCGAGCGGGACCGCCCACTCGAGGATGCCGCCTTCGTTCGGCTCGACGTTCGTTTTGTCGCTCTCCAAGACGCCGGGCAATGAGGCCCGGACGGTGACCGACATGTTCTCTTCTGGCGTTGCGCCCGCCGCTGCGAGCTGCGCGGCAAACGGCTGTGATCCGACTGCAGCGACCAGGTCGGCGTCGGCGAACGCGTTGAATCCGTCAACGAGCACGAGTCGACCCCGGAGCTGATTGGTGGTGACGTCGCCGTTGAGGCCGCGACCAACCTCCATTTGCGTGAAGGGTGGGCCAAGGGACTGCAGCAGGTTCGTTGCTTCGCCCTGCGAACGGAAGCGATGCGTCATCTGGAGAAACAGCCCGTCGGATCCATTGTCCGGAGCACGGGGTCCATCGATCGACCAGCCTGCTTCGATGACGTCGTCGAGGACGAGATCCTCAGCAAGCGTCGGAATCTGATCGAGGATCTCCTGGTCGGCCACGATGGTCACAGCGATCTGGCCGGTCCCGTCGGGATCCACGACGACATCGACGGTCGCGTCGAGCTGGCAGGCAGTGAATGCGACAGACAGTGCCAGAAGTGCCATCAGCCGCCGAATCACGTTCGCCAGTATGTCGTGTAGCGGCGCCTGAAAGGTGGCACGAGTCGACCCATGACCCGAAAACGACGAACGCCCCGACGGTGGACCGTCGGGGCGTTCGATCAGCAGTTGGCTGAGATCACTCGACTACTTCAGGCGGTGGCAGCTGGCCCTCCGGCAGTGCGGACGGCAGTGCGGCCGGCTTTTCGGTCGTCGTCATCTCAAGTTCGACCGATGCGGCGGGCACGAAGCCCTCGACGGCAGTGAAGGTGAACTTCTTCTTGCCCTCGCGCTCGGGATCGTCCTCAGTATCAACGACGATGATCTCACCTGCCGAGAACTCCTTGTACAGGATCTTCTCGGACAGCGAGTCTTCGATGTGGCGCTGGATCGCACGACGCAACGGCCGGCCACCGAGCTGCGGGTCGTAACCCACTTCGGCGAGCAGTTCCTTGGCGGACTGCTTGACCTCGATGCCAAGACCCTGACTCTCGAGCTGTCCGGTGAGGCGGATCAACTGCAGATCGACCATCTGGAGCACTTCGTCCTTGGAGAGCTCGTGGAAGACGATGGTCTCGTCGATGCGGTTGAGGAACTCAGGCCGGAAGTGGTTCTTTAGGCTGTCGTTGACCTTTTCCTTCATGCGCTCGTAGCTCATGGCGGAGTCGTCGGTGGTGAAGCCGAGGTTGGCCTTGCGGAGATCCTGTGTGCCGAGGTTCGAGGTCATGATCAGCACGGTGTTGCGGAAGTCGACGCTGCGACCCTGGCTGTCGGTGAGACGACCCTCTTCCAAAATCTGGAGGAGCGTGTTGAACACGTCCGGGTGGGCCTTTTCGATCTCGTCGAAGAGGACAACAGAGAACGGCTTACGACGTACCGCTTCGGTGAGCTGGCCCCCGTCTTCGTACCCGACGTAGCCGGGAGGCGAACCAACGAGTCGGCTGACCGTGTGCTTCTCCATGTACTCGGACATGTCGAGGGTGATCAGCGCGTCGTCATCACCGAACAGGAACTCGGTCAGTGTCTTCGCGAGCTCGGTCTTGCCGACACCGGTGGGGCCGAGGAAGATGAACGAGCCCGACGGCCGCTTGGGGTCTTTCAGGCCGGCACGGGTGCGGCGGATCGACTGCGACACGGCGGCCACAGCGTTCTCCTGGCCGATGATCCGCTTGTGCAATTCGTCTTCCATCCGCAAGAGACGCTCGGTCTCTTCTTCGGTCAGCCTGTAAACGGGGATACCGGTCCAGAGTGCGAGCACTTCGGCCACGGCTTCTTCGTCGACTTCATCGAACAGGTCGACACCGGACGCCTTGACCTCGATCTCCTTCTCGGCCTTCTCTTCGAGGAGCTTCTTCTCTTCGTCGCGCAGCCGGCCAGCCTCTTCAAACTGCTGATCTTCGACGGCCGTCTTCTTGGCTTCCTGGATGTCGGTCAGCTTTTGCTCGAGCTCGCGGAGATCAGGCGGTGTGGCCATGCGCTTGATGCGCAGGCGGGAACCGGCCTCGTCGATGAGGTCGATTGCTTTGTCAGGAAGGAAGCGGTCACTGATGTAACGGTCGGCGAGGTTGGCTGCAGCGACGAGGGCCTGGTCGGTGATCGTGACCCGGTGGTGCGACTCGTACTGGTCGCGGATGCCCTTGAGGATCTCGATCGTGTGAGCCAGAGATGGCTCTTCGACCTTGACCGGCTGGAAACGACGCTCGAGTGCAGCATCTTTCTCAACGTGCTTGCGGTACTCGTCGGTCGTGGTGGCACCAATGGTCTGGAGTTCACCGCGAGCGAGCATCGGCTTGAGGATCGACGCAGCGTCGATTGCGCCTTCGGCAGCACCGGCACCCACAAGGGTGTGAATTTCGTCGATGAACAGCAGGATGTCGCCGCGTGACTTGATCTCTTTCAGGACCTTCTTCAAGCGTTCTTCGAAGTCGCCGCGGTAGCGCGAACCGGCGACGAGTGCGCCGAGGTCGAGCGTGTACAGCTGCTTGCCGGCGAGCGTGTCGGGGACGTCGTTGTTCACGATTTTTTGGGCGAGACCCTCGACGATGGCGGTCTTGCCGACGCCGGGCTCACCGATGAGCACCGGGTTGTTCTTGGTGCGCCGTGAGAGGATCTGCATCGTGCGCTCAAGTTCTTTTGAGCGGCCGATGACTGGGTCGAGTTCACCGTTACGGGCAGCTTCGGTGAGGTTGCGGCCGAACTGATCGAGGATCTGGGAGTTGCCGCCCTTCTCGTCGCCGCCTTCCTTGTTGCCGGCGCCTACACCTGCGGCGGGCTGGCCGCCTTCAGAGCGGCCGGAGCCCGAGCCGCTACCACCGGTCGAACCGGCGGGGCCCTGGTACCCAGACAGCAGCTGGATGACCTGCTGGCGGACACGGGAGAGGTCGGCGCCAAGCTTGACGAGCACCTGTGCGGCAACGCCTTCACCTTCGCGGATGAGGCCGAGCAGGATGTGCTCGGTGCCGATGTAGTTGTGGCCGAGCTGCAGCGCTTCGCGCAGCGACAGCTCAAGGACCTTTTTGGCGCGCGGCGTGAAGGGGATGTGGCCAGATGGCGACGAGCCGCCCTGGCCGATGATCTCTTCGACCTGGCTGCGTACCGCTTCAAGGCTGATGCCGAGCGACTCGAGTGCCTTGGCAGCAACGCCTTCGCCCTCATGGATCAGGCCGAGCAGGATGTGCTCGGTGCCGATGTAGCTGTGGTTGAGCAGCCGCGCTTCTTCCTGCGCGAGCACCACGACTCTTCGTGCTCGGTCGGTAAATCGTTCGAACATCTGCTGCCCTTTCGTTCAGGGGCCCCCTCGATGAGCGCCGCCTGCGGGATGCGAAACAGCGCTCGGAACCTGTGCGTTAACTCTATCGGCGACCGGTGACACTGCCCGGTCGAGCCCAGTGACAGGTTTTCGGCGACTTCTGGGAATACATGAGCGCGTTGGCTACGTAGCGCGCAAAGCGCGCAGGTGCGGTTCTGGAAAATGATCTGCGGTCGCGTCGGATTCTGACATTGACCGAGAGGGGCTCGGGCGTGAAAGTCGGGCATGATCGGACGATGCGAATCGTTCTGATCATCGTCGGCCTCCTTGTCACTGCGTCGGCGGTCGCAGCAATCATGATTCGCCGCCTCGACCACGATCCGGCGGTCTGGCACGTCAATCCGCTCGTCGCTGCGAAGCCGAGCACACCGAACTCATATCGAGTCGGACCGGACGGCACAACGGAACGGGACGCCGCTGCACCAACCTTCCCAATTTCTTCGGCAGACCTCGCAGCCAAGTTCGACGCCATTGCTCTCCGTGTTGGCAGCGACATCGTCGGCGGCTCGGCGGCGGAGGGCTACGTCACCTATGTACAGACCAGCAGCTTTTTCGGCTTTCCGGACTATGTGTCGGTGAAGTTCATCGAGATCGATGCGACCAGCAGCACGCTGGCGATCTTCTCCCGATCGCGCCTTGGTAAGAGCGATCTTGGGATCAACAAGAAGCGCGTTGAGGCGTGGATTGGTCAGCTCAGCAGCTGAGCTGAAGTAAACGGATTCGCGCGAATGTTGCGCGCCAGTGCCCGTAATCAGGCAGGCTGATGAAATGCATGTCGTGATCGTCGGTGCCGGCGAGGTCGGCTGGTACCTCGCACAACGGCTCGGAGCCGAGGGTCATGACGTTGTCGTCATCGAGCAGAACGAGGCAATCGCGTCCGCCATAGCGGCCCAGCTCGATGTCCAAGTCGTGGTCGGTAGCGCCACGTTGCCGTCCACCCTGAAAGCCGCACGCATCGATCGCGCCGACCTCCTGGCTGGTGTCACGCAGAACGACGAGGTCAATCTCATTGCCTCGCTTTTGGCGAAAGAAGCGGGTGTCCCGAAGACCGTCGTCCGCATTCAGACCGAAGAACTCCGTGAAGAGGGTGGTGCTCGACTCCGCGAGATCATGCGGGCCGACGTGGTCATCGACCCCGACGCTGACACAGCGGACGAGATCATGGCGCTCACCCAGGCATCGGGTGCCGACGAGGTGTATCAAATGTCCGGTGGCGACCTGCTCGTCCTTGGCTGCACGATCGGTGAGGGTGCGGCCTTGGCCGGAAGCACGCTCGCCGAGATCGGCGTGTCGTTCGAGCCCGACTGGCGCTTCCTTTTCGGAGCGCTGACGCGTAACGGAGAGACCGTCATTCCGCGGGGCGACCAACGACTCGAAGCCGGCGACCACGTCCGAGTGCTCACCAACCGGCAGAGCCGCAACGAGATCCTCGAATTGCTCGGCGCGTCACACCAGCGCGCCAAACGAGTCATGGTGCTCGGCGGCGGCGCTGTTGGCACCCGCGTTGCCGAGCGACTCGAAGCTGACGGTGCCGATGTCGTGCTCGTCGAACACGACATCGAACGTGCTCGAGTGCTGAGTGAGAAGCTGCCGCGTGTCACGGTGGTGCAAGGCGATATCGAAGACACCGACATGCTGAACGAGGAATCAATCACCGACCAAGACCTCGTGATCGCGGCGACTGGCGACGATGCGGCCAATGTGCTGGCGTGTGCGTTCGCCGCTACCGGTCGAAATACCTTCACAGTTGCGGTCATTCATCGGCTCAGCCTGCTGCCGCTGGTTCGCCAATTCGGCATCGACGCTGCCCTCAGCCCGCGCACTGCATCGGCCAACGCTGTGCTGCGCCACGTGCGCGGCGGAACGGCATCCGTAGCGACGTTCCTCGAGAGCGACATCGAAGTCGACGAGATCGAGATCGAAGCCAACTCCGAGGCTGACGGTGCCGTGGTCGCCGAGTTGCATCTGCCGCACTCGGTTGTACTCGGCGCGGTCATCCGCCCCGGAGAAGCCGGTCGCATCGTGCGCGGCAATACCATTCTTCATGCTGGGGATAACGTCGTGGTCTTTGCTCGTCCCGATTCACTGCCAGCCCTACGTAAGGCGTTTTCGTCCCGGGCGGACCATCGGTGAGCAACGTCGAACCGCATGGTTCGCACCGGATTTACCGGCCTGACACTCATGCGCTACTGAACCCGCGTGTGTCGGTCTTCGGTGAGCGCGGTGAGCGCCTCTTTACGCAGCAGCGACGTCCGTCGCTCGTGCTGCATGTCGTCGGCCTCACGCTGACCGTCGTCGGGGTCGGTATCGCCGTTTCCGGCATTGTCGACGTCATCGATGGCGGTCCTGATGTCGTTGCACTACTGATCACCGGGATCATCACGTCGATTGTCGGAGCGATCATGTGGCAGAGCACCGTCGCCCCGAAGCAGATTCGCGTACTCGACGTGTTCACTACCGTCACCATTGCGTGGGTGGCCATTGCCGCTGTCGGTGCAATCCCCTATTTGGTCACGGGCCATTTCACCCGCTTTGACGATGCGCTGTTCGAAGCGATGTCTGGGTTCACAACCACTGGCGCAACGGTCACCCCCGACATCGAGGCCACATCTCAGGGCCTGCTGTTCTGGCGGTCGATGACGCAGTGGATGGGTGGAATGGGCGTCATCGTGCTCGTCGTCGCCGTACTCCCGACCGTTGGTTCGGGTGGCATGAGCCTGCTCGAAGCAGAAGCGCCTGGCCCCACGGGCGAACGGTTGACCCCGCGAGTTCGCGAAACAGCGCGGCGGCTGTGGGCGGTGTACGTCGGCTTCACGGTCGCGATGGCCGTTGCCTACTTCGCTGCTGGGATGAGTATTTACGACGCAGTGAGTCATTCCTTCACAACGGTCTCGACCGGTGGCTTTTCGCCGTACCAAGCGTCGTTCGGGCACTTTGAATCTGACCTACTCGAATGGATTTGTATCGTCGGCATGCTGATGGCTGGCGGCAGCTTCACCTTGTACTGGCGTGCGCTGCGCGGCAACGTGAAGCCACTCCTGCGCTCCACTGAGTTCCACGTCTACCTGGCGTTTGTCGGTTCGATCACACTCTGGGCGTTCGCGACTGCGGGGAACAACGGTGGTCAGACAACCGGTTTCCGCGACGCACTGTTCACTGCAGCGTCGACGGTGACCACGACTGGCTACGTGGCCACCGAGTACGGCCTGTGGAGCCAGACGGCGCAATCGTTGTTGTTGATTGCACTGCCACTCGGAGCTATGGCCGGCTCGACCGCTGGTGGTATCAAGCTGCTACGCGTGATGGCTGTGTCGAGCTTCGCGCACCGAGAAGCGCTGAAGCATCTCCACCCGAAGCTGGTTCGACCAGTCCGCGTCGGCAACGCCTCGTTGTCTGATGACGTGGCCGGCAAGGTGGTCGGGTTTCTGCTGCTGGCGCTGGTGATCTTCGGTGGCGGAGCGTTCGCCATCGCTGCGACCGGCCCGGACATGATCACCTCGTTCTCTGCGTCGGCGACCTCGCTCGGCAACGTCGGTCCCGGCCTCGGCCTCCTTGACCACACCGGCGATTTCACGGTGATTCCACCGGGGGGCCGATGGATTGCGACGATGCAGATGCTCCTCGGGCGCCTCGAGATTTACCCGGTGATCCTGGCCCTCTCGGTCGTCACGCTCCGGTTCCCCAAAAAAATCCTCCCGCGCCGCCGCAACCGCTGACGCCTGGGTGGAGCGGGCCTGGGCGGAGCGGGCCTGGGCGGAGCAGGTAGGCCGCGGGCGTTACCAGCTCGGGGCGAAGCGGGAGAGGACGGCGGCGAGGCGGTACACGCGTTCGGCTCCAGCAGCACTGGTGTCGTTGCGCATTTCGTTCGTGGCGATCCGTAAGACGGCGCCCATCGCGGCGTCGCTGCGCGAAGCCACGCGCAGTGCTGGCTTCAGAATCGCTGGGCGACCGAGGAAACGAGCCGACAGGCGACCGACCTTGCGATATCGACCGAGTTCTTCATTGAGGAGGACGGGGTACCGCTGGAGCGAGGTTGAGTTGCCGGTGGTCAAGGCCTCTTCGAGGACGTCGGCTGCAAGACGGCCACCCAAGAAGGCTGCCTCGAGGCCGTCGCCGTTGAACGGATTGGCGGCGCCGGCGGCGTCGCCGACGACGAGGAAGGTCGGGCCCATCTTGGGCGTGATCGACCCACCGAGTGGAAGTCGCAGCCGGGTGGGCGCCTTCAGGCCGGCGTCGGGATCGATTCCCCAGTCGTCGGCGATCGAGGCGCAAAAAGACGTCAGCAGCTTCAGTGTGTTCAGGCTTTTGATATTTCGGTGGCTTGACAACACCCCCACGCCGACGTTCACGTTGCCGTCACCCATCGGTGCAATCCAGCCGTATCCGGCAACAGGTTGGCCGTTCTGGTCGGAGATACCCATCGAAGTCTCGATCCAAGTTTCGCGTGTGCGTGGCGAAGCGAAGTAGGTGCGGGCGGCAATCGCATACGGCCACTTGCGTTGGCGGCTGGTGCCGAGCCCACGTCCGAACCGGCTGTTCGCGCCATCGGCGACCACAATGAATCGGGCGCGGATATCACGAGTTCCGGTGATCTCACCCTCGTCGTTGACGAGTTGGACTGTCGCTCCACGAACGAATCCACGCTCGGCAATCGGCGAGACGGCCTCATGCCCCATCAACAAAGAGGCTCCCGCAGCGACGGCACGATCACGTAAATGCTCATCGAGTCGATCGCGGCGGACGACGATGCCGTGTTGGGGGAAGTCGGGATGCTCTGGCCATGGCGATTCGATCGCATGGCGACCGTGCGTCAACCGGACGCCTTGCACGAGGTGTCCGCCGATTTGCGTCGGGTCGACCTGGATGCTGGAGAGCTCGGCAACTGCTCGAGGCGACAGCATGTCGCCGCACGACTTGTGGCGTGGGCCGCTCCGCTTTTCGACAACAGTGACGTGGTGCCCGGCGCGAGCCAACCATGTGGCGATGTTCGATCCGGAGGGACCGCCACCGACGACGAGAACATCAGTGGAGATGGCAGTCGATGGGCTCGGCACGAAGGTCAGTCTGGTCCGAGAAAATGTGTGTGCTGGCCGACGGCGACGCGCCGGCCGGGTCAGCCTCGGCCAGCGATCGGCGCAGAGCCGATCGGCGTGACTTCGATCATCGATTCACCGACTGGGATCGGCTCGATTGCATCGTCGGACGCAAGAACGACCGCACCAGTTGCGACCTCTTCGAACAGCACCGATTCTTGCGAACACCACGTCTCGAATTCAGTTTCGTACTCTTCGCTGGTCGGGTCGGCGCCGCCGAGCGTGTAACGCTCGTGGCAAATCACTGCGACGATTTCCTCATCGGTGAGTTGGCCACCGAAGCCGGGCATGACACCCCTGACACCAGTTTGGTGAGCTCCGCCTTCGCGCTCCGGGTTGCCGTACACGTCGACACCAGCGATGTTGTACTGCTCGGTGCCGTAGTAGACGTAGCGGATCTGGTCTTCGATGTTCGGGAAGGTCTTGAGGACTTCGCCCTCGCTGAACTGGTAGCCAACGCCGCCGCCGCCGCCAGCGCCGTGGCAGCTGGCACAGTTATTGTAGACCTCTGCGCCTTCGCCGATTGGTCCGGCAGAGACTTCGCCACCATCGGTAAGTGCACGGACGTACATGAAGCCCCACACGGGCATCAGCGACAGTGTCGCCATCGCCCAGAACGGCACTTTGCGTCGCTGCTTGTAGGCAGTGACGTAGTGCGGGTCGGGCTTCGGCGGCTTCGGAGCAGACGGTGCGGAGGCGGCGGTGCGCGGGGCAGGACCACTCGGTGGAGCGGGCGTCGCGGCCGGCGTGGAGCTTGCCGACTTCTCGACGGCGCCTGCAGTAGGAGCTACGGCGGACGCGTCGTCGCCGCCCTGGCCGATTGCGGAGCGCCGTTCGCGCGACCGCTTCAGGAGATGTTCGGGGATCTCAGTCACCGGGCAGAGGATAGATGCAGAACGACCGGTCGCGTGAATCTTGGAGGGTGACAATTTCGCCGGAACCCGTCACACTGCCTCGATCAGACACGCTGATATTTCAGGGGAACACTCGTGCACTTTCGCACAACCTGGCGCGCGCGTCACACTTGCGTGCCAGACTTCGTTCAGCCCAAAGCCATGAGTACACTGGGCGATTGAAATCACGAGTGATCTGCCATGGGCAGCACGACTGAGCAACAGATAACTCCGCAGTACGAAAGCAACTCAGAGGACTCACCACCAACGATGATCGCAATCGATGTCTTGAAGTGGCCTGGTGTCAACCAGGCGTTCATTGTGTCCTTCGTGGCAGCTGTACTCCTGACGCTCGCCGTCATCCCGTACGGCCAGCGACGGAAAAAAGGCCAAACGTTCACCTGGGGCGAAGCAATGCTCGCCAGCACCTACGCTTTCGGCGTCCTTTTCCTGACGTACGGCGTCGTACCGCACCAGTGGATTGACCATGCTGACAAGAACCTCGGCTGGTCGAAAGACAAGCTCATGCTGGGGCCTGGCCAGATCCTGAAGCCACAGTCGCTCGGCGGCTGGAACCCGATCACCCTGCAGTATGAAGCACTGCGCGACATCATCGTTGTGCTGATCCACGCGATCTTCTTCGGCCTCAACATCTTCGTAGTGATTTGGTGGCAGAACCGTGGCAAGGAAGTCCAGAAGGAACTTCCCGTGTCTTCGTACGGTCGTCCTCTCGTGAAGAAAGCCTGATCTCATATGGCAAAAACCGACGCAAACCCCCCGATGATGCCGTTCACCGACAATTACACGTTGGTGGAAGTCGACGCGGATTACCTCAGCAAGGCTGTCAAGCCGAAGCAGTTCATCCACATCGATCAGTCCGAATGCATTGCTTGCGAGGGTTGCGTCGACATTTGTCCGTGGAAGTGCATCCACATGGTGAGTACGTCCGCGGTGACCGAGGCCATTGGCACCGAGCAGCCGGGCACCGACCCGTCCGACGCCTTCATGTTCACGATTGACGACGACATTTGCACACGTTGTGCTCTGTGCGTCGACCGTTGCCCGACCGGGGTCATCATCCTCGGCAAGGCCGGCTCCGCAACGGCTGCCGGCGATTATCACATGCGTACCAACAACCATGGCTATGGCTATGGGATGAGGCTCTGAGAGAGATCCATGTCTAAGACGATTGACGACAAACCACGCCCGACCGTAAAAGACCGGGTCAACCAGGCGGTTGACGCGACCCAGGGCAGCCAGGCCTGGAGCTCGATCTTCCGGCCGGGCTCGATCTTCCGCAAGGGCTACACCGACAGCCCGCGAAACCGCTCCTACGTCATTATGAACTCGGTGCTGTACCACTTGCATCCGGTCAAGGTGAAGCGTCACGCAGTGAAGGTGTCCTACACCCTCTGCCTCGGCGGTCTCAGCTTCTTCTTGTTCATCCTGCTGACCGTGACCGGCATCTTCTTGATGTTCTTTTATCGGCCCGAGGCGACTGCGGCCTGGAACGACATCCAGAACCTCCAGACTTCGGTCACCTTTGGTTTGCTGGTGAGAAATATGCACAGATGGGGGGCCCACTTGATGGTGCTCGCCGTGTTCTTGCACATGGCTCGAGTCTTCTACCACGGCGCCTACAAGGCGCCCCGTGAGTTCAACTGGGTGATTGGTGTGATCCTTCTGACCCTCACCCTGCTGCTGTCGTTCACCGGGTATCTACTCCCGTGGGATCAGCTTGCGCTGTGGGCGGTGACTGTGGGTACGAACATGATGGGCTATACGCCCGTGTTCGGTAACGAGGTCAGATTCGTCTTGCTGGGCGGTGCTGAGATCGGCTCCGAGACTTTGCTGCGCTGGTATGTGCTGCATGTCTTGTTCCTGCCGTTCATCATCGTTATCTTCATGGCGATCCACTTCTGGCGTGTACGGAAAGATGGCGGTATTTCCGGTCCGTTGTGATCTGGATATGACCTCCGAAAGATTTGTGATGTTGAATGGCTGTGTCTCTGAGAACCAGGGACGGAAAGATGAAGGGGTGAACTCATGACCGAGATCCCAGAACATCTGCTGAAGCGGGCGCAAGCCGCCCGTGAGAAGTCCGCGGACGCGGCTTCTGCTGCCGAACCGGCAGCGGCCAGCAGCGAAGCTGCCGCGCCAGCAGGCGATTCGCGTATTCCCGAAGCGTTATTGAAGCGCAGCCAGGCTGCCAAGGCATCTCAGGGCGGCGCACCGACTGCTGAAGCTTCCCGCGGTGGAGGCGTTGCGGTTGCCGACAAGGTCGGCGCCGTCGTCGCTGCAGCACCCGCCGCAGGAGGTATTCCTGTTGGTGCGGGCCCAGGCGGTCACACTCAGCGCCTCTTGACGGTCGTCAAGTCTGGTTCGATTCAGGACGTTAAGGCCACCCCGGTCGACAAGGTCCACACATGGCCGCACCTCCTCGCAGCCGAGTTTGTTGCCGCTCTGGCAATGACGGCGTTCACATTCATCTTCTCGGTGTTCGTTAACGCTCCACTGCTGCAACTCGCTAACACCAACGCGACACCGAACCCCTCGAAGGCCCCCTGGTATTTCCTCGGCCTGCAGGAGTTGCTCACGATGTTCCATCCGATGGTGGCCGGCGTGACCCTTCCGGGCGTCGGCGTGATTTTCTTGATCCTCGCCCCGTTTGTCGATCGCAACCCGTCGAACAAGCCCGAAGATCGCAAGTTCGCCACATCACTGATGACGGTGCACCTGATGTTCTGGGCTGTGCTCGTCATGATTGGCTCATTCTTCCGGGGCCCGGGCTTCAACTTCGTGTTGCCCTGGGTCGACGGCCTGTTCTTCGAGCTTTGAGTCTTCTCAAAGCCACCTGAGTACGTAGAAAAGACAGCAAAGGAGTACCCCCCATGAGCACCGCAGCAGTCATCGCCTTAGCAATTGGTGTCGTCGTCGTTCTTGGCGCAATCTCGTTCGCCACACTCGCTCGCAAGAGCGACGTGCGTGGCGCCGGCGCCCTGTCTGGCGAAGCAGTCAAACGCGACAAAGCAGGCCGCAGCGCCGCAGGTGCCAAGGCCGAAGCAGCAGCTTCGACTCGTACTGGCGCTGATGCCGAAGCTGAAGGCGTTCAGGCCCGAAGCAAGGAACTGGTCCAAGTCGGCGCCGAAGAATCGACGATCGTCCCGTGGATCCCGCCGGATCCCGAAGCGATTGGCGTATCACGCCGTCAGTTCTTCAACCGTGCCACCATCACATTGATGAGCGCCGGTATCGCATCGTTTGCTGCGGCATCTTTCGTGGCATTCCTGTGGCCTTCGGGCACGGGTGGCTTTGGTGGCAGCGTGGCTGTTGGCAAGCTCGACGCCATCAAAGCCGGTATTAAGCAGGGTGGCGGCTTCTTCTACGTCCCGGAAGCCAAGTCGTGGATCACCGCCTACCCGGCCGAAGCGCTTCCCGCCGCACGCACGGTGTACACCGACAACGTGCTGGTCGGCATGGAAGCAGGCATCGTTGTGCTGAGTCAGAAGTGCCCGCATCTCGGCTGCCGTGTGCCTGAGTGCAGAACGAGCCAGTGGTTCGAGTGCCAATGCCATGGTTCCCAGTACAACCGTGTTGGCGAAAAGAAGGGCGGCCCCGCACCTCGCGGTATGGACCGTTTCCCGGCCTTGATCTCGCCGACCGGCGATGTCTCAATCGATACCGGCACAAGCGTGACCGGGCCCGCCATCGGTGTTAACACCACCGGTCAAGAAGCTGAAGGCCCGCACTGCACGGGCGGAGACGAACACTGATGATTTTGGCCACAACGACGGGAACGATCGCTGTTATCAGCGTTGTTTTCATTGCCATCGGTTGGGTTGTTTACGGCATTTTCAATGTCGTGGCCGGCCGCAAAGAAGTGGGTTCGGAGATCGAGCTCGCCGCCAACCGCAAGGAGTACCACGACGACGAAACGCTCGAAGGCTCGCACCTCGAACGTGTGCAGCTCTTTGGTGTGCTGCTGCTCGCCCTTATTGTTGTGATGCTTCCCGCCTACTGGATTTTCGAGCCCAGCCGTCAGGCTGGAGCCGAAGAAGGTTGGAACAACCGGTTTGCCAGCTGGGGGTCGCAGCTCTTTGCTCCGACCGCTGAAGGTGGCTTCAATTGTGCAGGCTGCCACGGCGGCATGGGTGGCGTTGGCGGCGAAGCGCCGTTCACCGTCACCGACAAGCTGACTGGCGAGATCACTGCCGTCAACTGGAAGGCACCGGCCATTAACACCATCTACTATCGCTTCGACGAATCTGAGATCAGGTTCATTCTGAACTATGGTCGCCCGTTCTCGCCGATGTCACCGTGGGGTCTCGTCGGCGGTGGGCCGATGAATAGCCAGCAGATCGACAACGTGCTCGCGTACCTCAAGTCGATTCAGCTGCCGCGTGACAACTGCGGCGTGGGCGAAGTTGAAGCCGCCAGTTTCTACGGCCAGGAACTTTGCCAGAGCGGCACGGTGCCAGAGAAAATCGCTAGTGACATTCAGGCGTCTATCGATGGCGCCATCGCCTCGGGCGAAGCAGCCAGCGTCGGCGAGGCCGTTTTTAACCTCGAACTCGGTAGCGGTGCGTACAGTTGCGCCCGCTGCCACACGCAGGGTTGGAGCTACGGAAACCCGGGTGAAACTGGCCAGGGTGCCTATGGCTGGAACCTCACCGGCGGTGCAACAAACAGCCACTTCAACAACAAAGCTGACATGGTCGCCTTTTTGAAGAACGGTTCTGAGTTCGGCAAGGTCTACGGTAACCAGGGTCAGGGGAGTGGTCGTATGCCTGGTTTTGGTTCGATGCTCACTGACGACCAAATCGAAGCAGTCGTCGAATACGTACGGAGTTTGTGAGCAACATGTCATTGTTGGCAATTGGATGGGACCCCGAACTACGCGGGCTCCTGACGGTCATCATGGGCGTTGTCGTCTTGATGGGCAGTGTTTATATGATCATGGCGACGAACATGGGCTCTCGCCTGTCGTTCCTCGTTACGCTCACCGGCCTCATGGGCTGGATGGCCTTGATGGGTGCAACATGGTGGATCTATGGCATCGGCCTCAAGGGGCCCGAGCCGTCGTGGGCTGCAATTCCCGGCCAAACCATCATTCAAGATGTTCCGGCATTGCGCAGCGCTGGTGCTCTTGAGAGTCTCCCCGATGGCTATGAAGACGCGCCTGCCACGGAAGTCCACAAACTTGTTGAGCAGCAATTCTTCGATGAGGGCTACATAAAGATTTCCACTGGCAATCCGGCGTACGGCCAGGCCCAAGCTGCAGCGAGCGAGAACATCGAACTCGATGGCGCACTTGCTGCCGGCCAGTACGAAGTCACCGAGGTTTTCGACATCGGCGGCGAGCGGTATCCGCTGATCTTCGGTAACGAGTCATTGGACTTCGTCGCGTTCTTCCACAAGGCGCACTACACCGTCGTCGAGGTCTCGCCATTGACGCCCGTCCGGTCCGAGCCAGGCCGAGCGCCTGCCAGCGCCGAGATCGACGAAGCTGGTCAACGCCAGTACGTCTATATGGTCCGGGACCTCGGAGCGAAGCGTCAGCCAGCAGTCGTCCTCACCATTGGTGGCGGAGCGATATTCCTTGCCCTCTGCTATCTATTGCACCGTCGTGAGCGCATCCTGAAAGACAACCTTTCCAGCGCCGTAGCCACGGCATAGGTCGGGCTTGTATGGCGCAATACCTTCCGGTCATCATTTTGATGTTTTTGGCGATTGCCTTCGGCGGCATCAGCTTCGTGGCATCACGAGTGCTTGCACCGAGCCGACCGTCCACGGCCAAGGAAGCACCGTACGAGTGCGGTATCGTCCCCACCCGTGACCTGCCGGAGCGTTTTCCGGTCAGTTTTTACATCGTTGCGATGTTGTTCATTATGTTCGACATCGAAATCATCTTCATCTATCCGTATGCGGTCGCTCGCGACTCCCTCGGGTTCTACGGTTTCTGGGCGATCTTGGCCTTCTCCGTGGTCTTCTTCCTCACGTTCGTGTACGAAGTGGCGCGTGGTGGCCTCGACTGGGGGCCGCTGCACAAGTACCGGAGTCTCGAAGCCGAAGCGGCAATTGTTTCGCCCGAGCGCACGATGTCCTCGACCATTCGACGTGTCGGTACCGAAGGTCGCCTGCCCAGCAGCGACCAATCATCCGACCCCGAAGCAGCGTAGGCCGCCTCGCGGCCTCGCAATCCGAACGCACCCGAAAGCCACAGGAGTCATAACATGGGCATCGTCAACGATGTGCTCGACGACGGAATCGGTGGGATCGCACACAACGTCATCACCGCCAAGCTCGAAGATCTCGTCAACTGGTCACGTTCCCGATCATCATGGCCGGCGTCATTCGGTCTCGCTTGCTGCGCGATCGAGATGATGGCGACCGGTGCAGCGCACTACGACATCTCCCGCTTCGGCATGGAAGTATTCCGCGCATCGCCACGTCAGGCCGACATCATGATTGTCGCGGGCCGTGTGAGCCAGAAAATGGCCCCGGTTTTGCGTCAGGTGTACGACCAGATGATGGAGCCCAAGTGGGTCATCTCGATGGGCGTGTGTGCGAGTTCGGGCGGCATGTTCAACAACTACGCAATTGTGCAGGGCGTTGATCAAATCGTGCCGGTCGATGTGTACGCACCCGGCTGCCCGCCCACTCCCGAGACGCTGATCCACGCCATCGAGACGCTGCATGGACTGATCGAAAACGAAGAGATCCTGAAGCGCCGCGCAGTACCTGGCGTGGGCGCGAATATCCACGTCGAACACATCGACGTGACGTCAACGCCCGTGCTCCTCGGAATGAAGTCATGACCGACGACAGCGCCGCCACCGACGAAGCCGCTGAGGCCGCTTCGATCGATGTGCCAACCATTCACGGCTGCCCGGTTACGGACTCGAATGGCCAGGAAGTGATTCACGTGCGCGCCGATCGGTACCTTGACGTCGTCAAGGCGCTCGCCGACGAGGGTTACGTCATGTGCATCGACCTGTGTGGCGTGGACTATCTGGAGTTCATGGATCGAGCTTTGCCCGCCGACATGAAGCCCGAGCGCTTTGAAGTCGTCGTGAATTTGCTCGACATGGGTCAGCGTCGTCGAACACGATTGCGCATCCAGGTGGCTGAGGCCGACCCGACGGTTGCGTCGCTGTTTGACCTCTACCCAGGCACCGAAGCTATGGAACGCGAGGCGTACGACATGTTCGGCATCTTGTTCTCCGACCATCCCGACCTGACGCGCATTTTGATGCCCGAAGACTGGGAAGGCCACCCGCTCCGCAAGGACTACGAGGTCGGCCGTATCCCGGTGCAGTTCAAGGGGGCCAACGCATGAGCACCACCGAAGAGGAACTCGTCAGCCAACAGACCGATGCCGCCCAAGCATCAGGAACTGGAGATAAAGCACCCGACCCGTTGGTCGACAAGGCAGCAAGCGGCCACGACCTCGGTACGAACTATCACCAGTTTGTTGCTGGCACCGACGAAGGCGCCCAGAAGCTCAAGCCGCGCAGCCAGACCACGGCACGCGAGTTGATGCGCGAAGTCGGCTCCGTGCTGCGGATGTCCGAGGCCGATGCGGCCAACTTGGGCGAGCTTCCTGACGACCCCGAAGAAGATCAGACGATGATCATCAACATGGGGCCGCAGCATCCGTCCACGCACGGCGTGCTTCGTCTCATGCTCGAACTCCAGGGTGAAACGGTGCTCCGCTGCAAGCCGATTATCGGCTACCTCCATACGGGTATGGAGAAGACTGCCGAGCAGCTCACGTTCATGCAGGGTGGCACCAATGTCACCCGCATGGACTACCTGAGTCCACTCAACAACGAGCTCGTCTTTTCGATGGCCACAGAGAAGCTGCTTGGCATCGACGGCGACATCCCCGACCGCGCCGTGTGGATTCGGATGCTCCTCTCCGAGCTGAATCGGATGTCGAGCCACCTGCTTTTCATGGCCACCAACGGCATGGACCTCGGTGCGGTGTCGATGATGATCTACGGCTGGCGTGAGCGTGAAGAAGTGCTGCGGTTCTTCCAAGAGGTCACTGGCCTCCGGATGAACCACAACTACATTCGCCCCGGCGGCCTTGCAGCCGACCTGCCCGCGGGCTGGCGTGATGGGGTGTTGCGCATTCTTGACCTCCTGCCGCCCCGCCTCGACGAGTACGACATCTTGATGACAGGCCAGCCAATTTGGCGCGAGCGTTTGCAGGGTGTCGGTGTAATTACACCACGCGAAGCACTTGCGCTCGGTGCCACCGGGCCCATCCTGCGTTCGACCGGTGTCGAGTGGGATCTCCGCCGTGATCAGCCCTACATGCACTACGACGAACTCGAATTCGACGTCGTGGTCGGCTCATACGGCGATGCATTCGACCGATACGCAATTCGCCTCGCTGAGATCCGTGAGTCGATGGTGCTGGTTCGTCAGATCCTCGAACGGATCCCCGAAGGCGACTACCGCATCCAGGACAAGAAGGTCACTCCGCCGCCGCGCGCTCGCATCGACGAGTCGATGGAAGCGCTCATCCACCACTTCAAGATCTTCACCGAAGGTTTCAAGGTGCCAGAGGGCGAGGTCTATGTGGGCATCGAGAGCCCGCGCGGCGAGATTGGTTGTTACATCGTTTCCGACGGTGGCCCGAATCCATACCGTCTCCATATGCGCGATTCGTCTTTCGTGAATATTCAGTGCCTGCCGCACATGATGCGCGGCGGCCTCGTTGCCGACGCCGTGGCGATCATCTCTTCAGTCGATCCTGTGCTCGGCGGCGTGGACCGATGATGCCGTTTTCGTTGGCCCCGAATTTCGCCCGGTTGAGCGGCGTCGACATTTTTTCGTTCACAGGAGTGCGCGCATGAGCCGTTTGTCCGACCACAACGTGGTCATTGCCAAAGAGATCATTGGGCACTACCCGAAGCAGAAGTCGGCGCTGATCCCGCTCCTCCATCTCAGCCAGGAGCAAAACGGCTATGTCACCGAGGACGCGATGCGTCACATTGCCGAACTGGTCAATGTCACGCCCGCCGAAGTGCTCGGAACCGCATCGTTCTACGAAATGTTCAAGTTCGAGCCTGTCGGCAAGTACGTCGTCAACGTGTGCACGACGTTGTCGTGCGCACTGCTGGGTGCCGGTGAACTGCTGCATCACGCCGAAGAGAAGCTCGGCGTCAAGGCTGGCGGCACCACCGCAGACGGGCTGATCACGCTCGAGCCAGCCGAGTGCCAGGCGGCATGTACCGAGGCTCCATGCCTACAGGTCAACTACCGCCACAAGTACCGCGTCACCCACGACGACTTCGACCAAATGATCGACGATCTTCGGTCCGGCAAGCTCGACGCGGAGATTCCTGCCCATGGCACTCTCGGCCTGCAACGCCAACACATCCCTGCCGACAAGGGCGTGGGTGCGGTGCATCCCGACGATGTCGCGGGCGGTCCGGTATGGATCCCCGTCGCCAAAGCGCCAGACAACGAAGGGGCATCCAAGTGAGCCACCCCACGAACTCGCCCGGTGCCGAGACGCACGACTACATCCCCGGCTTTTACATCGGTGATCGCCCCAAGGTTGTGACGTCGCGCTTTGAGTACGAAGACAGCCACACCCTCGAACGCTTCCTCGCGACCGGCGGCTACGACGGCCTGAAGAAGTGCTTGGCGATGTCGCCGCAAGAGATGCACGACGAAGTCCGCAACTCCACAGTGCTCGGGCGCGGTGGTGCTGGATTCCCGGCCGGCGTCAAATGGGGCTTCACCCCGCAGGGCGTGTGGCCGCGCTACCTCGTTGTCAACGGTGACGAATCAGAGCCGGGCACCTACAAAGACCGACTCCTCATGGAACGCGATCCGCACCAGCTGATCGAAGGCTGTCTGATTGCGTGCTACGCCGCCGGTCTGTCGCAGTGCTTCCTCTATGTCCGTGGTGAGATGGCTCTCGCCCAAGAGCGCATTGCCATCGCACTCAACGACGCATATGCCGCCGGCTACATCGGCAACAACATCCTCGGGACTGACTTTTCTGTCGACATCGTCCTGCATTGGGGTGCGGGCGCCTACGTCGTCGGCGAAGAGACAGCGCTGATCGAGTCACTCGAAGGCGAGCGCGGGATGCCTCGCCTGAAGCCGCCGTTCTTCCCGGCAGCCGTCGGCCTCTACGGCAAGCCGACCATCGTCAACAACGTCGAGACGCTCGCGAACCTTCCGTTCGTCGCCGTCAACGGTTCAGCGGCCTACACGGCGATTGGCACGCCCACCTCGCCCGGCACGCGAATGGTTGCTGTGTCAGGACACGTCAAGCGGCCCGGTGTGTACGAGATCGTCAACGGCTCGACAACGTTCCGCGACATCATTTACGGCGATGAGTTCAGCCAAGGCATCCGCGACGGTAACGACATTAAGGCCTTTGTGCCCGGTGGCGGTTCGGCGCCGTGGTTCGTTGAGGATCAGCTCGACATCCCATTCGAAGGCAAGGAAGCCGGCGCGGCCGGTTCGATGCTTGGGTCGGGCGCCATCATGGTGATGGACTCCACCACCGACATCCCGGCAGCGGCGTACACATTGACGAAGTTTTATGCCCACGAGTCGTGTGGCAAATGCACACCGTGCCGCGAAGGCGGCACGTGGCTCATGCGGATGCTCGAACGAGTCGTCGCCGGTCATGGCACTGACGCCGACCTCGACCAGATGCGCGAAGTCGGCCAGACGATCTGCCCCGGCGATATGCCGCACGCATCCAGTGCGCGGCTTGGCATCGAAGCCGTGCCGTTCCCGTACAAGATGACCACGATTTGCTTCGTCGGTCCGTCTGCCTGGGCGCCGTTGCATTCGGCACTCACCCTGTTCCCCGAAGAGTTCGACGCACGCGTCACCAAGGTGCCCAAGCGAATCTCCATCCCCGTCACCGCACTCTCAGGAGCTGACGCATGACCGATGTCCCCACCGACATTGCGGAAGAATCCGTAATCGAAGAAGTGCCGGAGCCGGAGCCTGATCCCAACGCCGTGCAGGTCACGCTGAACGGCCGCGCGATCACTGCCCAGAAGGGCGACCTGGTCATTGCTGTTGCCGAAGGCAACGGCGCACCGGTGCCTCACTTCTGCTACCACCCCCGCATGAGCTCGGTCGGCATGTGCCGCCAGTGCCTCGTTGAGGTCGACACCGGCCGCGGCATGCAGCTCCAGCCGTCGTGCATGATCACGGTGTCGCCCGACATGAAGATCGACACCGAGTCACCGATCGCGAAGCGTGCCCAAGAAGGCATGATCGAGTTGCTGCTCGCCAACCACCCTCTCGACTGCCCGATCTGTGACAAAGGTGGCGAATGCCCGCTCCAAGATCAGTCGTACTCCGTCGGGCCCGGCGAGAGCCGTTTCGTCGAAGAGAAGCGTCACTACGAGAAGCCGATCCCGATCAGCGACCTCGTGTTGCTCGACCGAGAGCGCTGCATCCTCTGTGACCGCTGCACCCGCTTCGCTGACGAAGTGGCCGGCGACAAGCTCATTGTCTTCACGGAACGCGGCAACAACACGCAGGTAATGACCTTTCCGGATGAGCCGTTCGCTTCGTATTTCTCCGGCAACACCGTTCAGATCTGCCCGGTCGGTGCCCTGACCGCCGAGCCGTACCGCTTTAAGGCACGCCCGTGGGACCTTGAACAACAAGAATCCACCTGTACAACATGTTCGGTCGGCTGCCGCACCGTTGTCCAGTCGAGCCGTGATGAACTACTCCGCTACCAGGGCGTCGATTCGGACCCGGTCAACCACGGCTGGCTGTGCGACCGCGGGCGCTTCAACTTCGAAGCCATCAACTCTGAGCATCGTCTCACCGACCCGATGATCCGCACCGAAGCGGGCTTGGTCAAAACCACGTGGAACGGTGCGATGGCGACCGCCAGCGGCCTCATCCGAGCGGCTCTCGCCAACGGTGGCCCTGCGCGCATTGCCATCCTTGGTGGGGCACGTGGCACCAACGAAGATGCCTTCGCCTGGGGCCAGCTCGCTGACGCGATCGATACCCCGTACCGCGACGCACAACTCGGCGACGGGCTGCCCGCCGAGCTCCTCGGCCTCAAGCGTGCGACCATCGACGAAGCGGCCAACGCCTCGACGATCGTGCTCCTCGGCCCCGACCTCAAAGAAGAGTTGCCGGTCCTCTACCTGCGTCTTCGTGACGCAGCAGCGAAGAAGCGCAGCAAGATTATTGAGTTCTCCGCAATCGACACCGGCCTCAGCCGGTACGCGTGGAAGAGCATCCGTCACGAGCCGGGCAATCAAGCCGACGCCGTTGCAACCGCGGTTGCCGACGCCGACATTGCTGCCCAGCTTGCCAGCGGTGACGTCGTCATTGTTGCTGGTCGGCCCAACCTCGCCGAGTCATCCGACGCCACCGTGGCGGCGCTGCAGGCCATACTCCACGCTGTGCCCCGAGCCAAAGTGCTTCCGGCATTGCGCCGTGGCAATGTCGTCGGTGCACTCTCGCTTGGCATGGCACCGACTGGCCCGGTTGGTGACCGCGGCGATGCGATCGACGCGTTGACGGCTGCTGCCGATGGCAAGATCGATCTTCTGATCCTGGTTGGTGCCGATCCACTTAACGACTGCCCCGACACCGACCTCGCACGGCGTGCGCTGGCCGGTGCACACCGCATCATCTCGGTTGACACGCATCCGTCGGATTCCACCAAGCTTGCCGACGTCGTGCTTGCTGCGGCTGCTTATGGCGAGAAGTCGGGCACCACAACGAACCTCGAGGGCCGTGTCACGACACTTGCTCAGAAGGTCACAGTGACCGGCACGGCTCGACCCGACTGGATGATTGCGATAGAACTCGCCATGTCGCTCGGCGACAGCTCGTTCGAGGCCGACCACCCACTTGCCGACGTCTCGTCGGTCAACGACGTCACAGATGCCATCGCGGCAATCGCACCGCTTTATCCAATGGTCACTCGCGAGGCACTTGCTGGCAACCCGAACGGAGTCATGTCGGCGCAACCTGCTGCGTCATTGCCGGCAGTCTCGGTGGCCGTCGCAGGACGCAACAGCTATGACTACCGGCTGGTTGTCAGCCGTAAGTTGTACGACCGGGCCATTGGTACGGCGATGTCGCGTTCGCTCGTCAACCTGGCACCGGGTTCGGCTGCCCACGTGCACCCGCTCGATCTGGACGGCATCGGCGTTGCCGAAGGCACCGACGTCAAGCTGATCAGTGCAAAGGCAATCGCAGTTTTGCCGGTCGTTGGCAACCACAACGTTCCCCGTGGTGTCGTGTGGGCACCGTTCAACCAGCCCGGAGCTGGCAGTATCGAAGACATCATCGATGCCAATGCTGCCAACACCGACGTTCGAATCGAGCGGATCTGATGCTCACCTCTCCATTTGTTCACGGCTCGGTAGCGAACGGCTTAGTCGCCCTCGACCCCATCACCGAGGGCGGTCTGTTGTGGACACCGTTGCTGATCATCCTCGTCAAGGTGCTCGTCATCTTCGTGCTCGGCCTTGTCGGCACGATGCTGATGGTCTGGTTCGAGCGCAAGATCGTGTCCGGCATGCAGAACCGAGTTGGGCCGAACAAAGCCGGCCCCGCTGGCCTGCTGCAGACCCTCGCTGACGGCATCAAGCTCTTCTTCAAAGAAGATCTCCTGCCGAACCGCGCTGATCGGATCGTCTTCCGCCTGGCGCCGTTCCTCGCCTTCGTGCCGGCGTTCCTCGTCTGGGCAGTCATCCCGCTCGGTGGTGACTTCTCCCAGAATGCAGATGGAACGTTCAATAACGGCACGGTCGAAATCTTTGGACAGACCACGCGGCTGCAACTCGCTGACCCGCCGGTCGGGATCCTGCTGGTCCTTGCGCTCAGCTCGATTGCCGTCTACGGCATCATGCTCGCTGGCTGGGCTTCGGGCTCGAAGTACCCGCTACTCGGTTCGGTCCGGGCCTCGGCACAGATGATCTCGTACGAAGCAGCACTCGGCCTGAGCCTTGCGGCTGTGCTGCTGTCGTCACGCACGCTGTCGACATCGGGCATCGTTGCGACGCAGGACCGCTTCGTCGACTGGAATCTGATCACCACCGGCTTGCTGCCGTTCTTCGTCTTCGTCATCGCCACCACGGCCGAGCTCAACCGGCCGCCGTTCGACCTTGTCGAGGCCGAGCAGGAACTCGTCGGCGGCTTCAATACCGAGTATTCGGGTATTCGCTTCGCCCTCTTCTTCCTCGCTGAGTTCATGAACGTGATCACGATGTCCGGTGTGATGGTCACGCTGTTCCTCGGTGGGCCGCAAGGCCTCTTCGACATCCCGATCATCCCGGGTTGGATCGAAGGTTCCGTCTGGTTCATTCTTAAACTACTGCTGTTCCTCTACATGTACGTGTGGTTCCGTGCGACGTTGCCACGCTTGCGTTACGACCAGTTGATGGACCTCGGCTGGAAGGTCCTCATCCCAATTTCACTCGCCTGGTTCCTGCTCCTTGCAGCACTCCGCGAGTTTGCCAATGGTGATCGTGTCGCCAGTATCCGAGTCGTTGCCATCTCACTAGTGATCGGAGCCGCCGCAATGAGCTTGTTCATGGCGGCGCTCAGCGTGAGCCGCAAGAATCGCGAAGCGAACAGCACACTTGCGCCGGTGCCCTCTGGCTCAACGACGGCTGGATCAACGACAGCCGGATCAACGACAGCCAGCTCCGGAAAGGGCTCGAACTGATGGGTTACTTCGAAGGATTTCTGATCCCGCTTCGCCAGCATCGCCTCTTTGGCGGCAAGCAGGTGACCACGCAGTACTCCGGTGGTCGGCGCGCCAAGAAAAAGGGCGACTTCACCTCGACGTCACAGGGTGACGAGAAGATTCCCAAGCCCGAGCGGCTCCACGGTCGTCACGTCTTGAACCGTTACGAAGACGGCATGGAGAAGTGCATTGGCTGCGAATTGTGCGCCGGTGTCTGCCCCGCCGATTGCATTCACGTGCGTGGTGCCGACAACGACGCCGAGAACCCCACGTCTCCCGGCGAGCGCTTCGGCTGGATCTACGAGATCAACTACTTGCGCTGCATCCACTGTGATCTCTGTGTCGAGGCATGCCCTACCGAGGCAATCACCGAGTCGAAGATGTTCGAATTCTCGTTCACCAATCGCCAGGACGCGATCTATACCAAGACCGAGCTCGTCGTCGACGACGAGGGCAAGGCTCAGCGCCTTCCATGGGAAGACTGGCGCGAAGGCGAAGACGACAACACGTCCGGCTGGATGCGCGCCACGTCACCGTCAGGCGACGCCACCTTCGAAGGGGAAGTGGGCTGGAGTAACGAACTCGGCTATGGTCTGCGTGCTCCTGAGCCCAAGCAGGCCGAGCGTGATGCTTCTGAGTATCCCGCGAAGCTGTCTGGAATTCGAACGGTGAAGCGCTGAACACATGGACACGACATTTCTCGAATATCTCGTCTTCTTCGCGGCTGCCGCGATGGTGCTTGGCGGCGCGATTGGCGTCATCACGCTGAAGAACCCTGTTCACGCCGCACTCGGCTTGGTGCTCACGCTGTTCGGTATTGCCGTGCAGTTCGTTGCCCAAGAGGCGCACTTCCTCGCTGCCGTGCAAATCATCGTCTACGCCGGCGCCATCGTCGTTCTGTTCCTCTTCGTGATCATGCTGCTCGGCGTCGACAATGCAATGGACCTCTCGATCGAGCCAATCAAGGTGCAGCGTCCACTCGCTGCAATCATGGGGCTCGGTCTCGTGTCGCTGCTCACGGCTGCGATCGTCAAGGCCGACGGCGTCAAGGTGCTGCCCAATGCGTCCGGCGAAGGCCTCGATATCGCCACGATCACCGGTGACAGCGACAGCAACATCAAGCAGTTGGCAGAGAACCTCTACGGCGACCACATCTTCGCGTTCGAACTCACCTCGGTGCTGCTGGTCGTCGCCGTTGCCGGCACGGTCGTGCTGACCCGCAAGTGGCCGCGCAACCAGGAAATGGCTGACGCCGATGCGCAATCCTCGAGCACGTCGGGAGCATCGAAGTGATTGCTGCCATCGAACCGACCTGGTACCTGATCCTCGCGGCGCTGCTCTTCAGCATCGGTGCGGTCGGCCTCTTGATCCGCCGCAACCCCCTGGTGATGTTCATGTGCATCGAGTTGATGCTGAACGCTGCCAACCTCACGTTCGTGGCGCTCGCTATCAAGTTGGGCGACATCAACGGGCAGACCGCTGTGTTCTTCGTGATGGTCGTTGCGGCCGCCGAAGTCGTGGTTGGCCTCGGAATTATCGTGTCTATCTTGCGCCGCAAGCCGGGCGCTACCGCTGACGACCTCGCGGAATTGAAGGGCTAGTCGTGATTGATCTTGTTTGGCTGGTGCCATTCTTTCCGCTCGTCGGCTTCCTGACGATCCTCATCGGAGGCCGCAAGCTCGGCGAGCCGAGAGCTGGCCACTTCGCCACGACGATGGTCCTGCTGTCGTTCGCTGCTGCCGTTGGCATCTTCTTCGACCTGCTGTCGCGCGAGAGTGCAGACCGCTCCGAAATCGTGACCCTCTTCTCCTGGGTGCCGGTCGGCGACCTGAAGATCGACATGGCCTTCCTTGTCGACCCACTGAGCAGCACGATGCTGCTCTTCGTCACAGGTATTGGCTCGCTCATTCACCTGTATTCGGTCGGCTACATGCACGGCGACCCGAAGTTCTCCAAGTTCTTCCTGTACCTCAACCTCTTCGTTCTCTCGATGACGTTGCTGGTGCTCGGTTCAAACCTGCTGGTTACCTTCCTCGGTTGGGAAGGCGTGGGTACGTGCTCGTACTTCCTCATCTCCTTCTGGCACACGAAAGATGCCAACGCATCGGCTGGCAAGAAAGCCTTCGTCACCAACCGCATCGGTGACTTCGGCGTGATGCTCGCGATGTTCCTCGCCTTCGGCGCCGTTGGTTCGATCGACTACGCCGTGATCAACGAGAGCGCGCTCGCCGGCACGCTCACTCAGGCAACCGCAACGGGCATCGCCGCGCTGCTCTTCCTCGGTGCTGTTGGCAAGTCTGCTCAGCTGCCGCTCTACGTCTGGCTGCCCGACGCCATGGCCGGCCCAACCCCCGTATCCGCGCTCATCCACGCTGCAACGATGGTCACCGCAGGCGTGTTCCTGATGGTCCGCATTAACCCGGTGCTCGGCGCAGCTGCCGACTGGGTCCCGACACTCATTGCCTATACGGGTGCGATCACGGCGCTGTTTGCCGCCACGATCGCGTTGGCGCAAAACGACATCAAAAAGGTGTTGGCCTACTCGACGGTGTCGCAGCTCGGCTACATGTTCCTCGCGGTCG
>CAWUXP010000189.1:0-6424 GCA_963926495.1 Candidatus Ilumatobacter herschelensis
GCCCGAAGAGCTCCGATTCATCTGCGATGACAGCCAGGTCAAAGTGTTGTTCGTCGATGAGACGTTCCTGCCGGTTGCCCGACAACTCCGCGACAAGGTCGCTTCGATCGAGACGCTGGTGTGGGTCGGCCCCGGCACCGAAGCCCCGCACGGCACCATTGCCTACGAGTCGATGGTTGACACTCCACCGATTGAGTTGCCCGAGCTGGAATCGCAAGACGTTGCGGCGATTTTTTACACCGGCGGCACGACCGGGCTCCCCAAGGGCGCCATCCTCACGCACCGCAACCTCACAGCAAACGCACTACACATGGCGTTGCACGCGCGCATCACCCCCGTCGACCGTTACCTCCATGCTGCGCCACAGTTCCACCTCGCTGACGGCGCACTTGCGTACGCGCTCACCTGGGCTGGTGGGACGCACGTGTTCATTCCGGCCTTTGACCCCGCAGCGACCATCGCTGCGCTCGCTAACGAACGCTGCACGATGGTGCTGCTCGTGCCCACCATGATCTCGATGGTGCTCGCCCACGGTGGTCTGGCAGATGCCGATATCTCATCCATGCGGGTCGTGGTGTACGGCGCTTCGCCAATGCCCGGCGAAGTTCAACGTCAGGCCCTTGAGGCGTTTGGTTGCGGCTTCGCCCAGGCGTACGGCATGACCGAAGCTTCGCCACTGGTCAGCTGGCTCGACGAAGAAACCCATGCACGCGGGGCTCGCGGCGAAGAGCCGTATGCGAGCCGTCTGCGTTCTGCAGGTGCACCGGTTGTGGGTGTTCGAACCGAGATCCGTCGCCCGGATGGAAGCCTCGCGTCGGTCGGCGAGGCCGGTGAGATCTACATTCAGGGCCCGAACATCATGCGCGGCTACTGGAACCGCGAAGCCGAGACGACGCACGCGCTGGTCGACGGCTGGTATCGGTCCGGTGACGTGGCCTACGCCGACGATGGCGGCTACCTCTACATCGTGGACCGTGCCAAAGACATGATCATTTCGGGTGGTGAGAACGTGTACACGACCGAAGTCGAAAACGCCGTCTATCACCACCCGTCGGTTGCCGAGGCCGCTGTCTTCGGAATCCCCCACGAGGAGTGGGGCGAGACGGTCCACGTCGAAGTGGTTCTGAAGCCGGGCGCTGAGCTGACCTCTGACGAACTCATTGCATCGTGCCGCGAGTGGCTTGCCGGCTACAAGCTGCCGCGGTCCGTTGTCATCCGGGGCGCCGAAGATCCGCTGCCCAAGTCGGGTGCCGGAAAGATCTTGAAGAAGGACTTGCGCGAACCCTATTGGGAAGGCAGAGACCGCCAGGTCGGATGACCCAACGACACGGGCACTGTTGCGGTGGCCGATCCAGGGTCGTCATTGATCGTTGACGTCGTCTGATCCGGCTACGACCGAGGCCCTTCTCCGCCAACCAGCGGTCGAGAGGCTCCGCTATTCGGTATGAGGGGTATCCGAACCATCTAACTCGGCGAACTTGGCCGCCATCGTCGGGTTGCCACGCGTCAACTTCTTGATCGTGACGTCTTGCGCCTTGTCGTTCGCCAACCGCAAATTTCGATCGGTTCCCTGAAGTGCCTTCTTCGTCTTCTCCAGGTGGTCGATCGACTTGTCGATTTCGTCGATCGCAGTCTGAAAGCGCCGAGATGCGAGGTCGTAGTTTTTCCCGAATGCATCCTTGAACGTCTCGAGGTCGTCCTCGAAGTTCGTGACGTCAATGTTCTGCGACTTCACCAACGCGAGCTCTGACTTGTACTTCAGCGAACTCAGCGCAGCGTTGCGCAGCAATGTGATGATCGGGATGAAGAACTGCGGCCGAACGACGTACATCTTCGGATGGCGGTGAGAAACATCGACAATCCCTGAGTTGTAGAGCTCGCTGTCTGGCTCTAGCAAGGAAACCAAGATCGCGTACTCGCAGCCCTTCTCGACTCGATCCTTGTGGAGCTCTTTGAAAAAATCCTCGTTCTTACGCTTCGTCGCGGTGCCGTCTGTCTCGTTCTTCATCTCGAACATGATTGAAACGATTTCAGTGTCAGCCTCGTCGGACTCCCGGAAGATGTAGTCGCCCTTGCTGCCGGCCCGCGCATCATTGTCCTTTTCGAAGTAGGAACGGGGAAAAGCTGTGGCGCGGAGCTGGTTGAACGTGGTCTCGCAATGCTGTTCGAGGGTTTCGCCGACCATCTTTGTCGAGAGCCGCGCCTTCATATCCCGCAGCCGTTCGATCGACTCGTCGCGATCCTTGATCTGAGTCTCGTACTTGTCCCTCAGAGACTTTTCGTCGCGCTCCTTCTCGAGCTCCGCCCGGTTCAGACCATTCTTCAGCTCGTCGCGCTCCTTTTCGATCGCACCGACTGCGGCGGTGATTGCCAGCTTTTGTTCAACCTCACCAGCGTCGAGCTTCGCGATCAGCTGCTGGATCTGTGAATCCTTTTCCGCTGCTGCTTTCTGCAGTTCGTTCAACGCTTTCGCCTCTGCCAGCGCTACAGCGCTGTGCTTATCCAGCTCTGCGAGCTTCAGCCGCTCGTGTAAATCGCGCTCGAACTCGCTGTCGCGGACCTGTTTCTGGATCTCTGCGAACCCGGCCCCGTCGATGCTGAATGTCTGACTGCAGTGCGGGCACTTGACGTCTTGCATAGCTCGTTCTCCTTCATTTCAATTCCGTGGTCCGCGGGCCGTTGCCGGGCAAGCGGTGGATCAGATATTCCCGCTCCTGCCAAGCTACGCCACCTTCAGCCGGTCGGAGACTCTGGTTCTCGGGTTGCATCCAGTTTGATGATTGCCCACGGCCTCAACGAGGTAGCGAGAGCGGGTTCTCTGGTCAGCACGAAGACGGCATCGACGGTTTGCCTGCTCTGTCGGGACGAGCGCTCTTTGAGATGAACATGCCATTCGGAAAACACAAGAACACACCGATCGAAGACCTGCCGTCCAACTATGTGAGATGGTTGCGCTCCGCTCTACAGGACCTCGATGGCGACTCGAAGAAATGCCTCGATCTGCACCACCCTCCGTCCCGATTTCGAACATCGTTGGTTGAACACGGCACGCGCTACTCCGGGTGGGAAAGCACACTCGGATCGTCAACCGGCCTCTACAATCGGTCCACGTTGCCGGCACCCACGAAAGCAGGGGGTTTTCTCCCACCTTTCGCGCCGGCCCCGCCTCTGTAGCTCAGTGGATAGAGCATCGGTTTCCTAAACCGTGTGTCGCAGGTTCGATTCCTGCCAGGGGCACAGCAAAACAGCTGCTCGATGGCGTTCCAGCGTTCTTGATTGATGAGAGCGACCCGTTTGGGTAGCAGAATTTCCTGCTTTGCTCCGGAAGGCACCCATGGCGAACGGCTCCGTCTATCGACGTGACGGCTCTCGCAGGGAGCGCTGCGTACCCGCCGAACCCGAGCTCAGGCGCTGACGTTGGTGTCTTGCGGAGTCCGAATGAGGTGATCAAAAACGGAAAGCATTGCTGTGGAGCCAGCGCCCATCGACACGACGATCTGTTTGAACGGCACTGTGGTGCAGTCGCCAGCGGCGAACACGCCGGGCACCGACGTGGCACCGTGGCCGTCGATCATGATCTCGTTGTGTTCAGAGAGCTGCACGGTTCCGTCAAGCCATTCCGTGTTCGGCAAGAGGCCAATCTGTACGAAGATCCCGTCGAGGTCGACCTGATGGTCAGTCTCGTCAGCACGGCTCCGATAGGTCAGCGCAGTGACCTTCTTGTCGTCGCCGAGCACCTCGGTGGTCATGGCGCCAGTGACGATCGTGACGTTCGAGAGGCTGCGTAGTTTGTTTTGCAGTACCTCGTCAGCGCGCAGCTCGTCAGCAAACTCGAGCAACGTGACGTGCTTGACGATGCCAGCAAGGTCGATTGCAGCCTCGACGCCAGAGTTCCCACCGCCAATGACTGCAGTGCGCTTTCCCTTGTACAGCGGGCCGTCGCAGTGCGGGCAATACGCCACGCCGCGGTTCGCGTACTCGGCTTCGCCGGGGACACCCATGCGGCGCCAGCGTGCGCCAGTGGAGATGATCAACGAACGCGCCTGCAGTGCAGCGCCGCTCTCCAGCGTCAGCGTATGGAGGCCGCCGAGCCGTGGGGCCGGGTCAATACGCTCGGCGCGCTGCGCCGTGATGATTTCGACTTGGTGATTCCGGACGTTGTCTTCGAGCTCCGCAGCAAGCTTTGGGCCTTCGGTATACGGCGTGGAAATGAGGTTCTCGATACCCATCGTGTCGAGGAGTTGCCCACCAAAGCGTTCGGCCACAATGGCAGTCCGCAGTCCCTTGCGGGCGGCATAGACCGCAGCGGAAGAACCGGCCGGGCCGCCGCCGACGATCAGAACATCGAACGGGTCCATGGCAGCGATTTTCTCGACCGCGCGATCGCTGCTTCGGGAATCGATCATCGCGACGAGTTCTTCGAGGGTCATACGGCCCTGACCGAACTTTTCGCCGTTGCGGAACACCGTTGGTACAGCCATTACTTCACGAGCTGCAACTTCGTCTTGGAACGCGCCGCCGTCAAGAGCAACATGTTCGATGTTTGGGTTGATGATGCTCATCAGGTTGAGCGCCTGCACGACGTCGGGGCAGTTTTGGCAGCTCAGTGAGAAGAACGTCTCAAAGCGATGCGTTCCTTCGATGCCACGGATCTGATCGAGTAGATCGGCATCAGCGGTCGATGGATGGCCCCCGACTTGCAGAAGCGCCAAGACAAGCGAGGTGAATTCGTGGCCAAGTGGCACACCACCGAAGGTGACCGACGCCTGAGGGTCAGTGACTCGGGTGATGCGGAACGAGGGGCGACGTTCGGCGGAGCCGTCGAAGCGCACATTGATGTCGGCGGACAAGACGTCCAACTCACCGAGGAGCTCGGTGATCTTCGCGCTGGTCGGCGAGCTATCCAGCGAAGCAACCAATTCGATCGGTTCGACGATCTTGGGAAGATGCGAGCGGAGTGCCTCGGTGAGGAGGGCGTCAAGAATCATGTGTTCAGTCCGATCCGGCTAGATCTTGCCGACAAGGTCGAGCGAGGGCGCGAGCGTGGCTTCGCCCTCTTCCCATTTGGCGGGGCAGACCTCGTTCGGGTTGGCCCGCACGTATTGGGCGGCTTTGACCTTGCGGAGCAGTTCGGTGGCCGACCGACCGATGTTGCCGGCGTTGATCTCGATGATCTGGATCTTGCCGTCGGGGTCGATCACGAAGGTGCCGCGCTCTGCGAGGCCGTCGTCTTCGATCATGACCTGGAAGTTGCGGGTGATGACGCCGGTCGGATCGCCGATCATCGGGTAGGTGATCTTGTTGATCGTCTCGCTGCTGTCATGCCAAGCCTTATGCGTGAAGTGCTTGTCGGTCGACACTGCGTAGACCTCGACACCGAGCTGCTGGAACTCGGCGTAGTGATCGGCGAGGTCACCAAGTTCTGTCGGGCAGACAAACGTGAAGTCGGCGGGGTAAAAAAACACGACCGACCACTTGTCGCGCATGTCGGCGTCGGTCACGTCGACGAATTGGCCGTTGTGGAATGCGGTCGCTGCAAACGGCTGGACCGCGGTGTTGATCAGTGATGTTGACATGCTGTTACTCCTGGGGGAGAGAGTGGGGGAATTGAACAAGATCAAGCTACGTACGACGGTCAAGATCCTTCCGATGACTTCTGTCTCGCCAGCACGATATTGCTGCGTGGGGCCTTCTGTGAGACGCGATCTCGCAGCCCCAGACCGTCTGCGCGTCTGGCGGGTGAGGCCGACTTTGAACAGGAGTACGCCCATGCCAAACAATCGGTACCCCGTGTTGCCAGAACCGGTGCCGGTCAGAGCCGGCTGAAGCGTTCAGCCTCTTCAGTAAAGTCCGACCGACCGGCCTCGGAAATTGTGGGCACGATCGAGTCAAGCGCAGCGAGGAGATCGCTATTGGTGATAGTGGCCGCCGTATCGCCCTGGCGAACTGCTCGGAATGCCCCGGCAGCCGCTCGTTGAATCGCACTCGCGATGTCGGCTGGAGTTAATCCGTCGGTGGGCTCGACCATCGCTAACGGGTCGATCGCCGAAGCCGGAATCGCTCCGAGCATGTCGTTCAGCAATGCGAGACGCGCCTCGGGGTCTGGTGGGCCGATGGGAATCACGAGGTCAAATCGGCCGGGACGCACAACTGCGGGATCAAGGGCGGTGATCGAGTTTGTGGCGCACACTAAGAGCCGGCCCGGAGCCTCGCGTACCCGCACCATCGCCTTCAGCAGTTCGTTCACCACGGCTTGCGTCTCGGGTCGGGCGGCGCGTGAGCTCGCAATGTCATCGACTTCATCAATGAACACCACGACGTGTTCGAGCGCAAGTAGATCGTCGAAGGCCCGGCCAAGCTCGTCGGCCATCATCGATGCTCCCTGTGCTCCGAGCTTCGAGGGTAGAAGCTCGACGAATGGCCA
>CAWUXP010000190.1:0-5727 GCA_963926495.1 Candidatus Ilumatobacter herschelensis
GCGACACCCGACGACACAGCCTTCGCCACAAGCTGACGTCTCGTCAGCCTGTGTCAGGCACAGTGCGACCGGCTGTGCGACCGGCTACGCGTCGACGGAGATGAGGTGGTGGTCGGAGTTGTTGTAGCTCACCGGGCCATCGTTGGTCGCTGCGGCAATGTCTTCGAGCCGCATACCCCACTTGCCCGGGATGTAAATCCCTGGCTCGACGCTGAACGCGTGGCCGTGGGCGAGCGGGAGTGCGTTGCCTTCGACGATGTACGGGTCTTCGTGCGCTTCTAAGCCGATGCCGTGCCCGGTGCGGTGAATGAAGTACTCGCCGTAACCGGCGTCGTCGATGACCTTCCGACATGCCCGGTCGACGTCTTGGCAGGGCGTGCCGACCGTTGCTGCAGCGACACCTGCGGCCTGGGCTTCGAAGAGCACCTCGTACGCCTCGGCGACGTCGGGCGCAATGTCGCCGGTGAAGACACAGCGCGTGGTGTCGGAGCAGTAGCCGTTCATCGTGCCACCGAAGTCGGTCAGCACGATCTCGTTCTTCTTGATCACCCGGTTACCTGGGTGGTGATGCGGACTCGATGCATTCTCGCCGGCGGCGACGATCGCGAAGTTGACCTTCTGTGCACCTTCTTCGATGATGCGGCGGCCGAGGTGCGCCGACACCTCGGCTTCAGTCCGGCCAACGAGTGGGATTTCGCCGCGCTGGAGTTCGCCGGCGATCTTGTCGACAGCAGCACCGGCAGCGGCAAGCGCTTCGAGCTCTGCCTGGTCTTTACTCATGCGGAGGTGGCCGACGACGTCGACTGCACGGGTGTACTCGGCCCCGGGTAGCTGCGGCAGCAATTCGACGAGGAAGCGGGCCCACATCTGATCACCGATCGCGATGCGCTTCGACCCCGCTGCCAACTTGGCGACGATGGAGGTGGGGTCTTGCGTCTCGCTCCATGGCAGCAATTCGAAGACACCTGGCTGCGGTTCGACACGGGCAGCTTCAAGCCCAGGAATCACCATCGTGGCTGCGCCCTCGCGCGGCACAACGAGCATCGTCAACCGCTCGAGCGGCATAGCGCTGTAGCCCGACAGATAGGGCAGATCGTGGCCGACCGACACCATGACCGTGTCGACGTTCTGCTCGACCATCGACGCCCGCACCTTGGCGAGCCGATCGAGGTAGACGGACGTGTCGGATGCTGCGCTGCTCGCCGTGCTGCTCATGGGGCCAGTCTGCCAGCAGCTGACTCCGGCCGTCACCTCGAGCGTTCAGCCCTGGTTCGGGAAAATCACTTCGTATCCTGGCTCACAATTGCCGCTCGCCATGCTGAGGTCTTGCCAGATCGTGTCGCTGATGGTCTTCCAGACGCCGTCGATCAGGCGGGCGATGCCGAATCGGTCACGAAGCGTCGTACGCAGCCATCGGGTGAACAGGCCCGAAAATCAGGGTCGTTGATTGCCTCATTGACGGATGTCGCTCAGTACGGTTTCATCCATGGACACGACAAGCACGGCGAAGCAGATCGATCTCTACTGGCGGCCTGGCTGTGGGTTCTGCTCGAGCCTGAAGCGTGGCCTGGACAAGCTCGGTGTCGAGCGAGTCGAGCACAACATTTGGGAGAATAATGCTGATGCTGCAATCGTGCGAAAGCATGCGAATGGCAACGAAGTCGTACCCACCGTCGTCATCGGCGACAAGGGCCTCGTCAACCCGTCGGCCGGCGAACTTCTGGCATTCCTGGCCAAGAACGCACCCCATCTACTCCCTGAAGGTGTTGAGGCGCCACAGCCTGGCACGGTCGGCCGGATCGTCGGTCGCGTGCTCGGAAACTGAACAGCTCTCGCCGCCATAGCGTGCGCGGTTGTCGGTCACTGACCTCAGCTCTGCCGGGATGTCAACTCACCTTGTACTGTTCGCGTCATGACTGATACATCGCTTCCCGCTTGGGACGCCGCCGGCATGGACATCGCCGAATCGATTCTCGACCTGATCGGCAAGACGCCGATGGTGCGCATGAAGCGCGTCAGCGAGGAGCACGGCATCCGCTGTACGTTGGCGATGAAGCATGAGGTCACCAACCCAGGTGGTTCCTCGAAGGATCGACCGGCACTTGAGATGATTCTTGCAGCCGAAGCAAGCGGCGAGCTCCAGCCCGGCGGCACGATCGTTGAGCCCACGTCGGGCAACACCGGTGTCGGGCTCGCCATCGTGGCTGCTCAGCGGGGCTACAAGTGTGTGTTCGTTATGACCAACAAGGCTGGCAAAGAGAAAGTCGACCTACTCCGTGCCTACGGAGCCGAAGTCGTCGTCTGCGATGTCGCCGTCGCACCGGAAGACCCAAACAGCTACTACTCCGTGGCCGAGCGGCTCACCCACGAGCGCGGCGCGTTTCGCCCAAACCAGTACGCCAACCCGCACAATCCAGCAGCCCACACGAAGACCACCGGCCCCGAGATCTGGGAGCAGACCAAAGGCCGCATCACCCACTTCATCGCAGGTGCTGGCACCTGCGGTTCACTCACCGGCACCGGCCGCTACCTCAAGTCGATGAATCCCGACATCAAAATCATCGCCGCCGACCCAGAAAAGTCGGTGTTCTCTGGCGGTTCGGGTCGCCCGTACCTGGTCGAAGGGGTTGGCGAAGACTTTTTCCCGGCCGCCTACGACGGCGATCTATGGGACGAAGTCATCCCGGTCAGTGATGAAGAGAGCTTCCTCATGGCCCGCTACGTCAGCCAGACAGAAGGCATCCTCATCGGTGGCTCGGGCGGCACCGCCGTCGCCGCAGCGCTGAAGGTCGCCAAGCAGGCCGACGACGATGCTGTCGTTGTCGTCTTCAACCCCGACTCGGGGCGCGGCTACCTCTCAACGGTGTTCAACGAGAACTGGATGATGAACTTCGGATTCCTCAAAGAGTGCGATCAGTGCGTCGGCGCCGTGCTCGATACGCGCAACGCTTCGATCGAGAACCTGCTCTACGTCAACCCGTCGGCGCCGGTCAGCGAGGCCATCGAGATCATGCGCAGCAACGGCGTCAGCCAGCTGCCTGTCTGTAAGAACACGCCGCCGTTCGCGAACGCCGAAGTGGCCGGTTCGGTCGACGAGCTCGAACTGATGGATGTCATCCATCGCAACCCTGGCGCCATGAACACCTCGGTCGAAAAGGTGATGGGCGCAAAGCTCCCCACGATCGGAGTCGGCCAAGAGGTCGGACTCGCTGTCGAGATGCTCGAAACCGCCCCGGCACTCCTCGTGCTGTCAGGCGGCCAACCGCTCAGTGTGCTGACCCGCACCGACCTGCTCTCCTACTTCACCGCCATCGCAGAGGATGCAAACAACCGTGACTGATCAAGCCCATCCGGGCCACAGCCCAACAGCGCGCCCGGACGACAACAAGCAGCTCAATGTGTCAGCCGGCTTCTCCACCCGTGCAATTCATGCTGGCCAGGAGCCTGACCCGACCACTGGCGCAGTCGTGGTGCCGATCTCGTTGTCGACCACGTTCGCCCAGGACGGCGTCGGCAACCACAAAGGCTTCGAGTACTCGCGATCAGGTAACCCGACACGTTCGGCACTCGAGACACAGATTGCCTCGCTTGAAGAGGCCCGACACGGCCTCTCCTTCGCCAGCGGTCTCGCTGCCGAAGACAACATCCTGCGGCTCCTCACCGTCGCCCCCGAAGGCAGCGGCAAGCGCGTGCTGCTCGGCAACGACGCGTACGGTGGCACCTTCCGCCTGATTGCCAAGGTCTGGGGGCCCATGGGTTACCCGTGGACTGCAGTCGACCTCACCGACCTCGAAGCGTTACGTGCCAACTGGCCAGACGACACCGGGATGATCTGGTTGGAAACCCCGACCAACCCACTGCTCACCTGCTTCGACATCGAAGCCATCGCATCAATTGCGCACGAACGTGGTGCAATCGTCGTGGTCGACAACACGTTTGCCACCCCGTACCTTCAGCAGCCGATCAACTTGGGCGCCGACCTCGTCGTGCATTCCGCCACGAAGTACCTCGGTGGCCACAGCGACGTCGTTGGAGGCTTCATCGCCACGAGCAATGACGAGCTCGCCGAGAAGCTCACATTTACGCAGAACGCTGCAGGCGCCGTTCCGGCACCGTTCGATAGCTACATGCTGCTGCGTGGCGTCAAGACGCTTGCAGTTCGCATGGATCGCCACTGCGAGAATGCCCGCGCGATCGTCGACCTGCTCGTCGATCACCCAGCGATCGAGAAGGTGCTGTATCCGCAGCTGCCCGATCATCCCGGCCATGCTGCGGCTGCCAAACAGATGAAGGACTTCGGCGGCATGGTGTCGTTCCAGGTCAAGGCTGGCCGCGAGGCTGCGATGCGTGTTGCCGAGTCAACGTCGGTCTTCACGTTGGCCGAGTCGCTCGGTGCTGTCGAATCGCTCATTGAGCATCCCGCGGCGATGACGCACATGTCGGCGGCCGGCTCACCGCTCGAAGTTCCCGACAACTTGGTCCGCCTGTCCGTCGGCATCGAAGACAAGGCCGACCTCGTTGCCGACCTCGAACAGGCCCTCGACTCGATCTAATCGTCGATCATTGTCACGCTCCCGGTCTGACCAAAGTGTGATGGTTTCGTCGCGCTCCAGGCGTCAGGAGCCAAGGAACAGCTTGTAGGCAGGGTTTTCGGACTCGTTCCAAAAGCGATACCCGATGTCATCCAGGAACTCCCGGAACGCCTCGGCGTCGATAGTCGGAACCTGCATGCCCACCAGCACCCGTGCCAGGTCGGCTCCGTGGTTGCGGTAGTGGAACAGCGAGATGTTCCACGCCGGGTTCATCGAGGTCAGGAACCGCAGGAGCGCCCCCGGCCGCTCCGGGAACTCGAACCGGTAGAGCACCTCGTCGGACGCAAGAGCCGACTTGCCGCCCACGAGATGACGAACGTGGGCCTTCGCGAGTTCGTCGGAGGTGAGGTCGATAGCGTCGAATCCAGCCTCGTCGAACGCATCGGCCAACTCAATTGTCTCGACGCGCGACGACGCCGCAATGCCAACGAAGACATGCGCCTCCGCCGAGTCGCTGATCCGGTAGTTGAACTCGGTGACATCGCGCTCACCGATGACTTCGCAGAACCGCCGGAAGCTCCCAGGTTGTTCGGGGATCGTGACCGCGAAGATTGCTTCGCGCTGCTCGCCGTAGTCGGCGCGCTCTGCCACAAATCGCAAACGGGTGAAGTTCATATTGGCGCCGCACGCAATGGCGACAAAGGTCTGATCGACTGCGCCAGTCTGCTGGACGTACTTCTTCATGCCGGCAATCGCGAGCGCTCCTGCTGGCTCGAGGAGCGACCGAGTGTCGGTGAACACGTCTTTGATCGCAGCGCATGTTTCGTCGGTGTCGACAATGATCACGTCGTCGACGTATTCCTGGGCGAGCCGGAACGTCTCCGTGCCCGGCCGCTTCACTGCGGTGCCATCGGAGAACAGCCCGACTTCATCGAGGGTCACGAGATGGCCAGCTCGCAGCGAGTCAGCCATGGCCGTCGACTCGTCGTGCTGCACCCCAATGATTTTGATGCCCGGGCGAACCTGTTTTACGTATGCAGCGACCCCGGCAATCAGGCCACCGCCACCAATCGCCACGAAGATCGCGTCAATCGGGCCACCGTGCTGGCGGAGGATCTCCATGCCGATCGTCCCCTGACCAGCGATCACGTCGGGGTCGTCGAACGGATGCACCAGCGTGAGGCCACGTTCTGCC
>CAWUXP010000191.1:0-4028 GCA_963926495.1 Candidatus Ilumatobacter herschelensis
CGTTCCTCCTCGGCACCGGCCAGCTTTCACAGCCGTCGAGATCGAGTCGGTGGTCACGGCGACGGATAGCGTCGCGGGCGATGGAAATCGACAGGGCAGGAGCATTGCGCGACCTGCGTCGCACTCGCCAGAGTCGTCGACTTGGCGATGCCGAATGGTTCGATGTCGCCTATCGCGTGTACCTGTTCGCACTCGTCGGTCTGACTGGCGTCGTTCTTGCTTCCGATGCGATCGACGGAGTGGTCGGCGACGGCATCAAGACCTCGGACTTGTTGGCACGGGGCCCTTCGATCGTCGGCCTCATCGTGATGGTGGCGTTCGGCCTGGGCCTGCGAAGCGGGGCCGATGGCGGGCCCGTTGCGATCGAAGTGGCCGACATCCGCCACGTCCTTCTCTCACCGATCAACCGACGACGCGCACTACTGCGCCCGGTCGGCCAGCGAATCCGATCCGTCACGTTCTCCTTCGCAATGGCGACCGCCGTGCTCGGGCAGTTCGTCGCCCGAGAGGTCGAAGGATCGCGAGCAGCATGGGCTGCTGCTGGTGCGCTCTTCGGTGCCGTGACGGGCGCCGTGTTCGTGGCGTCGGCCGTGATTGCACACGTCATCCGTTTGCCGCGCTGGGCAGCCACCGCAATCGCAGCGGTCGGCCTTGCTTGGCAGGGCGCCGCCGCCTGGATCAATTGGAACGGCCCGAGTAACAGTCCGCTGCGTTTCGGCCCTGCCAACCTCGACGGAAGCCTTGCCTTCTGGGGGATCCGACAGCAGGGCATCGACGTCGTCGCGATCGCCGTCACACTTGCAGCAATTGTGCTTTCACTCGCACTCTGTGGCGGGCTGCGCATCGAACCGCTGGCGCGCCGTGGCTCACTCGTCACACAACTCCGCTTCGCAGCGACCGTGCAAGACCTACGGACCGTCGTGATGCTGCGCCGCCAATTGCGCGCTGAAACGCTCCGGTCGACACCGTGGGGCGGCTCGCCACGGACACCCATCAGCGAACGCCGTGGCTCCCATGGTTCGGTCCGTTCCATGATCTGGCGACGCGGATTCAGGTCGCTTCGGCGGCTGCCGGCATCGCGGCTCGCGCGCATTGCGAGCCTCGCAATAGTTGGCGGCGTCTGCGCATCGCTCGCGGCCAGTTCCAGCCTGCTGTTCCTCCTCGGGACACTCGCTGCCCTGTTCCTGCTCGGCATGGAAGCCATCGAACCGTTATCGCAAGAGATCGACCGGCCCGACATCACCGACGGGCTCCCGATCGAACGGGGCCAACTCTTTGCCCACCACCTCGTTGCTCCGGCAGCGCTTCTCGCGGTGGCCGCGTTCCTCGGCGCCACTGCTGCATCGATCCTCGAGCCGAGCCACGCCGCAGCGGCGTTTG
This sequence comes from Candidatus Ilumatobacter herschelensis, assembly GCA_963926495.1. Taxonomy (GTDB): domain Bacteria; phylum Actinomycetota; class Acidimicrobiia; order Acidimicrobiales; family Ilumatobacteraceae; genus Ilumatobacter_A; species Ilumatobacter_A herschelensis. The sequence goes on from CAWUXP010000191.1 coordinate 1,381, forward strand.
CGATCGCATTGCCGGCCACCCTCGCCGGCGCTATTGGCCCCGTGGCCGGCGCTGTGCTCGACGCACCAACCCCGATCGCTGTCGCCGACACGAACATCATGGGCACGCCTCGCGACACCGAGCAGTCGTTCGTCCCACCCGAGTTCGCCGGCTTCAGCAACGCATTCTCGACCTTCTTACCAATCATTCTCAGCAGCCTTGGTCTCGTCCCGATCGTCGCGATGCGTTTCGATCCCAGCGTCGGCACAGCCCTGCGGGCCACCATCGGCGTGGTACTCGCCCTCGGCCTGCTCGTGCGCTGGGTGCAACGACGCGACCAGTGGGGCAAAGCAATTCGATCGTTCTTCGAAGCTGGCCGAGCTGAACGGCAAGCGACCTGAACACGCCATGATGGGAACCCGATGAACACGACACCCGCTATTAGCACTGTCGCATTAACCAAGCGTTACGGCGAGGCCGAGGCGCTCGCACCCATCGATTTCGAGGTACGCGCGGGCGAGCGGGTGACGCTGATTGGTCACAACGGCAGCGGCAAGACCACCTTGATCCGGATGCTCGCCGGGATGCTCGAACCGTCCGACGGCACAGCCGAAATCGGTGGCAACGCGCTCGGTTCGCCCGAGGCGCGTGCGGCGCTCGCCTACCTGTCGGACGAGCCGGTGTTCTATGACGACCTGAGCGTCTGGGAGCACCTCGAGTACATCGCTCGCCTCCACGGCACCGACAACTGGGAACAACACGCCGTCGACCTCCTCGACGCCGTGGGGCTCGTTGATCGTGCCGATGATCTCCCGATGACCTTCAGCCGCGGGCTCAAACAGAAGGCCGCGATCACGATGGCGTTCGTCCGACCCTTCGACGTCATGCTCGTCGACGAGCCGTTCGTCGGTCTCGATCGCACCGGCCGAACTGCACTCCTCGAGCTGTTTCGGCTCGCCCATGCCGACGGGGCAGCACTCGTTGTCGCAACACATGAGCTGTCGAGCGTGATGCAGAGCCAACGTCTCGTCGCGCTCAACGGCGGCGTGGTCACCTACGACGGCGATCCGCAGCTCGCCGATGTCAACGCGCTCACCGAGGGGCTACAACCGTCTGAGGAGTGACAAACATTCCTGATGAACGGACCGAATGCGTCCGTTTCTCGGTGTGCCGTGGACTATTCTTGCTGGCATGCAGGAGTTTTCTTCGATCACAGCGTCGTCATACGACGCCGAATCCCTCGCCCCCATGCTCACCGCTAAGTCGGCTGAGGGTTGGGAAGTCGTCTCGATTGTGGCTGCGGGCACGAACATCGTGGCCTATTTGACCCGTGAAGGCGCTGATTCCGTGTCCGCCGGTAACGAGGCTGCCGACGAGGCCGTAGCAGCAAGCGAAGTCACCGATGCTGGCAGCGATCCTGCCGATGCAGCAGCCGCTGGCACCGAGGCAACCGACGCCTACGCCGCAGCCGTGGTCGACACACCGAGCCTGCCGGGCAACGACACGCCGTACATCCCAGCCGACTCCTCAATCTCGACCGAGCCGGCAGCTACGCCGGCCGTTGACGCCGACGACGCAGCCAACGCAGCCGCCACGGCTGCTGCCACGGCCGCCGACGAGCCGGCCGGTTGGGCCGCCGCTCCTGACAACGACATCGCTGACCTCGCAGCGCAGGTCGGTGCCGACGACCAGGCCCTGGCCGCCGCAAGTGACGCTGTTGAACAAGCCGCCGACGACGCTGTTGAAGCAGCAGCCGGTAGCGCAGCGCCCGAGTCGAGTGTCCCCGCCGGTTGGTACGCCGACCCGTCGGGCCGCTACGAACTCCGCTACTGGGACGGCAACGCCTGGACCGAGCACGTTTCGCGTGCAGGGCAGCAGTTCACCGACCCGCCCGTCGCCTAGTCGCTCCATTCAGATCGTCCGATCTGATCCGGAGTTACTGAAAGATCGAAACTGAGAGCAGCAGCCGACCAATCGGCTGCTGCTCTTTCAGTTTTCAGGCACCACCTCCCGCGCCGCTGCCAGCACCTCTATCCTGAAGGGGTGCGTGCGACGTCGATTGGCCATGCGGGAATTCTGATCGAGACGTCAGCGGGGTCAATTCTGTGCGACCCCTGGTTCGAGCCGGCGTTCTTCGGTGGGTGGTTCCCGTTCCCGCGCAACGATCAGCTGAGCGACGATCTGCAAGAGCGGATCGAGCAGGCCGACTTCCTCTACGTGTCACACCTGCATGGCGATCACCACGACAAGGCATGGCTCGATCAGCATCTGCGGCGTGACATCCCGATCCTGCTCCCTGACTTCCCGACCCGCGAGCAGCGGCGCACCTTGCAAGAGCACGGGTTCACCAACTTCGTGGAGACGAACGACACCGACGAACTCGAGATCGCGCCGGGCCTCAAGGTCGCCATCCACATCGAGTCGTCGATCACCGACGGTCCGGGCGGCGATTCAGCGATCGTCGTCATCGCCGACGATGCAATTCTCGTCAACCAAAACGACTGCCGCACCAACGACCTTGGTCAGCTCGCGGCGCACGGACCAGTCGATCTGCACTGGCTCCAGTTCTCCGGCGCGATCTGGTTTCCTATGGTCTACGAAATGGACGACGCTGAGAAGCGGCGCCAGTGCACAGCCAAGGTCAAGGCCCAATTCGCCCGAGCGATGCG
>CAWUXP010000192.1:0-4722 GCA_963926495.1 Candidatus Ilumatobacter herschelensis
CACGTGCGCCGACATCGACTGCACCCCGATGCTCACGCGGTTGACCCCACCGTCAACGAAGGCCCTCAGCATTTCCGGGGTGACATCGTCGGGATTGCACTCCACCGTGACCTCCGCGTCCGGCGACTTCGGGATCAACGCGATGACCGCAGCGAGTTGCTCTGGCGGGACCAGCGTCGGAGTTCCACCGCCGACGAAGACGGTGTCGGCGACGGGCATCCCGTTGGCGACGGCTCGCTTGATCTCGGTACCGAGCGCGTCGAGGTAGGTGTTCGTCAGGTGGTGGCGGTCGGTCCACGTCGCAAATGCGCAGTAGTCGCACTTCGACGCGCAGAACGGGATGTGCACGTACACGCCGAACATGGCGGCTGCGCCCTGTGTGATCACAGGGCGCAGCATTCCAGATCGGTCTGTTCGTTGCTAGTCAGAGCGGCTTAAACAGCAGCTCGAGGGCCGCGAGCCGCTCAGCGACCTGGTCGACGGGAACGTCGAGCATTGCCGCAATTGCCCGGGTGTCATCGCCGCGGACCGTGATCACACGGCCGTTGAAGTCCTGACGCTGCACCTGGATGAGGCGTAGGTAGCGGGCGAGCATCTCGAACGGCGAACCGCTGATCTGCACCAGCTTGGACACGTCGATTGCCAACTTCTTGTTGATGGGTGAGTCGATCGCGGCAGCTTCAGCACCGGTGACCTCACGGGGAAGCAGCTGCTCAATCGGGACGCTGTAGAACTGTGCGAGGCGATCGAGCCTCGGGACAGACAGCGCTCGCTCGCCGCGTTCGTACGCGCCGAGCACAGACGCCTTGAATTCCTGAACCGATTGCGCTTCGACCTCTTGCAAAGAGAGCCGCTTCTGCTTTCGGATCACCCGGAGCCGCTCCCCTACCTGCTGGCTGTAGGCAGAAGGAGCGTGCTCATCAAATACAACCATGGTTTTTCCGCCTAGGAAATGTCGAAATGTTGCTGCGACCATTGACGGCCTAATGGATTCAGGAAATTTAACCCTAGAAGACTTTGCACCAAATTGCACGCATCAGTGGTACACGGCAACACAGAGCGTTACTGCGGCGACCGCAGCCGTCTCTGTCCGCAGCACATTCACACCAAGCGTGACCCGATCCCCAGCCTGACCGAGTTCGGTGCTCGACCAACCACCCTCTGGCCCAATTGCCACCAGCCGATCGTTTGCGGTCAACGCTCGCCCACCCGGTTCGGCGACTGCGGCGCCCTCAACCATGTCGTAAGCCTTGACCGGCGGCAGAACTTCGGGGAGGTGCGTTCGGCGGCTCTGCTGAGCAGCGCTTTCCGCGATCCGCTTCAAGCGGATCAGCTTCTTGTCGACATCCGACGGCTTCCACGTGACAACCGAATGATCAGCCTCGAGCAGCTGCAGTCGATCGACGCCCAATTCGGTGACCTTCTGGACGAGCCAATCGAGCCGCTCGCCCTTCGGCATCGCCGTTGCGATTGTGAGCGGCGCAACGGGCGATGGTTCGAATTCGATGTCGCTGTTCACCTCGACACGTAACGCTTGACGTTCACCAACGACGGTCGCCAATCGCCAGCTCCCTGCACCGTCGCAGACACTGATGACGACGCCATCGCGGAGCCGAAGGACTCGGCTGAGGTGGTGCTGGGTATCGTCGGAAAGTGCAATAACACCGTCGGTTCCCAGCTCTTCGCTGCCGACGAAGACGTGAGCTGCTGCTCGCCGCCGATCGTCGGAACCACTCACGAGAACGCCGACTTAATGCGCGAGAACAGGCCTTCCTTGCCGTTCCCCACCACTTCGTCGCGGCCCTTCGCATACGCGGTGAGCGCTTCGACTTCGTCGTCGCTCAGCTTGGTCGGGATATCGACGCGAACTCGCGCAATCAGGTCGCCACGTCCGCGGCCCTGCAGGTGCGGGACGCCACGGTGACGCAGAGTGAATTCGCGTCCTGGTTGAGTGCCGGCAGGAATGACCAGGTCTTCATCGCCATCGAGAGTTTCGAGCGTGAGCGAGGTTCCGAGCGCGGCCTGCGCGAACGAGATACCGACGTCCGTGACGAGGTCGTTCCCTTCACGAACGTAGTGATCGTGCGGCGAGACCCGCATGTGCACATACAGGTCGCCATTGGCACCGCCCCGAGGCCCGGCTGCACCACGCCCCGTCAGACGAAGGGTGGAACCCGTGTCAACGCCGCCGGGAACATCGACTTGGTAGCTCTTGTCAACGGTCACTCGGCCCTGTCCACGACACACCGAACACGGAGTAGCAATCACTTGGCCCATGCCGCCACATCGGCCACACGGGCTTGCTGTGACCATCTGGCCGAGCAGGCTTTGGCGCACGCGCTGTACCTGGCCTGCGCCGCCACAGTCGCTGCAGGTCACCGGCTTGGTGCCTTCGCCGGCACCGGTGGCGCCGCAGTCGTCACACGCGACTGGCAGCTTCAGCTCGACATTGATCTGGTCGCCGAACACTGCCTGTTCGAGCGTGAGGTCGGCAACGGTTTCGAGGTCTTGTCCGCGAGGCGGGCCACTCGGGCCTCTGCTGCGGCCACCGCCGCCAAATGGGCTTCCGCCTGAGCCGCTGAAAAACGCATCGAAGATGTCACCGAGTCCGCCGCCAAACGTGTCGCTGGACGACGGTCCGCCACCACCACTGCCACCACCGACGCCGGCTTCGCCGAACTGGTCGTAGCGCTGACGCTGTGTGGCGTCGGAAAGCACCTGGTAGGCCCGGGCGACGTCTTTGAACTTACCTTCGGCTTCGGCGTCGTCCGGGTTGGCATCGGGGTGCAACTCGCGGGCGCGCTTACGATACGCCTTTTTGATTTCCTCAGCAGATGCGCTGCTTGAAACACCTAACAAGTCGTAGAAATCAGCCATGGCGGTCTACAGGATGCCTGGAAATCGTCCAGTTCCGAATGTGAGAGTCGTCAGCTTGGACGATTCGGGCGCAGTTCGCTGTTTTTCTCAGCCTTCTTCGATGCGATGGCCGAGGAGCGCACTGACGGCGTCGACGGTCGCGAGCGCCTGGGGGTAGTTCATCCGAGTCGGGCCGAGAACACCGACGGAGCCGAGATGTTCGCCGTCAATCACGACCGGAGCAACGACCACCGAGCAGGCTGCAAGCGGCTCAATGCCATGCTCGCCGCCGATCGACACCGACATGCCGCGGCCAACGATGTCGCTCACGAGGGACACCACGACGAACTGCTGCTCGAGTGTGTGGAGCACCGAACGCACCACATCGACAGCGTCGAATGCTCGGGCTACTTCAGATGCACCGCCGGTGTAGACGAGGTCGCCCGAACCGACCTTGGCAAGTTCGCGCAACGCAACCGAGCAGATGCGATCAACCGCTGGGTCGCCGCTCGGGGCCACCTCAGTCAGGGATCCAAGCGCTGCACCGACCAGCCCGGCTGCGAGGTGTGCAGATGCTGTATCAACGCGAATGTCGTCGTCGTCTTCGACGAGTTCGATCGTGGTGTTCTCGACCGAACCGTTGGCGAGTACGACGACCACGGTGGCTGCCGTCGACGACAGCGTGACGATCTGAACGCTCCGGATCGGGGCCGCCTCAGCCTTCGGGCCGACGACCACCGCTGCGCTGTGGGTGAGGTCGGCGAGCAGGTTGCTGGTCTGATGGAGCAACTCTTCGAGCCGACCGTGTGCGGCTGAGAAAAACTCGCCGACCTGCCGGGTGGTGGCCTGGTCGAGTGTTCCGGGTACCGCAAGATTGTCGACGAAAAATCGGTAACCCTTGTCGGTCGGGATTCGGCCCGCTGAAGTATGCGGCTGAATGAGGTAACCCTCAGACTCGAGCATGGCCATTTCGTTGCGGACCGTTGCCGACGACACGTTGATATTGGGCGCCGACGAGATGTGCGTCGACCCAACAGGCTGAGCCGTGGCGATGTACTCCTGCACGACTGCACCGAGAATCGCTGTCTTGCGGTCATCCAACATTGAAATATGATGCTACTTGAGCGCTTACTTCATCGCCTTGAGTCTGCGCAGTGCTTCGTCACGCTCAGCTCCGTGATCGACCATCTGGACGGGCGACTCTGATGCCCATTTCTGGACGTACTCACCCCTGGAGTCATAGCGATCCTCTTGCGTGGAGGGGTTGAAAACTCGGTAGTACGGCGATGCATCGGTGCCAGTGCCAGCAGCCCATTGCCAGCCATAGTTGTTCGACGCGATATCACCGTCGATCAGGTGCTGCATGAACCACTGCGCCCCCCACTGCCAGGGCAGGTGCAGGTCTTTGACAAGAAAGCTCGCCACGATCATGCGGACCCTGTTGTGCATCCAGCCGGTCGCTGCGAGCTGTCGCATACCCGCGTCGACGATGCCGAATCCCGTCTGGCCGGCGCACCACCGATCAAATTTCACGCGTGCCGCTGCGCCAGTATCGACCTGCATGGCGTCGTACTTCGAGTTCAGGTTCTTCCATGCGGTGTGCGGCTGGATGAAGAGCACATCGGCGTAGAAGTCCCGCCATGCCAGCTCGCTGGAGAACACCATCGGGCCGTCGTCCTTCGCTCCGGTCAAGTCGAGGTCGGACAGCACAGTGCGCGGATGGACCGTGCCCCACTTGAGGTCGGGCGAAAGCCGGCTGGTGCCGACCAGCGCCGGGCGGTCGCGGAGGTCGTTGTACGCCTCGACGCCGGACCGCATGGTCCCGTCGGCAGCAGCGGCAGACTCGAGGAAGGCGGCAAGACGCTG
>CAWUXP010000193.1:0-6338 GCA_963926495.1 Candidatus Ilumatobacter herschelensis
CTCTTCCACGCCAGACACGAGTGCAGCATCGATGTAGTCGTGTTCACGCAGCCAGATGAGCATCGCCGACACGAGGCCGCCGTCCTGGCCCATCTTGTTGACCATCTCGTCGCTCGCGCGGGTGAGGTAGAGCTGACGCCAGATGCCGGCCATTTCGTCGGGTTCGCGGACCCGCCCGAACAGATGCATGTCGGCAGCGGGCTCCCAGGCGCGAAAGCGTGGGCAGGCACGGGTGCAGGTGGTGCAACCCTTCTCGCCGTGAATGCAGTTGTCGAGGCCCAACTCTTCTTCGATATGGAACGGGATGTACTTGCCCTCTTCGTGTTCATACCCGATCACGTCGTGGGGGCAGGTGACGACGCAACCAGCGCAGCCGGTGCACAGGCTGTTAGTGATGACTTCGCTGTACAGCTCTTTCCACTGAGCGGTCCAGCGCTCCTTCTTGGGGGCAGCGTCGGCTGGCGTCTCGATCGTCGTCATACAGGCGACTGTACGCCGCGGGGCCGTGGCAACATCAACCCACCCGCCACCGAATCCCATGCCGCGTGAGCCAGGCGTCCTCTCCAACGTCGGAAGCACCGATCTACATGGATCGAGTGCTTGACGTACCGTGGTGATCGTGCGCCGCGCCCGGGACATCACATCGCTCGGTGTAGCGGCCCGATCCTTCGCCCAATCGTCGTCTGGCCGCGTGATTGCTGCTGCGACATTTTCGGCTGCTGTTATTCGAGTGGGACTAGGAAACTGGTCGCTGATCGATGGCCTCGCAGTATTCGCGGTCGTCATGGCGCTCGGCCCGGTGGAGTGGATCGTCCACCGTCGGCTGTTGCATGCTGAGGCCGGTTCGATGTTGGCCGACGTGCTCGGTACGCGTGACTCCCATGAACGGCACCACCGTGATCCGGATGACATGGAGTGGCTGTTGCTGCGTCGGCCGAATGCGATCGGTTCGTGCCTGGCGATCATTGCTCCGGTGGTTGCGGCTGTCGAAGGCCTCGCACTGGTCGGCGTGTCGCCGAGCGTTGCATCTTCGGCCCGGGCGATCGGCGTCACCGTCGTGTTTGCTGGACTCGTTGCACTGCTCCACTACGAGTGGGTTCATCTGCTCGTACATTCGCGATATCGACCCCGGTCTGGCTACTACGCCCGGCTCGCCAGGAACCACCGGCTCCATCATTTTCGGAACGAGAGCTACTGGCTGGGGGTCACGATCGACACCGGCGACCGGCTGGCACGGACCCTGCCGGCCGACCGCTCAGCTGTGCCACTGAGTGAGACGGCGCGCACGCTCGGCTGAGCTGTGTAATCTTCGCGGCCGATGCTTGAGGTGATACCCACTCCGGACTTTGCCGCGTATGCGTGGGAGCCGATCAGCGTCGTTGGCGGCGTGTTGCCGAACGTGCACGTTGCCTGGGCCGACGGGCTCGATCTCGATTGCTATTCGCTGTGGCTGTTTGAGAACTCGCGGGCGATCGATCCGATCACCCGAGAAAGTACCGTCGACCCTGCCGACTTGCCGGAGCCGTCGTTCCTGTCGCTTGCTCGACGGACCGACGATGGGGCGCTCGAGTTGATGTGGGCCGATGGTCTGCAGTCGGTTGTCCACCCCGGATGGTTGCGATCGATCGCTGCACAGCGGCACCGACCAGAAGCGATTCCCGGTCCATTGACGATCTGGACCACCGACACGTTCAGCGAACCGCCGTCATTCGATGGCACATCGGTACTCGACGACATCGTGGTGTTCGGCAACTGGTTGCAAGCAATGCACACCTTCGGCTTTGCCCGGCTCCGCAAGACGCCGGATGATCGGGCATTTCTCGAAACGCTGATCGAACGAATCGGTCCGATTCGCGGGTCAAATTTCGGCAATATATTCACCGTCGAGGCGCGTCGCGATGCCGATTCAACGGCGAACACGGGCCTCAATCTCGGCCAACACGCTGACCTCCCGACACGCGAGACGCCGCCCGGTTTCCAGTTTTTGCACTGCGTCGAGAACACGGTCGCAGGTGGAGCATCGCGGATGACCGACGGGCTCGCAGTGGTCGCTGAACTCGAAGCGAATCATCCGGCCGAGTACGAGGCGCTCACCACCTTGAACTGGGTGTTTGCCAACCGGGCGCTTGACGGCGACCATCGCTGGACCGGCCCGGTCATCGACCATGGCCAGCCCGGTTCGCAGCTGACTCTGCGTGCCTTCTACCCAGTCCGGCTTGGACCTGACATGCGCATCGCCGACGTACCGCGCGCCTACGAAGCGATGCGCGTCTTCTCCCGCGTTGCCCACGACGAGCGATTCATGCTGCGTTCCCGTTTTGAACCGGGCGATATCATCGGTTTCGACAACCGGCGAATGCTGCACGGCCGCGATGCATTCGATCCGGGTGCCGGATCGCGAGTGCTCACCGGCTGCTACGTCGACCGTGACGATTTGCTCTCGCGTCTACGCGTGCTCGATCGTGACGCCCAGAAACCAGCCCCGAACCCAGCCCCGAACCCAGCCCCGAACCCAGCCCCGAACCCAGCCCCGAACCCAGCCCCGAACCCCTGATCAGAAGGAAACCTCATGAGTTCTGTCTTTATCACCTGCGCCGTCACCGGCAGCGGCGACACCGTTGGCAAGTCTGACAAGGTGCCGTACACGCCCGAAGCAATCGCCGCCGACTGCATTGCTGCAGCCAAAGCGGGCGCCGCCGTCGTGCACATTCACGTTCGCGATCCCAAGACCGGTGCGCCATCGCGTGAGGTCGAGTACTACGCCGAAGTGGTCGATCGCATCCGTGCCTCTGATGTCGATCCGGTGATCAACCTCACTGCTGGCATGGGTGGCGATGTCACCTTTGGGTCAGTCGAAAGCCCGCTGCCGCTTGCCGAGGCTGGCACTGACATGGTGGGTGCGTCTGAACGGCTCGATCACGTCCGCAAAATCCTCCCAGAGATCTGCACCATCGACTGCGGATCGATGAACTTTGGCGAGGGGGACTACGTCATGACGAACACCCCGTCGATCCTTGCCGAAATGGCCCGCCAGGTTCAGGAACTCGGTGTGCGTCCGGAGATCGAAGTGTTCGACACCGGCCACCTCTGGCAGGCGAAGTCGCTCGTCGAGCAGGGACTCATCGCTGACCCGGTCATGGTGCAGTTGTGCATGGGAATCCCGTGGGGTGCGCCGCCAGACTTGAACACCTTCATGGCAATGGTCAATAACATCCCCGACAGTTGGACGTTCAGCGCGTTCTCGATCGGGCGCAGGCAGCTCGAATACGTGGCGCTTGCTGCGATTGCCGGGGGCAACGTGCGCGTCGGGCTCGAAGACAACCTGTACCTCGACCGGGGCCAGTTGGCGACAAATCGCGATCTCGTCGAACGGGCTGTCGACATCCTGAGCGGTATGAACTTCGACATCATGACGTCGGCAGAGGTGCGCGAGAAGATGCAGTTGACCCGCCATGGCTGAGCTGCCGCAGCGCAGTGCGGTCATTGGGTGCGGAGTGATTGGTGCTGCTTGGGCGGCGCGGATGCGGCTTCGGGGGATCGACGTTTCTGCATATGACCTGTCACCAAACGCCTCGGAAATCCTGGATGACGTGTTGGCCGATGCGATTTCGGCCTGGAGTGCACTGGGTCTGTCGACAGAGCGCATCGGCTCGTTGTCACTGTGCGCGTCGATTGAAGAAGCAGTCGCCGACGCGGGGCTCATCCAGGAAAGTGTCCCGGAGCGGCTCGACATCAAGCACTCGACGCTGGCGGCCATCGATGCTGCTGCACCAGTTGATGCGATCATCGCGTCGTCGACCTCGGGATACAAGCCGACGGACCTCGCAACATCGATGACCCGTCCGGAACGGCTCGTGGTAGCGCACCCGTTCAACCCGGTCTACCTGTTGCCGCTCGTCGAGATCGTCGGTGGTGAACAGACATCGCTTGGAACGATCGACCGCGCGATGAACACCTACCGAGCGCTCGGTATGCATCCGCTCCACGTGCGCAAAGAAATCGATGCCTTCATCGCCGACCGCCTCCTCGAAGCGGTTTGGCGTGAGGCGCTCTGGCTGGTCAACGACGGCATCGCGACCACCGAAGAGATCGACGACGCAATCCGCTACGGCTTCGGCCTCCGGTGGGCGCAGATGGGCATGTTCGAGACCTATCGGATTGCTGGGGGAGAGGGCGGCATGCGCCACTTCATGGAACAGTTCGGGCCAGCCTTGAAATGGCCGTGGACCAAGCTGATGGACACGCCGGAGCTGACCGACGAACTGATCGACACCATCGCTGGGCAGTCTGACGAGCAAGCAGCAGGCCGCTCAATTCGGGATCTTGCGCAAGAACGCGACCGGAACCTCGTCGCGATTCTGCGGGCACTCGAAAGCGTCGACGCCGGTGCCGGCAAGACCATCACCAACCTCCGCGCGCTGCAGGGCTAACACCATCGCCATCGCGTTTGTGTCGAAGTTCTCGTTGACCAGTCCGCGGAAAGTTCGACGCAAACGTCAGAATGTTGCGATGTTCGCGATGTTGCTGACGACGACCTCGACACCTGTTGAAGACAGCGGTTTTGCGTGGCCGGTCTTGTTCGTCGGGGGGTTGATCATCGCGGCCGGTTTGGTCGCAACCAGAGGTGAGTTCCGCAACTGGCGTCAGCGTCGAGCAGATCGGGACGAACCGTTGGCGTGAAGATAATGGCTGAAAGAGCAGCCAAACGCCTCACGCCAACCGGCATCTAACGGAGCTAGACGGCGTCGGTACCTTCTTCACCGGTGCGGATGCGCACGACGCGGTCAACGTCGGTGACCCAGATCTTGCCGTCCCCGATCTTGCCGGTGGCGGCGGCCTTGGCGATCGCGTCGACTACCTCGTCAACACGGGCTTCGTCGACAACGGTGGCAAGGCTGACCTTCGGGACGAAATCGATCTTGTACTCGGCGCCGCGATACGTCTCGGTGTGGCCGCCCTGACGGCCGAAACCACGAACCTCAGAGACCGTGATGCCGGTGACTTCGATTGCCTTGAGGGCGTCTTTCACGTCGTCGAGCTTGAACGGCTTGATGACTGCAGTGATGAGTTTCATGGTGTCCCCGGTTCGTGCAAGATGTTCACGGCGTGATGTTCAAAGAGCGTCAACTTGTGTACGCCGATTCGGCGTGCTGGCTCTGATCGAGACCTTGGTACTCAGCATCTTCGTCGACGCGTAGCCCCATCGTTGCATCGATCGTCTTGGCGAGGGCGTACGTGACGACAAAGGAGAAGACGCCGACGACGAGCGCCGCAACGAACTGGTCCTTGAGAAGTTCGAAGCTGCCGCCGTAGAAGAGACCCTCCGAGCTGTTTTCTGCGATCACTGGGTTGACGGCCGCATCGGCGAACAGCCCGAGGAGCAGCGTGCCGACGATGCCGCCGATTAGGTGCACTGCGATGACGTCGAGGCTGTCGTCCCAGTTCATTTTCTCTTTGATCCTCAGGGCAAGGAAACACAACGCACCGGCGATGAAGCCAATGATGAGCGGCGACGCACCACCGACGAAGCCAGCGCACGGAGTGATGGCGACGAGGCCGGCAACAGCGCCGGAACAAGCGCCAAGCACAGTTGCGTGGCCGCCCTTCCAGCGCTCCACGAGGAGCCAGCCGAGCATGCCGGTCGAAGCAGCGAGATGGGTGTTGACGAGGGCCTGCGCCGCAAGGCCGTCGGCGGCGAGCCCAGAACCGGCGTTGAATCCAAACCACCCGAACCACAAGATGCCGGTACCGAGCACGGTGAGCGGCAGGTTGTGCGGTGGCATCGGCACATCACCGTGGCCTTTGCGATTGCCGACAACGAGGATGACGGCGAGCGCAGCCACACCAGCGCTGATGTGGATGGCCGTGCCGCCGGCGAAGTCGAGTGCCCCCATCTCGAGGAGCCAGCCGTTGAACACCCACTTGGCGCCAGGGATGTAGACGAGTAACGACCAGAAGCCGATGAGTACGGCGTACGAACCGAATTTCAACCGGTCGGCTGTGGCACCGGTGATCAGTGCCGGGGTGATGACAGCGAACATCATCTGGAATGCGACGAAGGCCATGCCGGGAATGTCTCCGTCGAGGTTGGTGACGTCGGCGAGGAAGAGGAAGTCGAAGTTGCCGATCCAGCCGTTGCCACTGTCACCGAAGACGAGCGAGAAGCCGACGATTGCCCAAATGGTCGACACCAAACCAATGGCGAACATGTTCTGCATCAACATGCCGAGCACGTTCTTCGAACGGACCATGCCGCCGTAGAAGAACGCCAACCCGGGCGTCATGAAAAGCACGAGGGCTGCAGAGATCAGCACCCATGCGGTATTTCCGGAGTCCAA
>CAWUXP010000194.1:0-6340 GCA_963926495.1 Candidatus Ilumatobacter herschelensis
CATTCCTCGTGGTGGAAGACAAGGAGTTCTTCAACCATGACGGGGTCAATGTCCGCTCACTCGTCCGAGCCACGCTGTCGAACTTTGCGAGCGACTCCCCGCAGCAGGGGGCATCGACCATCACGATGCAGGTAGTTAAGAACGATTTCCTCGCTGGCCTCGAACGCGACGGCCGATACAAGCTGCTCCAGGCGCACTACGCACGCATGCTCGAGAAGGAAATCACGAAGGAGCAGATCCTTGAGCGCTACCTGAACACGGTCTTTTTCGGAAACAACGCATACGGCATCCAGGCCGCAGCCGAGACCTACTTTGGCAAAACCGCCGGCGAACTGTCGTTCATCGAATCAGCGTTCCTTGCCGGCTTGGTTCGCTCGCCGTCGGGCTTCGACCCTATCAATGAGCCGGAACGCAGCCGTGCCCGTTGGCTGCAGGTCACTGACCGCCTCGTCACCGAGGAGATCCTCACTGAAAGCGAGCGAGACGTTGTCCTCGATGCTTTCGCCATCCCGTCGCGTGTCAAGACGACCCCCACTCGCTCGAACGAGCGCACGTACTTCACTGAGGCGCTGCGCGATTATTTGCTGAATAAGTCGACCATTCTCGGTGCGACGCTTCAGGATCGCTATAACCAACTCTTCCGCGGCGGCCTCCGGATCTACACCACCCTCGACTCCAATTTGCAAATACTTGCCGAAGACGCGCACGACGTGTTGCCAGCAACAGGCGGACGCTTTGAGAATGCGATCGTGTCGATTGACTCGACGTCGGGGGCGATCCGGGCGATGGTCGGCGGCTCTGGCTTCGTGCCGAACGAGCGCGAGGTCAACATGGCGCTCGCTCCGCGCCAGACCGGGTCGAGCATTAAGTTCCTCGTTCTCGCCGCAGCGGTGCAAGCCGGAGCGCAGGCGGGCGACATCATCGACGGCGTCAGAGGCTGCCAATTCGACAACCCGGGCGGCGACGAACCGTTTTTCCAGATCACGGGTGGTGTTGCTGGAAGTGTCACCACCCTGGCGCAACAAACATGGTCGTCGGTCAACTGTGCGTTCGCCCGCTTGTCACAAATTGTCGGCCTGAACCGAATGGTGGACACCGTGTACCGGGCAGCCGAGTCGCCGTACCTCTATAACGGCCAGCCTGAAAGCGAACGCGAGCCGATCAAGCCCTTCGTGAGTTTCGCGACGGGTGCTAACGAGCTCAGCCCACTCGACATGGCAGCCGGCATCCAGACCGTTGCTAACGAGGGCATACACAAGCAGCCCTACTACGTCGACTACATCACTGATGCTGGGGGCGACCGCACCTATACGCACTTCGATCCGGGTACGAAGGTTTTCGACCAGGACAAGGCACTGCTCACCATCAACATCTTGAAGGGCGTGCTGCGCAGCGGTACCGCCCGACGCCATTCGCTCGCTAATGACCGTGCGGCGTTCGGTAAGACCGGTACGCAGCAGGACAACACCAATGCCTGGTTTGTCGGTGGCACCAAGCAGCTCTCGACCGCCGTGTGGGTGGGCGACCCGGATGCGTACACACCAATGGTCAATATTGATGAGTTCGTCGCGCTCGGCGTCAACAAAGTCCAGGGCGGCTTGTTCCCGGCCGAGATCTGGAAAGCGTTCATGGATCCGGCGCACTCATTCCTCGCGCCGCTCGACTGGGATGCACCACCGGCGCCCGAGCGACCCAATGCCCGTCTCTTCCTGCCGGGCAACGAGTGTCTTGTGGAAGTCGTTGGCTTCGAAGTCATCGAGCCTGAGATCGATCCGGACGCACCCCCGACCACGCCGCCGACCAGGCCGCCGGCGGAAGATGCCCCTCCGACGGAAACGGTGCCACCGGAAACCATTCCGATCGTCGAGGTGGTCGAGGTTGGCACGACAATTGCGCCAGACAATCTCGATCCAAATGTCCCGCTGCCGACGATCGAAGTATCGGCGAGCATCGGTCCTTGCCTCTGATCGGATGCCGAGCTGGCACAATGAAGGTCGATGACCGACGCTGCTGACACTGCCGAGAACGCCGAGCTTGCCGCCCCCGCTGATACCGACGTCTCGTTGGCTAGCCAACTTCTGACGCTGCAGCGGATCGACACCGAGGCCGATCAGCTCACGGTCCGCCGTCAGCGATTGCCCGAGCGCGACGATTTGGCGACGCGCACCGACCAAATGACCACGTGGGAGAAGCGCCGAACTCAGGTCGAAAGTCGCCTCGACGAGTTGACGACGGTCATCGAATCGGCAGAGGCGGCGAACGCTGCACTCACCGCCGATCGTGGGCGGCTCGAAGCGCAGTTGAAGACGGTCATTGCGCCCCGTGAGGCCGAGGCGCTGATGCACGAGATCGAAACCATTAACGGCAAGCGGGACGAACTCGATAACACAGAACTTGCCGCGCTTGAAGAGCAAGCCGCGCTTGACGACGACCTGACTGCTCACCTCGGCAACGAGGAGTCACTTCGGGCCGCACTGCGGTCATCAGATGAGGCACTGGCTCGTGTGTGCGACGACATCGACGTCGAATTGGCTGGCCTCGCCAACCAGCGCATCGCAGCGCTCGAGCTGCTCGACGCGAACGTCGTGTCGCACTACGACGCCGTGCGTTCGTCGGCCGGTGTTGCTGTTGCCGAGCTGAAGGGCCATCGCTGTGAGGGTTGCCACCTCGACCTGTCGGCCGCCGAGGTCGACACGGCCAAGGAAGAGGCCGCCGAGTCGGGCTACACCGACTGCCCGCAGTGCGGGCGCATGCTCATCGTCTGACATGTTCTTCTGGTTCATCGGTACTGCCGTGTTGGCTGTCGGCTACGTCTTTCGCGATCCACGTTTCGACTACCGACTCCTGATCGTCGGATCGGTCCTGCCACTCGTCGACGGTGTGTTCGGCGGGGCACGTGCACTCCACAGCATCACGGTGAGCATTGTGCTGTTGGCTGTGTTGATGCTGGCCACGTTTGGTCGTAAGCCGATCCGCAAGATGCTGCTCGGTGTGCCGATCGGTATGTTTTTGCATCTCGTTTTCGACGGTGCGTGGAACAACACCGATGTGTTCTGGTGGCCGTTTACCGGGCTGAGCTTTGGGGACGATCCGTGGCCGATTACTGACCGCGGTGTGATCAGCGTGCTCCTCGAAGTGGTCGGTTTCGGTCTATGCACCTGGATCTGGCGGAAGAACAACCTGGGCGCTGCCGAGAGCCGAAGAAAATTCATGAAGAACGGACTCCTCGTCGCAGTCCCCGGGAACTGATGCGCTGTGCCACACTCCTGAGGTGCTGATTCTCGTTCGACATGGCCGCACGGCGGCGAACAAGGCAGGTCAACTCCAAGGGCGCCTCGATCAGGATCTCGACGAGGTCGGCGAACAGCAGGCCGTTGCGGTCGCCGCGATGGTCAAAGGCATTGGGCCGGTCGATGCCGTCATCTCGAGCCCCTTGAAGCGTGCGCAGCAGACCGCGGCGGTGTTCGGATTGCCGGTTGAAATAGACGAACGATTTATCGAGCTGTCATACGGCGAGTACGAAGGTGTGAAGCACGCCGACGTCCCGTCTGAGGTGTGGAACAACTGGCGCGAAGACTTCGCCTACGTGCCGAAGGGCGGCGAGTCACTCGCCACGCTTGACGAGCGCGTCCGTGCCGCCTGTAATGACCTCATCGAGCGGGCCTCGACGTCGAACGTGGTCGTGGTCAGCCACGTGTCACCGATGAAGTCGGCAGTGGCGTGGGCGCTCGGCGTCGACATTGGTATCTCCTGGACCTGCCACCTCGACCACGCATCGGTGTGTCGGATCAACTTCCGTGGCGGCCGCCCGATCCTCCACACCTTTAACGAGACCGCAACGCTCGACTAAGTCGCGTCATCTGGTCACGTCACTAACCGGTGGAGTGGTGCGCAATGGTGAGGCGGCCTATAAGCGGGATTCTGTAGATCGACCGAAGTCGACCCGGCAGCCATCCATCTTTGCGACCTACCCGAGGATGCGCCGTCGAAACGGTGCGAACGGGCCGTTCATGCCCTCTGCTCGGTCTTGCTCCGGGTGGGGTTTACCAAGCCAGCCACGTCGCCGTGACTGCTGGTGCGCTCTTACCGCACCGTTTCAGCCTTACCTGTGATGAACCATCCTCGAAAGGCGGCTTATCCATCGGCGGTCTCTCTCTGTTGCACGTCCGTCAGGTCACCCCAACCTGGCTTTCGCCAGCACCCTGCCCTGTGGAGTCCCGACTTTCCTCGACGGCATCACCCGAAGGTCCACCGCCGCGGCTACCCGGCCACCTCACCATTGCGGAGAGGAGCCTACGGCGTCAGCTGAGTTCTTCGTAGATGAAAGAGTTAGCCGCAGGCGTGGAGAGAAGGAACGTTGTCCGCGAACCGTTCTCATCCGCTTCCCCGACGATCAGTTCTTGCTGTGCAAGTGAGCCGAACGCGGAGTTGATGGCATACAGAGCCAGCGTGTTCTCGGGTGTGCGTTCGACGTCTTCGCCGACGAGCGCAGGGCTGAACCGGTTTGCCGTGCCGAATGCGTCGAGGACCAGCGCAGCGCTGTGGCGGGATTCTTCGGTCGAGGCGTTGGCAGT
This sequence comes from Candidatus Ilumatobacter herschelensis, assembly GCA_963926495.1. Classification (GTDB taxonomy): domain Bacteria; phylum Actinomycetota; class Acidimicrobiia; order Acidimicrobiales; family Ilumatobacteraceae; genus Ilumatobacter_A; species Ilumatobacter_A herschelensis. Next base: position 4,575 of record CAWUXP010000194.1, read on the forward strand.
AGCGAGGCGCTGCGCCGGCTCGGTCAGGATGGCCGTGAGCTTCTGGTGCGTTGACGCTGCGAGGTTCTCGAGAGTGATGGCGAGGTTGATGACGTCGCGGCGAACGTCGTCGCTCATGCTGATTGTCTCGACGATTGGTGCGATTGCCCGTTCCATGATCCACGGGTTGGTATCGGTCCAGGCAGTGCCGCCGGCAGCTTCGGTCAGCTCAGCCATTTTGTCGGCCGTGGCTTGGTGGTTCGCTTGAATGCGGTCGACCAGATCAGCGGTCGATCCTTCGAGGACACCGAGGCCCTTGGCGGTTTCGTACACGGCAACAGCAGTGAGTTCGAGCGACGAAGCGGTGCGCAGCAGAACGACGTTGTTCACGGCGTAGTCGGGCAGCGGCAGGATTGGGTCAGCGTTGCCGACCCGGCCAGGAGCCGTGTCGCCAGTGCGATCGTTGCCGCAGGCTGCGACCAGTGCGGCAAGCGAGACCGAGAGGCCGCCGATCCGCAGAGCCTGGCGGCGACCGACGCGTGCGTCGAGGTTCGCTGTGGTCAGGGGAGTCGAGTCGGTCATGCTGCACCGCCAGAGAGTTCGAGGGGCGCAGCAGAATTGCTGAGCATCTCGTCGAGGTTGGAAGCGAAACCGGCGAGGCTGGTGAAGACAACAGCATGGCGAGATTCGGTAACGATGATCGAGGCAGTGAGCTCGATGGCGTCGATGCTCTCGTAGTCGGCAAGCAATTCGGTGTGGGTGGCCACAGCGATGTTCTCGAGTGCCAGAGCGGCTGCGCCGAACGCCTGGGCATCGCTGACAGCGAAAAGGCTGCGCTGAGCGTTGAAGACATCTTCGTTGCGCTCATTGGCAGAGATGCCGATGGCGCCGGAGATGGCCTGCGCATACGCCCCGTGGTTCGCACCGACAACGCTGGCCAACTGAGCGACGTCGTCGTCAAGTTCGTCAGCGGCCTGCCGGTACAGGTCACGAGCTGTGAGTTCGAGCCGCAATGCAGCTTCGAGTGCTGCACGGTCGGTGTCGGTGGGCTTGCCAGGAGCGGCAGCGGCAGATGCGCTGCTGGCGAGCGCTACGGCGGTGCCAGCCGCGACGACGCCGCCGAGGCCGAGCAGGGAGCGCCGCGACGAGGCGCGCTCAGTGGTGTGGAGATCCACGAGGGAGGGTCCTTTCGAGTTCATGCAGACAACAGCCTGGTAGTTCGGGCGCTGTTGTTCCAATTCGCTCGCTGATTCTAGGGCCAATGTGGGCCGCGAGGGGTGTTTGATCAGAAGTCGAGCGCAGACAAATCGGGAATCCATCCGGCGGCCCTGGTGAGCGCATCGCCCCAGGTCAGCCTGAGTGCATCACGATCAATGCTCGTGTCGGGGGTCGCGGTGTGTGCCGGACTCCACAGTGCATCGATATCGGTGACGTCGTTCCAGACGCCAATACCGACGCCTGCGAGGAATGCCGCGCCCAACGTCGTGGCCTCGACCACGGGTGCGACCTCGACCGGCAGACCCGTCACATTGGCAAGTGCCTGAACGAATGTGGGGTTGCGGCTCATGCCGCCGTCGATGCGCAACGCGGCCAGTTCGATGTCGGTGTCGGCAACCGCAGCGTCGACCAGATCGGCCCCTCGATGTGCGATGCCTTCGAGCACTGCGCGGACCACGTGGCTGCGTTCGGTTCCCCGAGTAATACCGAGCAGGGTGCCGCGGGCGCCGTAGTCCCAGCTTGGTGTTCCGAGCCCGAGTAGTGCTGGCACGTACATTACGCCACCCGAG
>CAWUXP010000195.1:0-4293 GCA_963926495.1 Candidatus Ilumatobacter herschelensis
CGCACATCATTCACATCGGCAACCGCGAGCAGCAGAGCGAGCCGCGCCCGTACATAGGCCCCCCGTCCAAGCTCGACTTCGCGGACGCGGAGATCGTCAGTGGGGTCGATTTCGACGAGTCGCGACGGATCAATCCGATGAGCAGCAATAATTTGTGCCGCTTTCCGGGAGAACGCATCGGCCTCATGAGCGTTACTCGTGCTCTCTGCTTTGTCCAGCAGCTTGCGAACACGAACCAGCAGCTCAGCGGTGGCATCTGCCCTCATAATTGTGCCATTACCGACTCGGTGTCCGCTCTCGACGACTCCCCTGCCACACCAAAGATTGTGTCATTTAACTAGCATTTTATCGACTCGGGGTCCACCAAATCTCGCATTCAGGCGTAGTTTAGATACATGTCCGTTGCTTTGGGATCAGCCACAACACTCGCAGGCGTCGAACACCCAGAATGGGCAGGCACGGTTTCAACTTCCGACGCTGCCGCGATCACTGAACAGATTCTGCAACATGGCATGAGCAGCTTCACGGGTCCTGGTCCCACCTCCTCGGCCTGCCTCACCGATGACGGCGCCGCTACCGTCGAGTCCGACGGCCGATCACTTCGCCGCTCCCACAACCGCAACGCAGTCATCGTCTCGCTATTCCAACTCATTCGCGAAGGGTCGCTTGATCCGAGCGTTCCAGAGATCGCTGACCGTGCAGGCGTCTCGCATCGGTCCGTCTTCCGCTACTTCGATGACCTCAACGACCTTGTTCGGCTTACCGTCGATCACGCAGTTCACGAAGCAATGCCACTGCGGACAATCACCGACCTGGGTGTTGGCCCCCTAGAGGGCCGAATCCATATCTACGTCGACACCAGGCTGCGGGTTCACGCGAGGGCCTACGCCGTAAATCGAGTCGCCCGCCTCAAGGCGCAGAAGATCCCAGCAATCGAGGAAGGCCTGCGAGCACTGACGGCTATCACCCGATCGCAGATGGCCGAACACTTTGACCTCGAATGCGACCACTCCCCCGATCCAGAGATCCTGCTCGATGCGCTCATGGTGCTCACGAGCTTCGAGGCGTACGACTACCAGCGCCGACTCCTCGGTCATACCGTCGAGCGGATCCGCCACGGGTGGCACAGTTCCCTCTCTACGCAGCTCACCCCCGCTACCTCCAACGCGTAGTCAGATCAGCAGGTCGTCGGCGCGATGTGCGCCGCTATGCTTGACTCAACTTGCGGGTGTAGTTCAATGGTAGAACCTCAGGTTTCCAACCTGACTACAGGGGTTCGATTCCCCTCACCCGCTCCAATCGGGTTCACCTGATCACCTTAGTTCGGCAGCAAACGTTCGCCGAGCGAGGGATCAGGGAACCGATTCGTTTCCCCGTTTAACCCTGCCCGCATCGTTCAAGTGAGGTCGGGCCGTTTACGTTCGGTTGATGGCTCTCGACGCACTTCCCGCTGAACACATCGGCACCCTCTCGGCTCGCACGAATGACGTGGAGCGGCCCATGATCACCGGCGGTCCGTTCGGCACGAAGGTCGTCGCCACAGTCTCGAGTGGCACGTTCGTAGGGCCGAAGATCAGCGCTGCCATTCCCGACGGAGTCGCCGCTGGCGATTGGCTGACCATCCTTGCCAACGGAGGCTTTGCGCTCGACGTCCGCCTTTCGCTTCGCACCGACGACGGCGCTGATATCTACGTCACCTACACCGGGTTCGGCACCCGCAACCAAGACGGCACCGCGAGTATCCGTACAGCCCCGCGTTTCGAGACAGGCGACGAGCGCTATGCATGGCTCAACAATCTGTTCTGCGTCGCCATCGGCACGACTACGCCCGACGGTGTCGAGTACGAAATCTACGCGATCTGATCACCTGTCAGCCGACGCCGAAGCCACAAGACGACCCCGCACCGCTGCCATGTGGACCGCGCACCGCTGCCGTGTGGAAGAGTGCAGCATGGCGTTTGGTCAATCGTCCGGTCCACCAGCGAACGGCAAGCAACTCCGAGAGCTCCTTGAGCTGCTCGAAGCCGCCGGGCACTCCGACTATCGCGACGCCCGCGGCCCAATGGGTTTCTCGCAACGTCAGGCCGCCGGCAAGTTCACCAGTGGGGAAGCAGACGAGTTCATCGAGCGCCTCCAGACTGAAATCCACGGTGACGGCCCCCCTGCGGGGTCACGTCCTCCCCCGGCGGCCAGAGCTCCCAAACCTGCTGCGGCCAAACCTCAAACCCGGACCGCGGCTGCCAAGCGGCCAAGCACTCCTGCAGCGAAGCCCACCGCACTGAGCGACGTTCCCGTCGAGGAGCTCGCGGCCGAACTGCAACGCCGGGGCTGGGTCGTTCTCGAACCCTGAGTCAGCCGACGCCGAGAAGGTCGACAACAAAGACAAGCGTCTCGTTGCCAGCAATGACGCCACCGGCGCCTGCTGCGCCATAGCCCATGTGCGGCGGGATGGTGAGACGACGCCGGCCACCGACCTTCATGCCCTGGACGCCTTCGTCCCAGCCCTGGATGACCTGGCTCTGGCCGAGGCCGAATTGGAATGGCTCCATACGGTTCCAGGAGGCATCGAATTCGACGCCGGTCGACCACGAGACACCTGCATAGTGCACGGTGACCGCACGGCCGGCTACTGCCTCGTCGCCGTCTCCGACGGTGATGTCGTCAACGACGAGCTCTGCTGGCGGATCTTCGGCGGGAATGGTGATTTCAGGCTTCTGCATCCCTCGAAGGATAACGGCCCCACAAACTGACCGAACAGTGGCGTCGTCAAAGTCGGTCGGCATCGTGACGGACTGGCACAATGGTCCTATGCCCGGCGCCTTTCTGCATCCATTCGCGAAACCGACACGTGAGCGCTTTCCGAGCATCACCCATGGCCGCGGCGCCGTCGTCTGGGACCACACCGGGCACGAGATGATCGACGCGATGGCAAGCCTGTGGTACTGCCAGATCGGTCACGGACGCGGCGACATGGCCGACGCAATCGCTGCACAGATCCGCCAGATCGCGTCATACTCCTGCTTCGACCCGTTCACCAACGCACCCGCTGATGCGCTCGCCGAGAAGATCGTCAGTCTCACGCCGATGCCCGAAGCCCGTGTGTTCTTCACCGGGTCCGGGTCAGAAGCGATCGACAGCGCCATGAAGCTCGCCCGACTCGCACAGGCCCTCGATGGGAACCCAGAACGACGACTGATCATCTCCCGCGAACGGGGGTACCACGGCACCAACTACGGAGGTACCAGCGCCCAGGGCCTACCCCTCAATAAGGTCGGCTACGGCACGCTGCTCGACGATGTGGTGCAGGTTCCTGCCGACGACATCGAAGCCCTCTCCCGGCTCATGGCCGAACGATCCGGCGAGATCGCCGCGGTGCTCACCGAACCGCTGCAAGGAGCTGCCGGTGTCTTCCCGCCGCCTGATGGCTACCTCGCTGACGCGCGTCGGCTGTGCGATCAGCACGGTGCGTTGCTGATCTTTGACGAGGTGATCACTGGCTTCGGCCGACTCGGAACATGGTTCGCTGCAGAGCACTACGGCGTCACGCCTGACCTCACCACGTTTGCAAAGGGTGTCACCTCTGGCTACCAACCGCTCGGCGGAGTGATCGTAGGCCGGCAGGTGCGCGATGCGCTCGAAGCTGATCGCGACTTCATCCTCCGCCACGGCTACACCTACTCGGGGCACGCAGCCGCCTGCGCTGCCGGCTTGAAGAACATCGAGATCATCGAGCAGCAGAAGTTGCTCAAAGCCGGTCAGGGTATGGGCTACCGCCTCCACCGTGGGCTCCGCGCAATCGCCGACGACGGCGGCGTCGATCATGTCCGCGGCGAAGGGGCCGTGTTCGCCATCGGCTTACGCGCCGATCAGGACGCGATGCAGATTCGCGACGCGATGATCGAGGCTGGCGTCATCACTCGGGCCATCGGGACCGACACGATCACGTACTGCCCGCCGCTCGTCACGACCGACGAGCAGGTCGATCGCATCGTCGACGTCCTCGCCACCGTGGTCTCCTGACACTTCCTCGCGGGCACCAGCCTCGCGACGTCGGCGGACGACTTGGTGCCAGGCACCAAGTCGTCCGTCAACTGCAACTCAGGAGTTACGCAGCAGATCGATCAAGCTGCTGGTGTCCCAGCGGTCGCCGCCGCGTGCGACAACTTGCTTGTAGAACTGGTCGACCACTGCCGTGATCGGGAGCCGTGCCCCGTTGCGTTCTGCTTCCTCGAGGCAGATACCGAGGTCTTTGCGCATCCACTCGACAGCAAAACCGAAGTCGTACTCGCCGTC
>CAWUXP010000196.1:0-3551 GCA_963926495.1 Candidatus Ilumatobacter herschelensis
CCACGCATCACGACTTGACGGGTCACCGCTGCGCTACAACGCCGCGAACCCATACCTGCCTGACCTGTTGATCTGCCGGCCAGAACTCGCCGAACGAGCCATCGCTGCACTGCGCGGCGTCTGAGCCGTCAGACGGATCGACCGGCCGACCGGCCGACTGAACGAATGGTGCGGTCGGGCAGCGAGACGTCCAGGAATTCGAAGTCGCTGCTCCGCTGACTCCATGTCCATTCGGCACCCGCCGGAAACGTCACCGCGTCACGCATTCCGAACACTTCGGTTCGTCCATCGACGTGCAGCGTGGCAGTGCCGGCGAGCACCACGTTCATGGCAAACTCGCCATCGTGCGTGAGTGCGGGTCCGGTGCGTTCAGCGGCGTCGCACACGGTCAGCACACGGGCGCCTGCGAGGCCATTAGTTGCGACACCGATACCGGTGTCGCGTTCGTCGAAACCTCCGCAAACCGATGGGACCGTCTTGGCACCGGCCGCGATGTGGCGGACGAACTGCTGGCCATCGAAGTCACGACCACGATCGATCGTCGAGGTCGGCAGGGTGATTGTGTGCTCGGCGACCGTGTCGTGTTCGGCGGGGCAGCCGATCTCGATCACTTCGAGGCTGGACGAGCTCCGCAGCACACGGTGGCGAATTTCCGGCGGCTGGAGAACGCAGTCTCCAGCCTCCATCCGGAACGGATCGCCCTGGTCTTCGTAGACAACCTCGACCCAGCCGGCCGCGACAAAGATCATCTGGAAACGGATGCGATGAAAGTGGACGTAGTCGGCGACCTCTCCCTCCTCGGCAATCAGAATGTGTGACGCAATGAATCGACCGCCCCAACGATCGGGCAGTAGGTCGCGGTAGCCCATCCCGGCACGCCCGAGGCCGAATTCGTTGTCGGCATTTTCCGGTGCCTTCACGATCGTAAGCGACGGTTCGTTCTCTGGGACCACGACATCGAGCAATGCCGAAGCAATCTCGACAATCGTGCCGTTCGGTGCCGTCAACTGCGTCACCGGGCTCCCAGCGGGAATGCCAGCTCGTCGCACTAAGACATGGGCAGCGACATCGACGTCGCCACGGCGCAGGCGGACGCGGCCGCCGTCACCGAAAAGCACGATGTCGCGTGGATCGTCAGCAGGCGAGATCGTTGCGATTCTGAAGCCGATGTCATCTAAGAAGAAACGAGTCATCGCGTCGAGATCGGTGCACGCCAGCACAGCTTCAACCGACGTGGTGTCAGATGTGGTCATCACACGGACCGGTCTACCAGCCCGGGTCATGCCCGTCGCAACCAACCGACACTTTCTGCGATCATCCACCGACCCATGTGGTCGTCCGCGGCATGCGGCGAAGCCACAACGATCTCGGCACCAGCGTCAACCACTACAGAGACAGCGACGGCGGCTCCCCCTCCCCTGCTACCGACTCCCACGGCATCGCCCAACCCATCCATGCCACTCAGTAACGCCGCCTTCAAAATCTGAGCTCGCAACAACGCCGCCGCGTCGATGACGGTGATGCGCTACGGCGTCGTGGTTGTCAATCGAGCGTCGGAGAACACGATCGACGGGGACCTGGCCACACCAGACTCCCCAATGGTCGTTGCGAGCGTGAGTGAGCGCGTCACGGCCTTCGCCAACGCACGGCTCGACCAGGGGGCCTCTTCGACGTCACCATTCGCGAACTGCTCGGTTGCACCTCGGATATGCCCGTCGCTCGCCAGTCGTGGTTCGTCGCCGGCATCGACGGCCTCTGCGTGTTTACCGGCGGCCTCTTTCCCACCGACGTCCCACATTTCAACGACAACGAGACGCTCCGACCGTCGACGATCTGGGTACCGGACAGGGACACCCGATTCATACCCCCTGACACCATCACCCGCTGAAGAGATGAGCGTGAAAGCGACAAGGTGTGGCGGGCCGCAGGTCAGAGATTCCAGCGTTGTTTGGCAGCGAGAATCGTCGGGACACCGATCTCGCCCGCCGACGCGAGTTCTGGCCGATACTTTTCACCGATCAGTGCCGACAGAGTGGCGCCGGTCGAATACGCCAGCGCTTCGAGGTCGTATCCGCCCTCCAGCGCGACGAGTGTGCGCCCGGCTGGCACCAGTGCCTGGAGGCGAACAGCGAGGTCGGCGAAATCGGCAGAAGTCAGTTCGAGCCCTGCGAGTGGATCGGCTCGGTGCCCGTCGAAACCAGCCGAAATAAACAGCCAGTCCGGCTCAAAGCGAGCAACGACTGGGGCAATGACCTCGTCGACCGCCCGCCGGAAAACATCACCACGCGTGCCGCTCGGGAACGGCAGGTTGAGGTTCGACATCGGCGCATTCGGCCCACCGGTTTCGTCGGCCCTCCCGGTGCCCGGATAGAGCGGCGACTCGTGCGTCGACACGTACAGCACACGCGGGTCATCGTAGAAGATGTCCTGGGTGCCATTGCCATGGTGGACGTCCCAGTCGACAATCGCGACGCGCTCGCCCCGCTGGGCGACCAGCGCAGCGGCGACAGCGACGTTGTTGAAGAGACAGAAGCCCATTGCCTGGTTGGCCAGCGCATGGTGGCCGGGTGGGCGACTCGCAGCGAAGGCGACAGCGCAGTCGCCGGCGCGCAGCGCGTCGACGCCATCGAGTACAGCACCGACAGCGCGGCTCGCAGTCGTCCACGACCCCGGCGCCATGTATGTGTCACCGTCGATCATTCCGCCACCGCGTTCGGCGATATCCCTGATCAACGCGACATGTTCCGGGGTGTGCGCCGCGCCGATCTCGCCGGGAGTTGCCAACCGCGGTACTCGGAACTCGACAGCGTCGAGTAGTCCGGCTTCAGAAATACCTGCCAGAACCGCATCGAGGCGTGCGGGGCACTCGGGATGCCAAGCGGGGGCGCTGTGGGTGTCGAGCTCGGCTGAGGTGAAGACGGTGATCGGCACTGCCACATGAACACTGTATGGAATTGCCATTCACCCCACACAGATGTGCGACGGAGGTGTCATGCTGGTCGTGTGACCGACGACGAAATCCCACCCGACGTCATCAGGTCGAAGTGGGCGACTTCGGTCGTGCTCAGCAGCGGTGACACTGCCTACATCAGGCCGCTGACGACTGATGACAAGGCTGCTTTGGCAGACTTCCACCACCGCCAGTCACCCGACAGCGTCTACCGCCGCTACTTCTCGCCCAAGCCCGAACTGAACGCCCGCGAACTCGAGCACTTCACCAACATTGACATGGTCAACCGCGTTGCGCTGGCAGTTGAGTCCCAGAACCAGTTCGTTGCCTGGGCAAGCTACGAGCGCTGGCCCGGGCGCAACGAGGCCGAGGCCGCATTCATGGTCGATGACCAGTTCCAGGGGCGTGGGATTGCCACGCTGCTACTCGAACACCTCGCCGCCATCGCCCAGTCAAACGGAATCGAGCGGTTCACTGCCGAAGTTCTCGGCGACAACCGCGGCATGCTCGCCGTCTTCTCGAAAGCCGGCTGGCCCTTGCAGCGCCGATTCGATTCCGGCGTGGTCGACCTCGACTGGGACCTGGCCAGCACCGACGAATT
>CAWUXP010000197.1:0-8315 GCA_963926495.1 Candidatus Ilumatobacter herschelensis
AAGTGCCAACCAGGTGCTGTCTGACACCTCGTTGCCGGTCGGAGGTTCGAGGTCAGTACCTGCGACTTCAGCCGGAAGCGACTCCACCGCAGCCGGGCCGTCGGCGTCGTTTCGGCCAGGCAGTTCGGCCATTCCGTCGGCACCGATCGCTACCTGACCTTCGAGGCTGCTCGATGCGATCCGTAGCCGCCCAGGACACTCGGCGGCGATCGGGTCCACACCGAACGATCGAGCCACATCCGGATCATCAACATGGAACACCCACGTATCTGCTGCGGTCGCTCGACCTGACGATGTTCCTCCGTCGTCGGTCCAGCAGCATGCGAGGCCGACCGCTGGGCCATCGGCGAGCACACGCTCAAGTAAGGCGAGCGTCGGGGCCATCTCAATCGACGACAGAGCAAGTCGCAGCGAGGCCAGCCCGTCGATTGCGAGCGAGATCGACGGCGCCTGACCACCGACGGGCGCTGTCTGATCAATCGACGCGTCGAGTCGGGCGAGTAGCCGGTGGAGGCGCTCACTCTCGGTCACTCGGACGACCGCGCCGCAATGACCGATTCCGGCAACACCGTCGAGCGCGTGATCGCCACGCGCATCGATCACGTACCAGTGCTCGGTCGCGGGGGACGCAATGCGACAGCGCGCCGCAATGACCGAGATGAGTGTCGATGTCGTCCCGGCCCCGACAGCACCGACGAGCGCGAGGTGGCCGCGCTCCCGTTCCCATCGCAACGGCATCCGACCCTGCCTGCGTGGGACGTCGATGAGGCCGACCGCATCGTGAGGGATCATGCCGACCGTCTCGTTGACGGCGCTCGTTGTAAGCTTCGCAGGCAGTACATCGATCCACGGTCGATGCGGCGGCTCGATCCGGGCAAGTCGAGCGGCATCGCGAATCGTGGCCACTGCGAGTTCGAGTTCGGATCGGGCAGTCGACTCGACGCAGTTGGCTGCGGTGCCGGCCGGATCGCTGACAACGAGGCCCCGGTTCTCAGCGACCACCGGCCCGGTGCACCGCGCCGCTTGGAACACGATCAACTCGTCGGGCCCCAGCCGGAGCGCAGATCGGCCCGGCACAGTTCGGGAGAACTCAGTGGGGCCAGCGTCGTTCACGACATCGTGAGCATCAGCGACGTCATTGAGGCGGAGCGCAAGCCGCAAGTTTGTGTTGGCCCGAATTTCGTCAGTCACCACGCCCGCCGGACGCTGTGTCGCGAGAATCAGATGCACCCCCAAGCTGCGGCCGCGCTGCGCGATGCCGACGAGGGCCGACAGAAAATCGGGAAGCTCCTTCGCCAGTGCGGCAAACTCGTCGATGACAACCACCAAGCGGGGCAAGGTCAACGCCTCAGCGCGGAGCCGATAGTCGGCGAGGTCGCTCGCCCCGACGGCTCGCAGGAGGCGCTCCCGACGGTGTAGTTCGGCGTCCAAGCTGACAAGTGCACGTTGGGCGAGACCGTCGTCGAGATCGGTGACGAGGCCGACCGTGTGCGGCAATTCGGCGCAGGCGTCAAATGTCGAGCCGCCCTTGTAGTCGACGAGTACGAACGTCACGTGGTCCGGGCTAAGTTGCGCGGCGAGCCCAATCACCAGGCTGCGCAACAGCTCGCTCTTGCCCGAACCCGTCGTACCTGCAATGAGCGCATGCGGCCCGTCTCGCACTAGATCCACCTCGACCAAGCCGTCGACGGAATGTCCCAGCGGCGTCGATGGTGCGGGGTCGGGACCAGCGGCCCGCCATCGTTCGACGAGCCGGCGAGCAGCCCGCGCAGGTGGCGCACCGACCAGCACCGGGTCGACATCGCCGAGCGAGACGGCAGTGGGCAATCGACCCGCCTGACCCCCTGCACGTTCTGGGTCAGAGAGCCCCGCTAGACGGCGCGCTGCTGCATGCGCCGTTGCCTCAGTGATGCCGGCCATTCGAACGTCGCGCACGTCGGTCGGTGCGACCTCGTCGTCGACGCGAAGTCGCCCAGTCGGCCCGACTCTGATCGTTCGATCGCAGACCGCCGGCGTCGACCGCTCGGTTTCGACTGCGACCAGGACAGCGGGCCGGGCGGTGTCGAGATAGCGGCGCAGCGGGCCGGTCCGCACCGCAAGAAAGCTGGGGTCGTCGACGATCAGCAGCGTCGGCCTGAGCGAGTCGGTGGCGACCGAATCGAGGAGCTCATTGAGTGCCACGCCATCGCAGGCGTCGGCAATCATTGGACGGTCGACGGCGTCGCGCGCCTGCGGCAGCCATTCGGCCCATTTCCAGCGATCGACGTCGACCGTGACGATGACCAGTTGCCAGTCAGCTGGACCGACCGAAATCGCCAGTTGGATGATGATGGAACGCAGCAGTGCCGCCACGAGTGTCGACGTGCCGTGCACAGCAACGCAACGCCCCGGCTCGATCGACAGCGGCACCCCGACACCGGCGAGCAGGCCAGCACTCTGCAACGCGGCCTGGCTGTCAATATCGGCATTCCCGTCGCAGGGCACCGACCAGCACTGCTCGCCGCGGCCCAGTACACAGCGCAGCCGGTCGATTGGATCACCACCCTGCGTGAAGAGTCGACGCGCCCACACCATGCTGCGATCCCCGTCGAGAGCGTCGGCCACGGTCAACGCGGCGAGTACGTCCGAGTGCAGCGCGAGATGATGCCGACGCGCTGCTGCCTGCTGCCAATCAAGTTCCTGGAGGAAGCGGGCTCGATCAGCAACCGCCTCCGTTCGACGTCGTCGGTTCCGACGCCACGCTTCTCCGGCACCAACACACCAGGTGCCGAATGATGCACATGCCCCGATAAGTGCGAACAGGGCGAACATCATCTGTCCGAGAATGACGGCCAGTGCCGCCGCGCCCAGGACCGCGATGGCCGCCCCGACGAGCCCGAGCGCTGACGGAATCGGAACCCGCGGCGACTGCACCGGCAAAACGACTGGCGGGAGCACAAGGGCTGGCACCGAGCACGGGCCTCGCCTGACCTCGCGCCGCCACGGGTCAGCTCGCCGGTCGGCCAATGCTCCTGAATCGCCATGCTGCATGCTGTGGTCGGCCTCGGTCGGGCGCTCGATGGTCAACTCCGAGCTCCCCATCGCGATTCGAGTCGGGAGCGACACGCGCGTCGATGCAGACATCGGCACGTCGTTGAGCAGCACCGGCACGTGCCCAGCCAATTGCGTCACTCGAACAGTGTCCGCGTCAGCATCGATCATGACGTGATGGAGTTCGACCGTCGGGTCGCCTACTCGAAGGTGGGCCGCTGGCGACCGGCCGATGATCCATCGGCCGGTTTCGACCACGCCAACGATGCGACAGTCCGGCCCTGCAGTGATCCTCACATCGAGCAGATCGCGGCCTGATCCTGCCTTGTCCGCGAGCTTGGCAGTACCGCCTGCCATGAGGATGTCCGCCGCAGCGACCGCCACCGACGATCCACTTCTGAGCCCTGATTCGGCCAGCCGTTGAGCCGGTGGTGTGACGCGTCCATCGATGAGGAGCCGCCGTGTTGCGGGGAGCCCTAGCGCCTCGGCCAGGTCAGCAACAGTGTCGCCTGCCGGGCGCTGAGCGATCGACAAACGGTTGCCATCTGGGCCACGGATCTCAAGCGACGGGACCGTCGGCGAGTGCTGTGGCAATGCGGTTCTGGGGTCGATCGTCGGGTGCACATCAAACAGTGGGCGGCTTGGAGCGTCGACCGGAAGCAAGGGTCTCCCGGACATCTCGAAATGGCCGCTGAGCAGGTGCTGTGAAGCCGGAGAGACAAGTGTGAGAGATGCAGTTGGAGTGCGGTGGCCAGCCCGGTGAGCGCGCCGGTGAGCGTCGGAGCGCAACGTGCGGACATGACCGAAATTCATCGCCCGCATCGCTTCTCCGACCGCCTCGATGCCGAGTGGCAACACACCGCCGCTACTCGACGCACCGTCCGCACGATCCGTTCGTGGGCGGAGCACGTCCCGCCAGCTGAGGCCGCTCGATTTGATCAGCTCACCGATGCCCGCGAGCTCATCGATGCAACACAACGTGCCGACGGCGACGCCGGAAACAGCCTCCTGCTACTGCTGGTCGGGCTCGCTCGACACGACGCGCTGGCCGGCCGGATCGTGGTTCAGCGGCTCTTGCCCGGGTTGATCAGCGCTGCGGCGAAGTACCGGTTTCTGAGTGCAGCCGGCGACGCGGTCGAAGATGCCGTGGGTGCTGCCTGGATCGCGATCCGCAACTACGACGTCACGAGGCGCACTCGCCATGTGGCTGCTGCGGTGATCTCGGATGCGATCTACCTCGCCTTTCGGCGAGACGCCCGACGCCAACTCCCATCCGAAACCTCCACCGAGCCGCGGCTGCTCAGCGAACGAGTTGCATGTCTGCCTCCACCTGCGCTCGTCGAGTTAGCTGACGTTGTCCGCACGGCGCGTCTGGCTGGCGTCGCCACCGAAGATCTCGATCTGATTCGAGCACTGGTGTACACCGGGTCGCCTGGCGCCGTGGCTCGCCAGCAGGGCGTCACACAACGGACGATCCGGAACCGGCGCGACCGTGTGGTGATTCGGCTCCAGCAGGCCGTCGCCACCGCAGCGTGATGGACGACGCGACCAGGCCGCCGCGCGATTGGTGCCTCCCCTGGGGCTCGAACCCAGAACCAATGGATTAAAAGTCCACTGCTCTACCATTGAGCTAGAGAGGCGGGACCGGCGCGATTCGCGGAAGATAACCCCGTTGAATCGGTTGCGCCGGGCTGTGCGCCAACATCGTAGGGCCTGCAAGCGATCGCGACGACCTCGATCGCCTCGAGAATTATCCCAGCAGAGGCGAACTCAACGCCTGAGGTCACCGAACCGGAAGGTAATGGTGCTGGTGAGCCATGCCGCACGTCGAAGCCACACGACGGGTTCGGTAGTCGATGACCAACAAGTGGTGGTCGATCCTGTTGGGTGAATCCTGAATCGGGTCTTCGTGGCGCCCGGTTTCACCCAACCCCGCTGGGTCCGACATGCCGAATTCGCCTAAGTTCAGGCTTGTGTTTCTGCCGACGTTTACCTCACTGCAACGCCCGGTGCGTCTGATTCTCGCTTTTGCTCTCGTCACTTCTACGTTGGTCCTCGGCGTCTCGTCGCTCAGCGGTACGCCGGCCCAAGCAGCCGCCGGTGGGCTTGCCACGCGTTACGTCCCGATCGCTCCGATTCGCGTCTTGGACACCCGAGAATCCAACGCGCTACAGGCCAACAGTTCGCTCCAGTTGGCACCAATCGACGCCGCTGTGTCGGCTGCGATCTCGGCGAAAGGCGTCGACGCGGCGAAAGTCGAAGCTGTGGCGATCAACCTGACAGCAATCGGCACGTTTGGCCCCGGCTACCTGACCGCGTGGCCAACCGGACCGGTCCAGCCAAAAGTGTCGTCACTCAACCACCAGACCGGAGGATCCGTTGTTCCGAACCTGGTGATCGTGCCACTCGGAATTGACGGAAAGATCTCGATCTACTCCTTTAGCGGAACCAACCTCTCCGTTGACGTCCAGGGGGTGTTCGAGCGAGCCGATTCGAGCGTCGCCGGCCGATTCGTCCCGATCATTCCCGATCGGGCCATCGACACTCGCGAGGGCACGCCGATCGACGCTGGAACGTCGATCGTCGTCGACCTCACCGATCAGATTCCAGCGTCAGCCTCAGCCGTAATACTGAACGTTGCTGCCACGAGGACCGCTGGCCCCGGCTACCTCACCATCTGGACCGACGGGGTCAAGGGCCGCCCCCTGGCGTCCAACCTCAACTATCCGGCCGCCAACTACACCGTTGCCAACAATGTGCTCACCGCTGTCAGTAATGGCAACGTGCGCATTTTTAGCCTTGCCCGTGCCGATGTTGTCGTCGATGTCGTCGGATACATGACCGGCGACACTGACGAAAGCGGTGACATCTCGGCCGGTCTCTATGTTCCCTTGCTGCCACAGCGACTGTACGACAGTCGGCCTCGTGAGGCCCCGTGCCGCACGCCGAACATCGGTGCCGGAGAGACCTTCAGCCTGCCGGTCGCCGGCAAGCTCCAAGTGCCATCAAGTGGTGTCAGTGCAGTCACAATGAATCTGACGATGGCCAACACAATCCAAGCAGGCTTCCTCGAGGCGTTCCCTTCCAAGACAACCCGGCCCGACCCGTACTCGTCAGTGAACGCAATTCGCTCCGGCCAGACCGTCGGCAACCACGCCGTCGTTGCACTCAATGCCGGCGGTATCGACCTGTTCTCGAGCCACGGGACCAATTTCATCTCCGACATCACCGGCTATTTTCTCAACGAAACCGGGACACCGCCAACAACAGCAATCGAGCCGACGCCGCAACCTGAAATGAGCTGCGGCGTCGCGGTTCCGCCTGCCAACAACAACTACGAGTACCTCCTGGCTGCTGGCCAAGATGGCGATTTCGCTCCGTACTTTCGCAATGGCATCAAGTACTTCGGTTGGCGTCCGTGCGACTCGATCACGTACGCCGTCAACACCGGGCGCGCCACCAAGACCCAAATCGATGCAATGAACACAGCAATTCGCCAGGTTGAAGACGCCTCCGGCTTCGACTTCGTCTTGCTCGGCGATGTGAACGGCAGCCTCAACACGGACAGCATCGATGCCAATGTCCCTGGCGTCGGCCAGGCAATGGCGGTCATCGCTTTTTCTGATTCGACAGCAACACCGATTCTGCGCGGCGGCGTCATCGGCATCGGTGGGATCGGCGAAGGCAGCGGCCTTGCAGGCGAACGGGACGGATCGCTTGCATGGATCGTACGAGGCGGGTTCGCACTGGCCGACATCGACGATGTCACCGAGCCAGGCGACATCACCGCAACCTTCACACACGAACTCGGGCACATGATCGGGCTGAATCATGTCAACGCCGACGGCGAGCTGATGCGCCCGGCACTCACCAGTCAGAGCGACTACGGCGACGGCGACAGGAACGGGCTGTACAGCATCGGCCAACCCCAATGTGCGTCGCATCGAACGCTCGGGTCCCGTACCTCTGCAGCCCTCAGCACCGATGCGCCGGCATCGTTCAGCGTCACTGGTTGGATCGCTGACGAACACATCGATCATTGAGTTCGGTTGCCCGGGCAAAGCACCCAGCCGCGCCCACCGGTACTCTCAGCGTCGATGACTGATCAGCACACTGCCATGTCTCCCGCCGGCACACCAGGCTCAATTCTCGGCACCCGCGTCACGCGTACCGAGGATCCGGGGTTACTGACCGGCGCTGCGATTTACCTCGACGACCTCCACATCACAGGCACGCTGCACGCCGTATTCGTGAGGTCCGATGTTGCACACGGCACGATCAAGTCCATCGATACCGACGAGGCTGCATCGATGCCCGGAGTTGTGGCGGTGCTGACGTTTGCCGACCTCGGCGTGCCCGCGCATCACGGTTTCGCGCCCGTCCACGACGACTTCAAGCGGCCACCGCTCGCCGACGGTGTCGTCCGGTTCGTCGGTGAACCGATCGCCATCGTGCTCGCCGAAACAGCGGCAGCCGGCGCTGACGCTGCGCAGATGGTCTGGGCCGACATCGAACCGCTCACCCCGATCATCGACATGGAAGCTGCACTCGACGCAGGTGCCCTTCCGATCTTCCCCGCCCACGGCGACAACCAAGCCGTGCGCACCGTCGGCAAGGAACGATCCGACCCGACCACCGCAGAGCGCACCGTCCGCGGGCGCTACATCAATCAACGCGTCGCTGTCGTCCCGATCGAACCCGATCGTGCCGCCGCCGAAATCGACGAGCGGGGCCGCGTGAAGTTGTGGGCCTCGACCCAGATGCCGCACCTCCTGCACCGCCAGTTGGCCGGAGCACTCGGCCTCGAAGAATCCGACGTGCACGTGGTGACGCCGCAGGTCGGTGGCGGCTTCGGCGGCAAGGCGGGGCTGATGTCCGAGCACGTCGCGATCTGTGCGCTCGCCCGCCAGTTCCAGCGGCCGGTCACCTGGGTACCGCCGCGCAGCGACGACATGAAATCGCTCCTGCACAGCCGTGGGCAGGTCCAGTACGCCGAGCTGGGTTGCACCGAAGACGGCCGCTTCACCAGCCTGCGCGTTCGCCTCGTCAACGACTGTGGCGCCTACCCAAACATCGGCGCGATGCTGCCGGGCCTGACCCGCAACATGGCGCAGGGCACCTATGCGATCCCCGAGTTGGAATTCGACATCGCGGTTGCCGTCACGAACACCACCCCGATGGGTGCGTACCGCGGTGCTGGTCGACCGGAAGCCACAGCGCTCCTCGAACGGTTGGTCGATCAAGCGGCCATCGAACTCGGCATCGATCCGATCGAGATTCGTCGC
>CAWUXP010000198.1:0-5018 GCA_963926495.1 Candidatus Ilumatobacter herschelensis
CGGCCGTTGACGTAGAGGACGTGGGTGCTCTCGGCGCCACCGATGTGCAGCACGATCTGTCGGCCGTCCCAGCTGTTCGGCACCTTAAAGGGACGGCGGTAGACACCCGTCGGGTTCTTCTCGGGAAGCGACGGCGGCGGCCCGTCGAACGGCATCTGCACGTTCGTGTACTGCGGCAAGTCGCCGGTGTTCTGCATTGTCCAGTTGCCGGGGACCGCGACGCGCAGCCACGAACTCCCGGTCGGCGCCTTGATGATCGCATTAGCCGGAACTGCCTCGGGCGAGTCGTAGAGGCGGAAGTTCCATTTGCCGTTGAGCGTGCGGCGCCACGGTGATGCGTCACCGTCGTGAATTCGGTCGTTCGTGCGAGCCTCGGCCGCCGTCGGGAACGCCGTTGTCGGTGTACGCATCGGCAGCCGGTTGAGTTCGACTACCCCCGGATCGGCCCAGGGACGAACAGAACCAACACCGGGGAGCATGAGCCAGATTCTGGCAGCCGCTCCCCACCACTCCTCGTTCCGCAGTCAAGAACTCACACACCGCAAGCTGCGGGCAGATTCAGAAGCTGGCCCGAGATCAGGCGCCGTCGTGGACCCAGACTGGAGTTTCGAGCGGCATGATGCCGGTCTCCCAGATCCAGTCCATTGCCGGCACGCTGACCCGTACGCAGCCGTGCGAGGCCGGGTAGTTCGGGATCGAGTTCGAGCCGTGCACTGCGACGCCACCGACGAAGTACTTGGGGCGGTAGATCCTGCCGAGATCGCCTTCCCACCAGCCTTCAGGTCGCTCGCGGTTGACGCCGTGGAGGCCGCTCGGGGTCAGCGAGATGCCGCGCTGGATTTCACCAGGCGTATTCTGGTCTGGCTCCTCGTAGGGCTCGCCGTTACCGGTCGAGGTGTTCAGGATGAATTCGGTGCGACCGTCGACAACGAAGAAGAGCAACTGCTTGGCCTTGTCGACTTCGACGAGCGTGCCGGAGTTGGCACGGGCGACGGGGCGCAGGTCCATGTTCGAAATGGCTGCGGCCGTTTGTTCGTCGAGCTTGCCGTCCGGGTTGTCGAATCCCATGTACTTCTCGAAGGCCATCACGGCCTGGCGAGTGGTCAGGCCGTAGTCGCCGTCGGCGCCCTGCACCCAGAATCCGAGCTCCATGAGGCGATCTTGCAGACGTGCCGTTTCGGCGCCGTCCGAGGTGCCGAGGGCGGGGATCGGCTGGTCGAGCACGGGGACTTCGACGATATTGACCAGCAATGTGGTCGTTGTCGTGGTCGTCGTGGCCTCCGTCGTGGAGGGCGCCACCGTGGTGGTGGGGGCAACGGTCGTCGACGGAGCGACCGTGGTGACTGGCAAAATTGTGGTGGTCGCAACCTCGGTGGTGTCAGCAATTACGCCACCACTGCCGTCACCGCTGGTCAATGCAGTGGAGCAACCCGCGAACGCGAAGACACCGAAGACAATGGCGCAGCCGATGCTGGCGGTTCGACGATCCACGGGTATCACGTTGCATTATTTTAGCTCTACGAGAACTGGCAATGCTGTGCAATGCAGGGCTATTCAAGCGGTTTTTAAAAATTTCAATCGTCCACCAGGAGACGAGCCTCAATCTTGGCGGCCAAGCCACCGAGCGTGCCCGAACTCCGGCGCTGTCACCTCAATTTTCGGCAGTGCCGACAGATCGAACCGATCAACGAGGTCGCCGACCACAACCGACTCACCCGGCGCCGCCAACTTCAGCGACGACCCGATCCACGACATCACCGCAGCAGCAGAGACGCCGGCTTCGCGTAATTCGCTCAGCGTCGTTGCCCCGTGGCTCTTTGCCAGCCGTTCGCCATCGGCGCCGAGGACCAGCGGAATGTGCAGGTAGCTCGGCGTCTCGATGCCAAGCATCTGCTGGAGCATCACGTGGCGTGGGGTCGACGGCAGGAGATCGTCGCCGCGCACCACTTCGGTGACTCCCTGCAGCCCATCGTCGACAACCACGGCAAGGTTGTATGCCGGCACACCGTCGTTGCGCCTCAGCACAAAATCGTCGACGCCACCGCACTGCGGACCGACGAGTCGATCGACGAAATCGTAGGTGCCGTGGTCGGTGCGTAAGCGAAGCGCCGGTGGGCGGCCCGATGCGCGACGTGCTGCACGCTCACTGGCCGACAGGTCTCGGCAGGTGCCCGGATACGAGCCGGGTGGCCCGTGCGGGGCGCTCGATGCGGCTTCGATGTCGTTGCGGATCTCGCGACGACTGCAGAAGCACTCATACACGGAGCCAGCTGCGGCGAGGTGGTCGATCGCTGCGTCGTACAGGTGGAAACGCTCGCTCTGTTTGACGACGGCCCCGTCCCAGTCGAGGCCGAGTGCAGCCATGTCGCGGAGCTGTGCGGCAGCGTGCTCGGGGCGCGCCTGCACTCGGTCGAGGTCTTCCATCCGCACCAGGAACGGGCGTCCATCGGCACGTGCCGATAGCCACGCCACGACAGCGGTGCGGAAGTTTCCGAGGTGCAACTCGCCCGTCGGAGATGGAGCGAACCGCCCGGTCATGTGCACATCATGCCGCATCGAGTCACCTCGGTGGCCAGACGGCCGATGTGAGCTGGCCCTATCTCGTACAGTGATCTGCATGTATTGCCCATCGTGTGGCCAAAGGGTCGTGGAGAATCAGAAGTTCTGTGCTGACTGCGGGCACTCGCTCGCTGGCATCACCGACCCGACCGAGGCGCTTCCGGTCGAAGGGCTCCCCGACATCGCCGCGCTGCCGACGCAGGAAATTTCGGTACGGGCACCGATTCCCGACCCTGACTGGGGCACCCCAACCGGCGAAGTCCCGGTGGCATCTACGGCGCCCGACACTCGGCCACCGCCGACAGACCAGATCACGACCATGGTCTCCGCTGCGCCGCCGCTAGTTGATGTGTTGGCGACCACGCAGATTCCGTTCCAACCGTTCGACTCCGCTAACGCTGCGAGCCGGGATAACCCGGATGAGATCACAGACGAAGTACCGGAGTTGTTCGACGATCCAGACAACCTGTACGAGTACCCGCCAGGCCGCAACCCGTTCAAGGTCAAGCTCGTTTTCATCCTGGCATTCTTCGGTGCTATCGCCGTACTGATGACTGCGGTCGCTGACATCATCGACATTCGCACGTCGGCACCGGTCGACGGCATCGCCACCGGCGTGCGCACGCTCGACACGATCGGCACCAACCTCGCCGTGGCTGGCTTCGTCGGTGCCACGGTGATGGCACTCGGTGGCCTGCTGGCATGCTTTGGTTTCCGCTGGGGCGCTGGCCTCGCTGGCGGTGCGGGGCTCGCGTTGACGGGTTGGGCTGCAATGGTTACTGGCCTCGCCGAGCTACGCATCGCGTCTGCCGAGTCGATCACCCGCCAGACCACCGACCTCGCATTCACGCTCAAGGTGACTCGTGATCTTGGCTTCTGGTTGATCGTTGCCGTCGCGGCGATTGGTTTGCTCGTGTTCATTGCCTCGCTGCGTTCCTTTGGTCGGGGCGGCCGCCCTGCGCTCAACCCGTGGATCGCTGCGCTCGGTGCGGTTGCGGGCGTCGTCCTCGTCGCCGGTCCGCTCATCGCCGAAAACACGGCGACGTTTGCAAACAACTATCGCTCGGCCAACCCGATCCTTGACCTGCCAACGCTCTACTTCGCAGGTCGGCTCGTGCAGCTCGCACTGATTGGTGCAACCATCGTGTTCGGCCTGCTGATCGTGCGGGCGTATGGCCTCGGACTCGCTGCTGGCGGCGTGAGCGTGGCGGTGTGGATGTGGGTCAGTTCGCTGCTCGGCACGGGCACGAATCCGCTTGGTATTGCTGACGGCAACTTCGGTGCCGCCCCGACAGACCCGACACCCCACGCCGTCACCACGGTCGGTATGGTCCTCACGCTGGCCATGTTGGCCGTCAGTGCGGTACTCGCAACCGTCGGCCACCAGCGCCAGGTGCGTCGCTACTGACGTCGCGAGCGGCGCGCTGACCGAGGGCTAAGTTGCCGGGCATGTCAGACCTCCTTCGGCAACGACCGGCCGGGCCCGCCGCCCTCCGACAGCTCCTCAACACCGCGACTGAGCAGCGGGCGCCGCTCATTGCGCCGGGCTGTTACGACGCACTCGGTGCCCGGCTGATCGAGCAGGCGGGTTTCGACGCGGCGTATATGACGGGCTTCGGCACCACTGCGTCGCTGCTGGGTCGCCCCGATGTTGGGCTGCTCGGCATGAGCGAGATGGTCGACAACGCTCGGCGGATCACCGCAGCCGTCGATCTTCCGGTGATTGCTGATGCCGACACCGGCTATGGGAATCAGATCAACGTGGTGCGCTGCGTGCAGGAGTACGAGCGGGCCGGCATCGCTGCCATGCACATCGAAGATCAGATCCTGCCGAAGAAGTGCGGACACATGGAGAACAAGCACGTCGTCGATACCAGCGTGATGGTCGGCAAAGTCAGTGCCGCAGTTGCCAGCCGCCAAGACGACGACTTCATGGTGATTGCGCGGACCGACGCTCGCGCCCCGCACGGCATGGACGAAGCACTGCGGCGCGCCACGGCATACGCGGAAGCGGGCGCCGACATGTTGTTTGTCGAGGCCTTGCAGGATGTGGACGAAATCGAGCGTGTCGCTACCGAGTTCGCCGGAATCCCGCTGCTGTTCAACTGGGTCGAGGGCGGCAAGACACCGCCGTTGACCTACGAGGAGATCGCAGCGCTCGGTTTCGCGATGATCATCATGCCGATCGGAACGCTCCTTGCAGCGACTGCCGCCATGCAGGACTTCCTGGTCAAACTCAAGGCCGCTGGCACGCCTGCACCGTTCGCCGACGAGCTGATGCCGTTCGACGATTTCACCGACCTCATCGGACTCCCCGAGATCGGTGGCCTCGAAAATCGCTTCTCGGTCTGAGATCACACATCCTTCGCAAGCACCGCGTTCTAGGTGACCGGTGTAGCGTCACCCGAATGAGGATGGTTGAAGCCGAGGAGCACGAGAGTATTCGCCTCGGCCCGATT
>CAWUXP010000199.1:0-8134 GCA_963926495.1 Candidatus Ilumatobacter herschelensis
CTCAAGGGTCAGGTACACGTCGTTGGTCAGGCCGGTCCGCACCCCGGGTGTCGGCACGTCGATGCCCATATTGAGATACGTGGTAATCGCCGGAACAATTGTCTTGCCCCCGTCGAGAACGACTCGCGCTTCGAGTGCGCTCTGGCCGGCCTGGCTGGTGTTCTCGGTGAGCGAGGTGAGTTCAAAGCTGTGGCCTGACCACTCCTGGACGACGTTCTGCTCGAGCTGGAGCCGCGTGGAGTGCGTAAAGCTGTTCGACGATGCGAGCGCCACGGCGATCATGATGACGCCGATGTGGACAACCATGCCGCCGTTCGCTCGGCCCACGAAACCGCGCCAACCCTGCCGCCGGCTAGCGAGTGCAATCTGACGGATCGCTGCGCCACTGGCGAAGCCACCGAATGTAAAGGCGACGAGCGGCGCCCACCCGGTTGCGCCAACGGCCACCGAGTAGACGAGCGCGCCGGCACCAGCCCAAGCTGGCCAAAACAATCGGTCACGCAGCAATTCGGTCGACGCCTTGCGCCACGGCAGCACCGGGGCGATCGCCATCAGGAACAGCAGCATGAGGCCGATCGGCATGCTCAACCGGTCGAAGTAAGGTGCGCCCACGATGGTGCGGCGGTCGTCGAGGACCTCGACCAGCAGCGGGAACAACGTGCCCAGCAGCACGACGAACGCGAAGACCGTGAACAACACGTTGTTGGCAAGGAACGCTCCCTCGCGCGACAGCGGCGAATCGATCGATCCCGGCGACCGGAGACGATCGCCTCGCCATGCAATAAGCCCCAGCGATACAACGACAATCAGGCCGAAGAAGACGAGGAACCAGGTACCGACCGGACCGTCGCCGAATGCGTGCACCGACTCGATCACACCAGATCGCGTGAGGAACGTGCCGAGGATCGTCAACGAGAACGTTGCCACCAACAAGCTGAGGTTCCAAACACGCAACATGCCGCGACGTTCTTGCACTAACACCGAATGGATGTAGGCGGTGCCGGTTAACCAGGGCAGTAGCGAAGCGTTCTCGACGGGATCCCACGCCCAGACGCCACCCCAGCCGAGGACTTCATAGCTCCACCAGCCGCCAAGCAGAATGCCAATCGTGAGAAAGGCCCATGAGAACAGCGCCCAGCGACGGGTTTCGAGTAGCCAGCCTTCGCCAAGCCGCCCCGTGACCAATGCTGCGATCGCGAAAGCGAACGGCACGGTGAAACCCACAAATCCGAGGTACAAGATCGGCGGGTGAAATAACACCAGGATGTGGTTCTGCAGCAACGGGTTGGGCCCGCGTGCCTGTGACGGGTCGAACCCTGCCACACCGTTCCCAAACGGGTCAGCTGGGCCGAAACTCAGCAGTGCGAAGAATGCGGTGACCACGAACATCACAATCAGCGCCCAGCCCACAAGGACGTCGTCGGTGCGCTTGCGGAATCGCCAAGCGACTGCGGCGGTGAAGCCAGTGAGTACGAGTGCCCAGAGCAGAATCGAGCCTTCAAGCGCCGACCACATCGCTGCCACGTTGTACAGCGCCGGCGTGTCGGGGGATCCAACCTGCTGGATGTAGGCCATCGAGAAGTCGCGGGTGATCAGTGCGCGCTGCATCATTACGACCGACAACACAATGCCTGCTAACGCGAGCCACGCATAGCGCGGGCTCTGGCGGAGCAGCTTCATATCGCCCTTGCGAATGCCGTACAGCACGGCGAGCGCACCGAATACCGACGCGCCCAGCATGAGCATCAGCCCGGCACGGCCGAGAGCCGAGTTGAGGGACGCCGCGATCATGACGTCTGGTCAGACTGTGCCTGGCACAGCGTGACCGCTACGCGCCTGGGGGGCATCCGAGGTCCTCAGCGTCGGCGACACGTTCGTCGTTCACGGAGACGTACTCGTCGGAGTGCTTCACTTCGACACGGTCGCCGACCAGAGCGCCATCTTCGATCACGCCGTGGACAACAACAGGGATGCACTCTTTGAAGATGCCGCCCGGCTCACCCTGGTAGCGCACCGGCAGATGCTCACCGTTGAACGAGATGGTGAACGCCGTGATGCCATTGTCGAGCTCGATCGAACCCTGGTCGACCGTGCCCTGCAAACGAAGTCGCCGGTCACCGTCACACCCATCGCGCACCCCTACTTCATCGACGTTGCAGTAGTAGTCGACCGCCGAGGTGAGAAACTGCGTAACGATCACGCCACCTGCAACGAAGACCAGCGCGAGCACGATGAGCGGCATGACGTTGCGTTTGCGTTTGGCGCCGACAGCGGTGCCGTCGACGTTGGTCCGTGGCGACAGATCCATGTCGGAGCCTTCATTCGGACTCGTTGGGGATTGTTCGGGCTTCTCGTGATCAGCCATGTTGGGCGAGCATCTCGTTTCGGGGAGTGGAATCCACCGCAAGACGCGGTGAGTTCATGAAAGTTTTGCTAGAGCCAGTACTTGTCTTCGTCGGGAATCTGATCGGCGAGTTTGCGTCCTGACCTAATTGTCCGCCATGCAAAGAGGCCGACGGTGGCAAAGGTGAGGAAGTAGCTCCCGAAAATGAATCCTGCGTCTTCCATCACTGGGCTCCGTTCTGCTGGGCGGCGGCTTCGGCGCGCCGTGCAACAAGCGCGTCGTCGAGGCCGCGGTCTTCGAGCATGTCTTCCATCGCCATTGCCCGGGTGCGGTGCAGCATCAGCCAGACATACAGGAACGTGAAGGCGATGACACCGACGAACAGGCTGAACAGCATGATGCCGTCCATCTTCGTGTCACCGTCGAGGTTGGCAACCGTGGCCTCCTGATGGAGGCTCCGCCACATCTTGACGCTGAAGTGGACGAGCGGAATCTCCATAACGGCGATCATGCCGAGCACAGCGCTGCGCTTGGCGCGCTGCTGATGGCTTCCGCCGAGCCGTCGCACTGCGAGGTAGCCGATGTACGTGGCGAACAGCAACGCGGTGGTGGTCAGCCGTGCATCCCACTGCCAAAAAACGCCCCAGGTGAGGCGGCCCCACATCGAGCCGACAGCAAGCGTGACTGCCACAAACGCCACACCGATTTCGGCACTGGCCCCTGCTACACGGTCCCAACCGAGCGACTGCTTCTTGGTGAACAGATACAAACCGGACGAGACAGCGGTGACGACGAAGGCGAGATAGGCCAGCCAGATCGTCGGGACGTGCACGTAGAGGATGCGAACCGATTCCTTCTGGTCACGATCAGCTGGCGAGAAGCCCAACCCGAAAGCAACGAGCCACGCCATTGCCACAAGGCAGGCAATGCCCACGGCACGTGTTACTCGAGTGCCCGTCGAACGGCGCGGCAACGGCGGTTCGCTCGGTTGCAGCTCGGTTCTTGCTGGATCAATCGTGGTCATCTCTTGCCCGTCGTTCGTTCGCTGGGTGATGGCTGGGTGGCGATTGCTCGCCGCTCGAGTTGTCGATCAACTACTCGTCGATCAATGGGCCGAACGCCAGCGATCCGCCGATACCGAATGCGACAGCGAACACCACCAGCAGGCCGACCCATTGCCAACCTTCTGACACCACTGCGCCTGCGGTACCGACCGCTGATTCGACCGCTTTGGTTGCTCCGATCAGGACCGGTGCCACCGCAGGAAGCGTGAGGAGCGGAAGGAGTGTTTCGCTGCCCTTGAACCCTGCGGCAAGACCTCCGTACAGGGTACCCACCGCAGCGAGCCCGCACGTCGCGGAGATCAGAGTCGTGACGAGGAGCACAACAGCAAGAACTGGGCCGCTTGATTGAATCGCTTCGCCGTACAACACGACCGCTGCGAAGAGCAACAGTATTTCAAGCACGAGAAGTTGGACCGCCAGTGCCATTGCCTTGCCGAGAAAGATCGCTCGAGTGTCAATGCCAGCCACACGCATCGCGTCGAGCGCACCGTCATCGGTCTCGATGGAGAACGAGCGCTGCACCAGGATGAGCAGGCTGAACGTCGTCGCGAGCCAGATAAGACCGGGAGCGACGGTGTCGAGCACGTTTTGCTTGTCCAGTGCGAATGCGAAGCTGACCATGGTGATCCCGGCGAACGGCAGCACCTGGTTGGTAACAATCTTGCTCCGTCGCTCGACTCGAAGGTCTTTGGCAGCGATCAAGCGGGCGACCCGCCAGGTACTCATTTCTTGTCCCCGAGCGCTGTGACCTGGCCGGCGACCACTTCGACAGAACGGGTGGCCAAGTTGCCGGCGCGCTCGAGTTCGTGGCTCGCCACCAGGATCGTGGCGCCGGAACCTGCTGCCTGGGCGAGCGTGGCGTCGAGTTCGTCACGCCCAGTTGCGTCGAGGCCTGCATGTGGTTCATCCAGCAGCCAGACCTGCGCCCGCCGAGCCACGAGGCACGCCAACGATGTGCGGCGCTTCTGGCCCGCCGACAGCTTGCGGCACGGTATGTCGGCAAGCCGTTCGGCCACGCCCATCCTGGCCATCGCCGCATGAATCTCGTCAGCGGAGGCCCCGACAGTGCGCCCCCAGAAGTTGACGTTTTCCCGGACACTCAGGTCGAGGTACAGACCGTTCTGGTGGCCGAGCAGGCCAACGTGTGCGCGAACCAGTTCGCGTTGCGTCGACAAGTCGAACCCGAGGATGGTGGCGGTGCCCCGTTCAACCGGAAGCAACCCAGCGCACAGCCGAAGTAGTGTGGTCTTGCCGGCGCCGTTCGGGCCACTCAGCAGCACGATTTCACCACGTTCGACCGTCAGAGATGCGCCGGCGAGTGCAGGGAACTGACCGAGAACCGCAACGACGTCGTCAAGCACGATGACTGGCCCGTCGACCGTTGCCGAAGAAGGAGAAGGTGCCGGCGACATCATTGGCTCAACGCCACGCTAATGGAGGCTGCTGGCCAGTCGCCTTTCGACCCAGGAAAAGTCGTGATGCAACTGCGGCGGATGCACGGCGAGTGGCGGGCGAGTAGCGAACCGTGATGAGAGTCGAGCCAGCCAGCGACGAAAGTTCTGCCGAGCCAGCAAGTAGGTTCACGCCGGTGTCAGACCTTGAGCCCAATGAACCCGACACTGGCAGCAGTGCCGTAGATCAACTGAGCGCGTTCGGGATTGACCAACCTTCCAGCGCCGTGGCACCCGCTCCGTTGCCGGCAGCCGCCCCGAAGCTGACCCGTCGCGGTCGCCTCCGCAAATGGGACCGGCCCGCACCTCCGAAAGACTGGCGCTGGTGGGTCGGCAATCTCGGCAAAATCCTCATCGCGACCGGCCTGCTCATGTTCGGCTTCGTCGCCTATCAATTGTGGGGCACCGGCATCGAGACCGCTCGTGCCCAGAACCAGCTCGAGAGCGAATTCGACGCGCTCGTCGCCCAGTCCCCTCCTGCCGAGGCCCCTGGATTTGTCTCTGGCGACGGCAGCGAGACAGCACCGGTCACAACGATCTCCGACTCAGCGAGCCAACCGGTCACCGCTCCTGACCCAGCAGGTGTACCGATCGGTACTGCGGTACCCGTCGAGCAGCAGAACATCGACACCAACATCGAGAACGGCAGTGCGCTCGCTCGACTCGAGATCGCCCGCATCGGCCGCAATGACATCGTTGTCGCTGGCATCGGGACAAGCGACTTGAAGCGCGGCCCCGGCCACTTCCCCGATACACCGCTGCCCGGCCAGCTCGGCAACTCAGCGATCGCCGGCCACCGCACGACGTACGGGGCACCCTTCTTTAATGTCGACGACCTGCAGCCGGGCGACGAGATCATCGCCACCACCCTGAGCGGACGTTTTACCTACCGGGTCACCGAGCAGCTTGTCGTCGCGTCGAACGAATACTGGGTCGTCGCCACCACCGATCCGACCAAGGCCACGTTGACGCTCATCTCGTGCGATCCGAAATACACCGCCCAAAGGCGGATCGTGATCTTCAGCGAGCTCGTCGCCTCGGAATCATCGCCTGTCGGTGAACCCATTCTCAACTACGGCCGACCGGGAGAGCCAGCCGAACCCATCGGCGAATCATCCGAGATCGACCCTGGCACGAATGCTCCGTCAGACATTGAGCAGCTCGACCCCGACCAGCCCCTCGCGGTCGATGCGCCAGTCGTCGATTCGGACGACAGCATCGCGAGCGACGTCGGTGATGCCCCGCCCGAATCCGAAATCGAGGTGCTCGGGACCGACGCTGTCAACGAGGGCCTTGCCGATGCATTCAGCGAAGACTGGTTCAGCGATCCGTCGGCCAACGGCCAAGTTGGAATCTGGGGCGTTGCGCTTTCGGTCATCGCCGCAGGCGCCTACGTGATCAGCCGCAAACTTCGCCGCGACTGGGCCGGAGCGTTGATTGGCCTACTGCCTTTCATGATCGCCCTCTACTTCTTCTTCCAGAACGTCAACCGGCTGCTCCCACCGAACCTCTGAGCAGGTCCGTTCTCGTCCGCGATCGCCCGGTCGATTCGCCGCCAGTCAGGTGGCCGTGAAGTTGGCAAAGCGCTTCTCAAGGAAAGCGGCCCGCCCCTCATCGGCATCAGCGCTGGCCCACGCTGTTTGACGCGCTGCTTCGAACTCAGCCAACTGGTCTGACCCAGCACCGAGAGTTTCCAGCCCGAGCTTGTGGGCAACAACGGTTAACGGTGCAAACTGTGCGAGGCGTTGCGCCCATTCCTTGGCGTCGGACAGGTCGCCGAGACGATGGATGCCGCCGAGCCCGTGTAGCCGCTCGGCTGAGTAGTTCTCGGTGCCGACCAGCATCGCTCGTGCCACCGACGGCGTGAACTCTTGAGCGAGTCGACCAATTGTCCAGTGGTCGATGGAGATCCCGAGCCTCGCCGCAGGGATGCCCAGCATGCTCGAAGGTGTAGCAATGCGGAGGTCAGCAGCAATCACCAACTGTGTTCCGGCACCGAGCGCCGGGCCGTCGATCGCAGCGATCACCGGCACCGGGAGCGCACCGAATCCCCCCAACACGGCTCGCAGGTCGGTGGTGAACTGGCCCTCTTCGACACCATTCAGGTCGGCACCAGCGCTGAACGCCGGAGCGGCTCCGGTCAAGATGACGGCACGCGTCTCGTTCGGAGCGCGCGAAGCAATTTCCCGCTGAGCGTCGAGGAGTTCAAGCAGCGTCGGGTGGTCGATGGCATTGCGTCGTTCGGGCCGGTCGAGTGTGATGATCGTGACTCGGCCATCACGCTCCAGGTGCACCGTCATCGCTGCGTCCAATTCTGAAGCGTCATGAATTGCTGGTGACCGACTCGTAGCATGGTGTGACTGTATGTCGAATACCGAACCTGAATCCCAGGCGGCTGCGCCGATTGCCCCATCAACTGATCCTGTTCGCGTGAAGCGCGCCAAGATAGCCAAGTGGACCTTGCTCGCCAACCGCGTCGGTTATCTGTTCGTAGCGCTGGCGATGGCACTTTTTTTTATGGCGTTCGCCTTCGGGTTCACTTCCGTCATGGCAACCCTGGTGATTATTTCGCTGGTGATCGGTTGCGTCCTGCTCGCACCTTCGATCGTTCTCGGCTACGCCGTAAAGGCTGCTGACCGCGACGACCGAGAACGCGGTCTCTAAGCTCCTTCACAGGGCCCTGCTTCACGGTTACCATGTGGTAACTCACATGTCACAACGTCTTTCCGCCCCTGCCCGTCGCGAGCAGATCCTCGATGTCGCGCTCGAGGTCTTTGCCCACGCCGGCTTCCACGGCACGTCGATGAACGACGTAGCCGATGCCGCCGGCGTGACCAAGCCGGTGCTCTATCAGCACTTCGAATCAAAGCGCGATCTGTATCAGGCGTTGATCGCCGAGGTCGGCAACCGCCTGCGAAACAACATCGCCAAGGCCACCGCCGAAGCAACCGACGGCAAAAGCACGACCGAGCTCGGCTTCCGGGCCTACTTCCGCTGGGTGGCCGAAGACCACGACGGCTTCCGCTTGCTGTTCGGCTCGGGCTCTCGGCGTGACGACGAGTTCAATGAGGCAGTTCGCCAGATCACCGCTGATTCAGCACAGGCCATCGCCCCGCTGATTGCCGTCGACATCGACGAGTCACACCGCAAAACGTTGGCCCACGCACTTGTTGGCCTCGCCGAAGGTGCCAGCCGCCGCCTCGTCGAATTGGGCGACGAGTTTGACCCCGACGAGATAGCCGCCGAAGTGAGCGCCCTCGCCTGGGCTGGCCTCC
>CAWUXP010000200.1:0-15603 GCA_963926495.1 Candidatus Ilumatobacter herschelensis
CCTGACGTCGACGACGAGCGGATCGATCAGTGCGAGACGCTGCGTCTTGGTGCCGTCGTCTTCGGTCTCGTGCCAGGCGATCTGGATGAGGGCGAGCTTCGGGAAGTAGGTCCGTTCACGATGGAACTCAGTATCGAGTGCGTACCGGTCGACGCCAACGAGTACGTCGATGATTGCATCAAGATCGGCCTGCTCTTCGACGTACTCGTAGTCGATCTCGGCGGGGGCATTGCCGCCGCCTGGCTGCTTCTTGCGCTCCGGGCGGACCCCTGATCTTGCCATGTCAGGCTCCCGTCACTGTGTCGAGGCCAGCGGCCCACCAGGCCATCATGCCACCAGCGACGTTGACGACGTGCTTGCCCTGGGCTTCGGCGTATTCGCACGCACGAAAGCTCCGACCGCCGACCTTACACATGACGTAGGTTGGTTGCTCGGCACCATCTAGCCCGAATGCGTCGAGGTTTTCAGGCACCGTGCCGAGCGCGACGTGCATGGCACGACCTATGTGGCTCGTAGTCCACTCATCGATTTCGCGCACGTCGACAACTCGAGTCGACTCATCAGCTACGAGCAGCATCTGCAGTTGTTCCACCGAAATTTCTGAAATCGCCACGCCGCGACCCTACTGGCCGCTCTTGTCGTCGCGCAGTGTTCACTCCAGGAGATCCTCTGGACGGTTGATGTTGCGCATCTCATTAGCATCGATCGCGACGGTCACGACGTCAAACAATGCAAGGACCTCGTGCAACGCTCGGATCCCGGCCTCAAAGGCCGCTTCGATCGAAGTCAGCGTCTGTACATTCCAGACAGCGAGGACCGGTTGGAGTCGATCGGTCAGAGCCACGACGACGTTCGTGGCTCCCGTCACGGCGTCGAGCATTTGTTCGACAGCGCTAGCGGTCAGCCCTGGTAGATCACACGCTGCAACCACTACATGGGTAGCGCCGCCACGATGCAGCAGGTGGTGGTGCAACGCCGTGAGTACGCCGCCGACCGGCCCCTCGCCGGGGTGTCGGTCGGCAATCACCGGAAGATCGAGGGCTGCAAGCTCGGTCGGGTCGCCCCCAACGAGCACGACATCACGACAGCCAGCCATCGCTAGCGCGTGCGCGACATGGCTGGCCATGGGCTGCCCACCGACATCGATCAGCGCCTTCGTCCGCCCCATACGACGGCTCTGGCCGCCAGCCAAGACTGCTCCGGCGACATCCATCGATCAGGTGGTGGGGATGCCGGTCGGGTCGAGCTGCAGTAGGAAGGTGTGGATCCGCTCGGCTTCGTCCTGCTCGCCAATCTCGGCGGCCATTGCGCCCAGGCCGACGAGTGCCCGGAGGAACCCGTGGTTGGTGGGCGCAGCCCAGCGCACGTAGCCACTCCCTCGCCAGCCGTTGGCCCGCAGGGTGTCGAGCCCGCGGTGGTAGCCGACGCGATAGGCGGCGTAGCGCTCGATGGTGTCACGACCAAGATCGCCCAGCTCGGCCCAGCCAGCGAGGAAACGTGGCGACGCAGCAACTACAGCAGCAACGGCAGAACGCCGGTCGTCACCGGATAGTTCAAGCGCTGCGGTAAGCCCTGCGGAGTCGGCCGGGTCGGCTGCGGGCAGCACGGTGGTTGGAAGGCCTGAAGAGAGGTTGATCGGCATGTCGCTCATTGGGTTCGAGCGTATCGGTCAGCCCTACACCTGAACCCGAAGACCTAGGCTTGTCGGGTGCTCGCCCTGACTTTGGAATCTGCCAAGCAACTCACCATTGCGGTCGTTGTCATCTTCGCTTTCGGGGCACTTCTCGCCGCCTGGATCATGAAAACGATCGTTCAGAAGGTCGCAACAGTCTTCGTGCTTGCGCTACTGGCGTTTGCGGTCTTTACGCAGCGCACGTCGCTACAAGACTGCGCCGACAAGGTGCGGACCAACTTTGAGGGAGAAAACTCCGAGTTCACGGTCACCGACACCGATTGCCCGTTTTTCGGAACGACGATCACGGTCAAAGACCCGCGCGGTGACGACGACGCTGCGTGAGCACCGGAACATCCGAGCGACCTGAGGTCCGCGCCCTCGACCGGTCGACGCTGGCCCGCCTCACCGGCGCCAAGGCGATGGCCAATACCGCACTGCGCTGGATCCCACCCTTCCTCCCGACCCTCGAGCGCGCATTCGGCGTCTCGACCACGCAGCTAACAACCGTGCTTGGCCTCGGTGAAGCCGCTGGTTTGTCGACGATGATCGTCGGCAAGCAACTCGACCGTGGTCGTGAGCGCCTCGTTATGATCGGCGGGCTGTCAGCGATCTCGCTGTCGTCGGTGATCGCCCTCGGTGGTTCAATCTGGACCTTCGCGATCGCATTCACCATGCTGATCCTCGGCGTTGCGAACTTCACCGTCGCCGGCCACGCCTTGATCAGCCACCGCGTCCACTACAACCGGCGTGCTCGATCGATCGGTATCTTCGAGACCTCGTGGGCGTTTGCACTCCTGATCGGTGGGCCGATCGTGGCGGTACTGATCAACCTCTGGGGCTGGCGAGCACCGTTCGTTTTTATGGCCGCCGGATGCGCGGTCGCAGCGTTCATCGTTGCGATGACGCTGCCCGCTGACATGCCCGCCACGAGGCAGGCAGAGTCACCGGCAAACGGGGCGACGCGCTTGACGCTGCGGGCCTGGCTCGTCGTGATCGGGTCGGCGACGATGGCGATGGCCGGCCTGTCGGTGTTTGTCATCTCCGGCTCGTGGCTCGATGATGAGTTTGGTGTGTCGACCGGTGGGCTCGGCTTGATCGTGATGGGCTTCGGTGCGTTCGAACTCATTGCCAGTGGCGGGTCTGCAGCCCTCGCTGATCGGATCGGTAAAATGCGCTCGGCACTCGGCGGCCTCGTTGTGTTGGCATGCGGTCTACTCGTGATGCTCAGTGCCGGTGATCGCCTTGCCGTCGGCGTCATCGGGATCCTCATGCTGCTCATTGGCTTCGAATATGGATTCGTCACGTCACTCTCGCTCGTCAGCGAAGCGATGCCCGAAGCACGTGGTTCGACACTCGCGGTCGGCAACGCCGTCGGCACACTTGCCCGGGGCAGCGGAACAATTCTGAGCGGCTGGCTCTACGGCATCCACGGCATCGCTGGCACCACTGCACTGTCTGGCACGGCCGCCGTCACCGCTGCAACCTGCTTCGTTCTCAGCCGCCGGTTCTGATTCGAATCGAGCTCAGTAACGCCAACGGCGCTGCAATCATGTCGACACTCACGCATCTGCTTTTGGCAGAAACGTACGTTTCTTTACCAACACTTATTCGTGGAATTCGGCTGCCCGGAGTGCTACCTCCCGACGAGCTCTCAGGTCACGAAGTCCGTGACCAGCAATGCCAACTCGGCGGGGTGCGTGTTGGGTGCGCCATGACCCGCGCCGTCCAGACGGACGTAGTTGGCCGTTGGGATCTGCTCGCTCAGCCACTGCATACCGCGCTGATGATGGGGTCGGCCGAGCTCGCCGCCCATCGCAAGCAGCGGAATTGCCACTGACTCGGCAGCCCACGGTGCGCCACGCCGGAGATCGGTGATTTCGTCGACCATCGCTGCGCCCTCGGCTCGTCGATCGGCTCGCGTGCCAGCCGGAAGCTGCTCCCAGCGCTCGTCGCCAATCAGTCGACGCATGAAAGTCTCTGCAGCTTCGGCCAAGTCGGTCGCTCCGACCGCTGCTCCCCCGGCTGTTCCACTAGGCCACCAATCGAGCCACGACAGCGGCGTCTCGTAGATGGCAGCATGCCGAATGAGATCGGGGTGGCGTTCGGCTACACCAAGTACGACATTGCCGCCAAAGCTGTGGCCGAACGCAAGGTCGACGACTCGGCCCGGTGCGTGCGTTTGGAGAACATCTGCGAGGTCGATGACGTGCTGTTCTACGGTGTTCTTCCCACCGACATCGCGTGATCGGCCGTACCCACGACGATCGTAACGCAACACGTGGAACCGTGTGTCAAGGCGGCGACTCAGCCGCAGCATGCCCGCAGAACGGTCCATCGTCCCGTGGACAAGCACGGCCAGCGGCAGGGCTGAATCGCCCGACGTTTCAGCCCAGAGATCAGTCGACATGGACAATGCGCATGACGTCAGACGCCGCACGACCCACCCAGGAGCGCTTCGCGTCGCCGACGGGGAGTTGCTGATTCTTGTTCGGTGAACCGGCCAACACCAGCACGGTCTCGCCATGGTGAATAATCCCTGCGCGTAACGCTGTCTCGACAGCAAACCACACCATCTCATCGGTCGACTCGTACGTGTCGACCTGCATCGGGGTGACGCCCCACGTCATGGCGAGGCTGCGGACCATGGCTGCGTCGGGTGAGAGCGCGACCATCGCAGCATCAGGGCGGAACCGTGCCATTGCCCGAGCCGTGCGGCCGCTCTGCGTGCAACAGAGGATCGCCGTCGCTCCGGAATCAAGCGCTGCCTGTGATGCTGCGTGCGTGAGTGCTGCGGTGACTCGGTCACCGTGCTCCATCGGCTCGAAGCGACCATCGAGTTGCACCCGACCCAAGCGATTGGCCCACTGGCGATAGCTCGCTTCAGACTCGGCGCGTTCGGCAATCTTGCCCATGGTGGTGACGACCGCAACAGGGTCGCGGCCAATGGCCGTTTCACCCGACAGCATCACCGCGTCAGTGCCGTCGAACACGGCGTTGGCCACGTCGCTCACCTCGGCGCGAGTCGGCGCCGACGACGTGATCATCGATTCAAGCATTTGTGTCGCAGTGATGACCGGGACGCCAACTTCGACGCAGTGCCGGATGATCTTCTTCTGGAGATGCGGAACGTCTTCGATCGGACAGTCGATGCCCAGATCGCCACGAGCGACCATCACGGCATCGGATGCGGCGACGATTTCGGTCAGGTTAGCGATCGACGTGCTCGTCTCGATCTTCGCAACGAGCCTGGCGCGCGTACCTACGACGTCGCGAACACGCTGCACGTCGACGGCCTGACGCACAAAGGAGACCGCCACAAACTCGACGCCGGCGCTCGCCATCTCCTCGGCAAGCACGAGATCTTCTTCGGTCGGCGTCGTCAAGCGGAGCTTCTCAGACGGCAGATGAACGCCAGGCTGGCCGTTCACCATTCCACCTGTTTCGACGCGAGCGAGAGCGAATTCGTCGCCGACGGACTGCACCGACATCGAGATCGCACCGTCGCCGAGCATCACGTGGCCGCCGATGATCAGATCCTCGAGGAGCGTCTCGTACTGAACATAGATGCAGTTCTCGTCGCTCGGCTCGTCACCAGCTCGAAGCTGAATTTCCTGACCGACGACCAACAGTGAGCCGCCTTCCGGGAATCGACCGGAACGGACTTTTGGGCCGGGCAGGTCGGCCAACACCGCGACCTCTTTACCTACAGCTTCGGCGGCTGCCCGAACACTTGCGAGCCGCACCAGATGTTCGTCGACAGTGCCGTGGCTGAGGTTCAAGCGGACGACATCGACACCCGCGCGCATGAGCTCTTGCAGCACCACCGGCGTGTCGCTGGCAGGGCCGATGGTGGCCACGATCTTTGTTCTGCGGGTCATATCTGCTTGTCTATCGTGCATGGAGTTGTTGTTGGTTCGTCACGCCCTGCCGATTCGCAAGGAACTGGATCACGGCGCTGCAGACCCAGAGCTGTCTGACGACGGCCTTGCGCAAGCGGCTTTACTCGCCCAGTATCTCTCATCGGAGCACCTCGATGCTGTGTATGCGAGCCCAATGAACCGGGCGCGTCAGACTGCTGAGGCGGTCGTTGCTGATCGGGCCCTCGATTTGCGCTTCCGTGACGGCCTGGCCGAGTTCGACCAACACAGTTCGAAGTACATCCCCGTCGAGGAACTGAAGGCATCCGGCGACCCGCGCTGGAAAGAACTGCTCAACGGCGAATGGGATGCAGACGAATCACCGCAAGAATTCCACCAGCGGACCGTAGACACCATCGAGGCAATTATCGACGAGCACCGTGGGCACCGTGTCGCCGTTGTCTGCCATGGAGGCGTGATCAACG
This sequence comes from Candidatus Ilumatobacter herschelensis, assembly GCA_963926495.1. GTDB lineage: Bacteria > Actinomycetota > Acidimicrobiia > Acidimicrobiales > Ilumatobacteraceae > Ilumatobacter_A > Ilumatobacter_A herschelensis. The sequence goes on from CAWUXP010000200.1 coordinate 6,018, forward strand.
CCTACCTGACCACGATCATGAAGATGGGTGACGAGTTCGGACGCGGGTTCTTTTACCCGAACTACACCTCGATCCATCGAGTTGCCGCGTCGTCCAACGGCGATCGATCGGTGATTACGATCAACGAAACGAGCCACCTCCGTAATAGCGGGCTGCCCATGGGGCTGTTCCAGAAGGGCTGACCATGCCGCACACCAGCGAGATCACCGAACTCATTGCCTACCTCGATGCATCACCCTCGCCACGGCACGCCGTCGCGTCGACTGTTACTCGTCTCGCCGGGTTTAACCAGGTAGATGAGGCCGCTAGCTGGGTCGATGTTCCACAGCGTGGCTACGTGGTTCGGGGTGGAGCGATCATCGCCTGGGTGATTCCCGATGGCGCCAGCGCCACCATGCCGTTCCGCATTGTCGGTGCTCACACAGACTCACCAGGCCTTCGAGTCAAGCCCCGGCCAGACACCACCAACGTGGGGTGGAAGCAGCTCGGAGTCGAGGTGTATGGCGGGATCCTCAACAACACGTGGCTCGACCGTGACCTCGGTGTGGCCGGTCTATTGGTTGCGGCAGACGGTTCGACAACACTTGTCGACGTCAGCACGCCAATCGCCCGAGTACCCCAGTTGGCAGTCCACCTCGACCGAGGCGTGAACGACACCGGATTGATCCTCGACCGGCAGCAGCACCTGGCTCCGGTCTGGGGGGTCGGTGTCAGTGCACCCGGCGACTTCGCGCGCTGGATCGGCGAGCAGGCTGGGCTCGACGCTGCTCCGGCGTGGTGGGAACTCTGCCTCTACGACGTCCAGGGTGCCGCGGTGATTGGCGCAGACAAATCGATGCTCGCATCGGGCCGTCTCGACAATCTGTTGTCCTGCTGGGCCGCCACCTCGGCGCTCACGACCGCCGCGCCGTCAGATCACATCGCCGTCATGGTGCTCAACGATCACGAAGAGGTTGGTTCGTCGAGTACGACCGGTGCAGCCGGCCCGCTACTCGAAGCGGTGCTCCATCGCCTGGTCGCCTCCCGGGGCGGGTCGTCTGACGACTTCCACCGGACGGTGGCTGGATCGATGTGCATCTCGGCCGACAACGCTCACGCCATCCATCCGAACTATCCGGAGTACCACGAGCCGGGTCATCATCCGGTCATCAACGCCGGCCCCGCCCTCAAAGTCAATGCAAATCAGCGCTATGCGACATCAGCGGAGACCGCTGCGGTGTTCCAGCGAGCCTGCGCGGCCGCCGACGTCCCTTGGCAAGTGTTCGTCTCGCGGAACAACATGCCGTGTGGTTCGACCATCGGCCCGGTCACCTCGACTCGGCTGGGTATCGCTACAGCCGACATCGGTGTACCGCAGTTGTCGATGCATTCAGCTCGCGAACTTTGCGGCACCGACGACCCCGCATACCTCGCCAAGGCGCTGACCGCTTTCTTCGACTGAGTGTTACCGGTTTCAGCCGATCTTGGACTGGGCCTCGTCGTAAAGCCGTTGGATTTCGACGTGGAGTTGTGCGGTCGTGGCTTTGATGGCACTGCGCGAGGCGCGACCGTTCTCCCCAATTTCGACTCGAATCGGTGCGCCGATCACGATCTTTACCTTCCGCGGGAAGATGAACTTTGCGCCACGCGGCATCACTCGGTCCGAGCCCGCGATCCCGACAGGAATCACCGGGACACCTGACTTCGATGCGAGGTATGCGGCACCATCGAACAACGGCTGGACCGTCGGTCCGTCCTTGCGTTCCCCTTCCGGGAACAACACGAGCGGTTCACCCGCATTCAACACCACCAAACAGCGCATGAGCGCCTCGCGGTCAACAGTGCCACGAGACACCGGGAACGCACCGAGCGCTGAAATCAACTTCCCGACGCTTGCAAACTTCCACATCGAGTCTTTCCCCATGTACCGAAATCGGCGACGGCTGATACACGCCGAGATGGGCGTGTCGACGTAGCTGCGGTGCACCGGTGCGATGACGTACCCACCGGTGGTTGGGAGGTGCTCACGGCCTTCGATCGACATCCTCGTGTACAACTGCGTGAAACCGCAAACAAATGTCCTGATCACCCGGTACAGCACCCTGCTGCTGAACGACTGCCCGACGAAACTCGTCTCAACTTTCGCCATGCGGCAGCAGTCCTAGAATTTGGTCGACGACTTCGTCGATTGCCAGGCCACTCGTATCGACCACGATCGCCCCTGACGCCTCGGTCAGCGGACTGTCGTCACGCGTCGAATCTTTCCGATCACGTTCGATAATCGATGCTTCGACCTCTTGGACATCGCCACCGATTTCGGCCACTCGGCGCTCGGCGCGCACTCGGGGGGATGCGGTGATGAAGAGCTTGAGCGGCGCATCAGGAAACACGACCGACCCGATGTCGCGACCCTCAACGACTGCACCGCCGCGTGCCGCAACCCAAGCACGCTGTCGACGGACCAGTTCCGTACGGACCGAACTGTTTGCAGCAACCGCACTGACTGCCGAAGTCACTTCGCGGCCGCGGATCTCGATCGTCGCATCAACACCATCGACCGTCAGGCCTTCGCTGTCCAGCCGCATGTCGATTGCAGCAGCAACACGTGCGACCGATTCAACATCGCTCGGGTCCAGTCCACGACGCAACACTCCGAACGTGACGCCGCGATACATCGCACCGGTGTCGAGATAGTCGAGGTTGAGCCGCTCAGCCACCGCCCGACCCACGGTGCTTTTCCCGGCGCCTGCCGGGCCATCGATCGCAATGACCAACATGTTGCTCACCAGCTCACTCCCACCGGACGACCTTCGTCGTAGCCGGAGGAACTCTGTACCCCGACGACGGCTCGCTCACGGAACTCGTTGATCGTTGCGGCCCCCGCATACGTGCACGAGGAACGCAATCCGGCGACGATCTGGTCGATGATGTCTTCGACGCTTGGGCGTTCGGGATCGAGATACATCCGCGACGTACTGATGCCCTCTTCAAACAGCTCCTTGCGCGCCCGGCCGAAGGCCGACTCACTTCGGGTGCGGTTCTTCACCGCACGGTTTGAGGCCATTCCGAAGCTCTCCTTGTAGAGGCGACCATCGGGGTCACGCAACGTGTCTGCTGCCGACTCGTATGTCCCAGCGAGCCACGAGCCGAACATCACGCTGGCAGCACCGCCAGCGAGGGCCAGGGCCACATCACGCGGGAAACGAACGCCTCCGTCGGCCCAGACGTGCTTGCCTAGCCGTTCCGCTTCCGCTGCACATTCGAGCACTGCGGAGAACTGCGGTCGGCCAACGCCGGTCATCATGCGCGTGGTACACATCGCGCCCGGACCGACGCCGACTTTGATCACGTCTGCTCCAGCCTCGATGAGCTCGCGAGTTCCTTCGATGGTGACGACGTTGCCGGCGACAATTTTGGCGTTCGGGCACGCGGCGCGGACCGCCTCAATCGCTCGCAACGTACGCGTCTGGTGGCCATGCGCCGTGTCGATCACGAGCACGTCGGCACCGAACGATTCGAGTTCCCGGGCTCGCGCTGCCGGTTCACCGTTGATACCGACGGCCACGCCGACGAGCAACTTACCGTCAGCATCAACCGCCGGGCGATAGATCGTCGATCGCAATGCACCCTTGCGGGTCATCACGCCGAGCAAACGACCGTCGCCGGCCGCATCAACGACTGGTGCGACATGGAGTCGGCTCTCCCCAAGCATTTCGAACGCATCCGAGGGTGCCGTGTCGGCGGTGAGTAGATGCAGGTTGGTGCTCATCACGTTGCGCAGCTGTGTGAACCGGTCGAACCCCTCTTGGTCCTTCTCGGTGAAGACACCAACGGGACGACCATCGTCGACGATCACGACGGCGCCATGCGCCCGCTTGTGAATCAATAACAGCGCGTCGCCGATCGTTGCCTGTGGTGGCAGGGTGATCGGCGTCTCGAACACGGGGTGTCGAGACTTGATGTAGGAGATGACGCCACCGACGAAATCGACGGGAATGTCCTGCGGAAGTATCGCGATACCACCCCGCCGGGCCACAGTTTCGGCCATCCGCCTGCCCGCGACAGCGGTCATGTTTGCCACCACCAACGGAATAGTGGTTCCGATGCCGTCGGGCGTCGTCAGGTCAACGTCCATCCTCGACGGAACGTCGGAAAGACTGGGGACCATGAAGACGTCGCTGTACGTCAGGTCGTGCTGTGGTTCGTGAAGAAGTCGCATCTCAATCGCTCGCTGAAGATTTTAGGGGTGCTCATTTTCTTGGCCGCACTACGATACGGCCTAACCTGTCCTCTGTATGGGATCCGTCGTACTCGTTCATGGTTGGGGCGGAGCGTTCTCGACCACGTGGCAACGGAGCGGGTTCACCGCTCTACTCAGCGATGGCGGCAAGAACGTCATTGGCGTCGACCTGCTCGGCCACGGTACGGCACCGAAGCCATACGATCCGGAGGCGTACGCGGACCTGACCGAACGGGTCTTCGATGCCATCGATGCCGAATCGCCTGACGAACCCGTCGAAGCCGTGGGGTTCTCGCTAGGTGCGCTCACACTGCTGCGCGCTGCCATCGCCCGACCCGAACGTTTCAGCCGCATCGTTCTTGCCGGCATCGGCCAGAATGTGATCGAGCGCGACCATGCCGGCGCCACCCGTATCGTCGAAGGGCTCGAGCGGGTCATCGATGCCGAAGACGCGGATACTGACCCAGACCTCGACGAAATGGACCAGACCGCAAGGCTCTTCGTGCAGTATGCGCAGCAGCCTGGCAACGACATACGTGCACTGGCCGCAGTGTTGCGTCGGCCGTCAACTGGCGACTTCGAGCCCGACGACCTCGCGACCGTCACGTGTCCGGTTCTCGTCGTTGTCGGTGATCGCGACTTCGTACATCCGGGCGACGCGCTGGCCAGCCTCTTCCCTGACGGCCATTGCGAAACACTGCCGAACGTCGACCACTTCGCAACGCCTGAAGCCTTCGGCTTCTTCGATGCAACACTCGAGTTCCTCGACGCCATCTGAACCTGTCTCGCAGATGAACCCACCACCGTTGGTGACCACCGACGTCGACGTCGCGATTCGCAAGCTCCGCGCTGGCGGTCTCGTCGCCGTACCCACAGAGACGGTGTACGGGCTGGCTGCTGACGCATCGAATCCTGACGCAGTGGCACGCATTTTTGCTGTCAAGGGCCGGCCCACCGGTCACCCGTTGATTGTCCACATCGCCGACGCTGATCAACTTGATGTCTGGTCGTCGGAACCGAGTGACGTCGCACGTCGGCTGGCGGCCATTGGATGGCCCGGGCCGCTCACGTTGATCGTGCCACGATCTAATCGAGTGCACGATGCGGTCACCGGCGGCCGAACCACTGTTGGTTTGCGCGTCCCAGCACATGCAATGACGCTCGATCTGCTCCGGTCGAGTGGATTGGCGATCGCCGCGCCGTCAGCCAATCGATTCGGCGCTGTCAGCCCGACCACGGCGCAGCACGTCCTCGACGACTTGGGCGACATACTCGATCCGGCAACCGACGCCATCCTCGATGGCGGGCCGTGCACGGTCGGACTCGAGAGCACGATCATTGACACCACCGTCGATCCGCCCCAACTTTTGCGAGCCGGCGCAATCACGGTCGACGATGTCGCAGGGCTCGTCAGCGATCTTGCTCACGCGTCCGGACCGTCGCGCGCCAGCGGGATGCTCGAATCGCACTACGCACCGCAATGCGCGGTCCGCCTGGTCGACAACGCTGACGATGCCAGGGCCCTTCGTCCAGGAACGCCAGGCGCGGAGATCCTTGAATTCGGCAGTGACCTCGCCGAAGCGGCTCGACTGTTGTATTCCAAACTGCGGGCGGCCGACGCTCGAGGGGCCAAAATGCTGATCGTCGTGCTGCCCCCGGCAACAGGGCTCGGCCACGCGCTCCGCGACCGACTGACAAAGGCCGCTGCTCCCCGACCTCGGTGAAGCGCTATGCCCAGTCGTAGCGGTTCAGATGTGCGACCCAAAGGTCACGGAGCACTGTGACCGACGGCGTGGGCTGATCGTCGTAGCTCCCCACACCGAGGCTGACGGTCGATGCACCCGCATCCGGCACTAATTCCAAGCGGCACCAACATGGGTACTCGATGCGGTCGTGGGCGTGGATCAGAACATCCAGTCGGTACGGCGGTTCGTCATCGATGACCTCGCCGATCCATGACGTGACGACGAGCAGCGCTTCGAACGTCTCGACCGGTAGCGCCTCAACAGTAAACGACGGAATATCGCGCGTCATTCCGACATCGTCAGGCTTCTGCGCCGAGTTGCTTGGAGTGTCGGTCGGAGGCGGAGTTGGCACAGACGGGTCGGCAAGAATCCGGAGTGCCGCACCGGCAGCGACGTTGATTCCACGCATCAGATCGGCATTTCCGCCGGCGTCCGGATGGTGTTCCTTGGCGAGGTCACGTCGAGCTTGACGGACCTCGGCCGCGGACGCGTTCGTGTTCAGCCCAAGCAGCTGGAACGGATCATCCATCGGATGGCGATGCGTCGCGCTGAGCTGCGTAGCGTGCGCGCGTCGTCGTGTCGGGTGTGATGGTCGGATCGACTTGGGCACCGGCACCGAGGCCCCAACGAGCTTGGATGACCGAGTGATCGACCTGCTCGAGCACTGCACAGGCTTGGACAGCAGCACCGGTCGCAACTGCCTCATCAGCCGAACTCAGCACGACTGGGGCATCGATGAGCGATGCCATTACCTGCTGCATTGCCTGGGACCGCGCTCCCCCGCCGGTGAGCATCACCCGGCCGTCAAGAACGGTCAGTGCGCGCAGCGCATCGAGGCCTTCGAGCAAACCACATGCCACGCCGTCGACGGCGGCACGAGCGAACTGCTCCCGAGTGACATCGGTCCGGAGGCCGCCGATAACACCACGGGCGTTTGGACGGTTGGGGGTTCGTTCGCCGTCAAAGTACGGCAACAATGTCGGCCCGTCTGGCGATGCTGCCAGTGCGAGTCGGTCGAACTCGGCGTGGTCGGTGCCGAGGAGCCGCGCCACAGCGTCGACGACCTTTGCAGCATTCGACGTGCAGACAAGCGGAAGGAAACGCCCGGTGGCGTCAGCGAACCCCGCGACCGCACCGCTCAGGTCTGATGTCGAGGTATTCGACACCGCGTACACGGTGCCGGACGTCCCAATCGAGATCACGGCATCGCCAGGTCGGAGCCCAACCCCGAGCGCACCGGCCATGTTGTCTCCGGTGCCCGGAGCGACCATTGCACCCATCGCGATCGACGCCGAAGTGCTCAGGCCCGCGTGGTCCATCGGACCGAGCACACGGGGCAGCATCGAATTCCACTCACGAGTGCTGTCGACGAGGTCGAGTAAGTCGGTCCGGTATTCACCCTCAGCTGGCGACCAGTAACCGGTACCGGATGCGTCACCGCGGTCGGTCGTGCTGCCTGTCGTCAACTGACCGGTGAGCCGATTGGTGATGTAGTCGTGCGGCAGCATCACATGGCGCACCTTCGACCACACATCAGGGTGTGTCCGTGCGAGCCAAGCAAGTTTCGTGATGGTGAAGGCCGCGACCGGAACGCTGCCGACCGCTGCAACCCAGTCGGCGGGCGAGACGATGCCCGTCAACCGATCGGCGTCGTCTGCGGACTCGGTGTCATTCCACAACTTCGCGGGGTGCACCGCCAGCCCGTCTGCGTCCAGCGCGACCATTCCATGTTGCTGACCGCCGACGCTGATGGCTGCAACTTCTGGCGAGCCCGCCTGCGCCCAAGCCTGTTCCAACGCCAGCCACCATGACACTGGGTCCTGTTCGCTCGACGGGGCCATGACCCCAGGGTGTGGCGCTGATGCCGATGCAACGACCACACCGGTTTGCTGATCGCGGATCTCGACCTTGGTGGATTGCGTCGAGGAGTCGACTCCGGCGATGAGTGGCATACGGGAAATCTATGAGGTGATCCAGGTCGGCCGGACACCCCACCGTCCATCAAACACGACGTCCTCAAGCGGCTTGCGCTTGAGAGGCCCGTGCCGGCCAGCAGGCACCCCCAGGGTGATGCAGGCAGAGAGCGCCGCCGTCGTAGGAATCTCCAACATCTCACGAAGTTCATCCTCGACTCCGAGATGCCACATGGTCAGTGCTCCGCCGTATCCCAGGGCGCGTGCTGCCAGCAAGAGGTTCTGGCATGCCGGATACACCGACGCGCCTTCGTACGGACTTGCCGCGCGATACCGGTCGAGACAGACCAGTATGACGACCGGCGTCGCTTCGAAGTGGTCAACGTAGTGCTGCATCGAGTCGGCGAACCGAGACGGTCGGTATCCGTCGCCCGAGCGTTTCGTTGCCCAGCCTGCTCGGAAGGCTGCGCCAAGTAGTGCTTTTGCCGCCTCGGCCTTCGACCCATCGCGGAGAACAAGGAATCTAAAAGGCTGCCGGTTAGAGCCAGACGGGGCGCGACCCGCATGCCAGAGAATCTGCTCGAGGTCGCCGACCGGGACCGGATCGTCGGTGTATCGACGAATCGCGCGGGTTGTTGCCAACGCCTCGAGGAGACCAACCTCATGGGGAGACGCCGCCCAAACAGACACGAGTTCGACATTAGCGCTTGGCATGTCACTCTGACGAGGCGCGGTGTATGCCGTAGATAAAACGTAGTAGAGTGGCATCTTCCTAAAGAACAGGCGCATCCCGCGCCTGTCCAAACAGGGGGAGAACAACCCACATGCAGAAATCACGCGTAACACGCGTCGGTTCGTTGCTCGTCGGTCTGACGCTCGTTGCCGCAGCTTGCGGTAGCGACGAAGCTGCGACAACTACCGAGGCACCCGCCGAAACAGAAGCACCGGCTGAGACCGAAGCTCCTGTCGAAACGGAAGCACCCGCTGCGACCGAGGCTCCGGCCGAGACCGAAGCACCTGTCGAAACGGAAGCACCCGCTGCCGGCTCCGACGGAATCCTCCGCCTCGGCGGCATCCTGCCCGAGACTGGCAACCTGGCGTTCCTCGGACCGCCGGAATTCGCTGGTGTCGAAGCCGCTATCGCAGACGTGAACGCCGCTGGCGGCGTTCTCGGTAACGACATCGAATGGCTCCCAGGCGACTCCGGCGACAACGGTGAAGTGGCCAACGCCACGGTTGACCGTCTCCTCGCTGAAGACGTTGACGCTTTCATCGGTGCGGCAAGCTCCGGTGTGTCCCTGACCGTGATCGACAAGATCACGCAGGCTGGCAAGGTCCACTTCAGCCCGGCGAACACCTCGCCGACCTTCACTGACTACGACGACAACGGTCTGTACTTCCGTACCGCTCCGTCAGATGTGGTTCAGGGTGCAGCACTCGCTGACATCATGATCGCTGACGGCGCTGCTTCGGCAACGTTCCTCGTGCTCAACGATGCCTACGGCACCGGCTTGCTCGAGTTCACCCAGGGCCCGTTCGAGGCTCAGGGTGGCGTGACTGACCTCGCCGAAATCTACGACCCGAAGGCTGAGAACTTCGACGACGTAGTCGGCAAGGCTGTCGACGCTGGCTCGGACGCCATCGTCATCATCGGCTTCGACGAGACCTCGAAGATCCTCACGGGTCTCATCGAGAACGGCGCTGGCCCG
>CAWUXP010000201.1:0-2794 GCA_963926495.1 Candidatus Ilumatobacter herschelensis
CAGCTCCTCATCGTTCAGATCATCGGGATCGACCATGTCGCCGTCTCCCATGTTGGACATGACCGGCGCCTCAGGCTTCCGGCTCGTCGTCGACGATCTCGGCGTCGACGATGTCGTCGTCATTTACTTCGCTGGTACCAGCGTCCTGCCCTGAAGCCGACGACCCTTCTGCCCCTGCATCCTTCGCAGCTGCTTCATAGAGCTTCTGGCTGAATGCCTGGCTTGCGGCCATGAGGGATTCGGTTCCCGCCTTGATGGCGTCGTTGTCGTTGCCCTCGAGTGCCTTCTTCAGGTCAGCGAGGGGCGCCTCAACGGCGTCCTTCTCTTCAGCAGGGACCTTCTCGCCCTGCTCGCGAAGGACCTTTTCGGTCTGGTAGACGAGACTGTCGGCGTTGTTCCGGACCTCGGCCTCGGCGCGACGCTTGGCGTCTTCGTCAGCGTGTGCTTCAGCGTCCTTGACCATCTGTTCGATGTCGTCTTTGTTCAGCGTGGACTGGCCGCTGAGCGTCATCGACTGCTCTTTGTTGGTCGCCCGGTCCTTGGCACTCACGTGCACGATGCCGTTGGCATCGATGTCGAACGTGACTTCGATCTGCGGCACACCACGGGGGGCTGGCGGCAGGTCGACAAGCGTGAACTTGCCGAGCGTCTTGTTATAGCTCGACATCTCACGCTCACCCTGCAGCACGTGAATCTCGACCGACGGTTGCATATCTTCTGCCGTGGTGAACACCTCGGAGCGCTTGGTAGGGATCGTGGTGTTGCGCTCGATGAGCTTGGTCATCACGCCACCCTTGGTCTCAATGCCGAGCGACAACGGCGTGACGTCGAGCAGAAGCACGTCCTTGACGTCGCCGCGGAGTACGCCGGCCTGGACTGCGGCGCCGATGGCAACCACTTCGTCTGGGTTGACGGTCTTGTTCGGCTCTTTGCCAGTGAGGTCTTGCACCAGGTCGGTCACGGCCGGCATGCGGGTCGAGCCGCCCACGAGGATGACGTGGTTGAGTTCACCCTTGGCGACGCCAGCGTCTTTCAGAGCCTGCTCGAACGGGGTGCGGCAGCGCTCGATGAGATCGGCGGTCAGCTCCTGGAACTTCGATCGAGTGAGCTGCTCGTCGAGGTGCAGCGGGCCGTCGGCCGTTGCGGTGATGAACGGCAGGTTGATCTGCGTGCTCTGCACCTGGCTGAGTTCGACTTTGGCCTTCTCGGCGGCTTCCTGCAGGCGCTGTGCAGCCATGCGGTCAGCACTGAGGTCGACGCCGTGGGCTGCCTTGAACTGCTGGACGAGCCAGTCGATGATGCGCTGATCCCAGTCATCGCCACCGAGCACGGTGTCGCCATGCGTGGACTTCACTTCGAAGACGCCGTCGCCGATTTCGAGGACCGACACATCGAACGTGCCGCCGCCAAGGTCGAACACGAGGATGGTTTCGTCTTCGTCGCTCTTGTCGAGACCGTACGCAAGCGCAGCTGCGGTCGGCTCGTTGATAATGCGGAGTACTTCGAGGCCCGCGATGGTGCCGGCTTCCTTCGTGGCGGTGCGCTGGGCATCGTCGAAGTAGGCGGGGACGGTGATGACAGCCTGCGTGACCGTGTCGCCGAGGTAGCTCTCAGCGTCGCGCTTGAGCTTCATCAAGGTGCGGGCGCTGATCTCTTGGGTGGTGTACTGCTTGCCGTCGATGTCTTCGGACTTCCAGGCCTCGCCCATGTGGCGCTTGATTGAACGGAAGGTGCGGTCGGGGTTCGTGATGGCCTGACGCTTGGCGACTTCGCCGACGAGTACTTCGCCGGACTTGGAGAATGCGACGACGGATGGGGTGGTACGGCCACCTTCGGAGTTCGGGATGACGACGGGCTCGCCGCCTTCCAGGACCGAGACGACTGAGTTGGTGGTACCGAGGTCGATACCGACTGCCTTAGGCATGTGATGCTCCTTGCTTCCTATGTTCGAGAGATATTCGGGGGGTGTGTGTCTTCGAGTGATGGATCAGGATCCTGATTCGTTAGCACTCAAGATAGGGGTTGAACGAGTCATCAGCAACTTCGACTTCACTTACTTGATAATGAGCGACTCAACATTTCCCGCACCGCACATCCGTGCTGAGTACCCGACTGAGCGGGCGCGTCAGCCGAGGAGGAACTCGGGGCCAAACGACGACGGCAGCAGATCGGCCATCGAGATATCGAGCAGTGCCCCACCGTTGGTCGTCGCGTGGATGATCGTGTCGGGGCCGGAGAACTCACGAAGTTTCTGACGGCAGCCACCGCACGGGGTCCCCGGCGTGTTGCCGCCCGTGACGGTAAGTGCCTCGACAATCTCGCGTTCACCGGCCAACACCATCGCGGCGATCGCTCCGGCCTCGGCACAGGTGCCCTCCGGGTACGCCGAATTTTCCACATTGCAGCCGGTGAAGACTGCACCCGATGCGGTCCGCACCGCAGCGCCGACCGGATACTGAGAGTACGGCGAATACGACTGCTGCTGGGCTGCGACAGCGGCATCGAAGAGATCCGGCATCTTGGCGGTCACGACAGCACCCGGGGAACGAGAAACCGACGCGCCGGGCCGGGAAGCGCACTGAGAAGTCCGGCGCCCACCTTGTTCAGCCCGCCGGGCACGACAACGGCACGATTCTGGTCAATACCGCGGAGCCCTGCAGCGGCAACATCGTCGGCTGACTGCCAGAGGAGGTCAGGCACTTTGGACGCATCAAAGTCGGCACGATCCTGGAACTCGGTGCGAGTGAAGCCCGGGCACAACGCCGTGACGTGCACGTGATGCTCGATCAACTCG
>CAWUXP010000202.1:0-12904 GCA_963926495.1 Candidatus Ilumatobacter herschelensis
GAGCGTGCCCGTCTCGCTCTTGAGCGCCGCTGCGGCACCCACGAGGAACGAACCCTGCTCTTCAGCGAAGGTCAGGCCAGCGATGTTCTCGCCGAGCGGAACTGCGCCGTTGTCGAAGTCGAGCATGGCATCGTCGATGACAGCGAAGTTGGTGTCGGGGTTCTCGGCCGCAACGGCGACAACGTCACCGGCGAAGAGGAAACCGACAGCGACGACGAGATCGGACTGATCAGCCTGAAGCTGGAGAAGCTGCGCACGGTCGGAACCGTCAGCGTTGGGCTCGGCTTCCGAGCCTGTCACACCGAGTGTGGCCTTGGCCTCGTCGAGGCCAACTGCGGCGGAGTCGTTGAACGACTGGTCGCCGCGGCCACCGATGTCGTATGTCAGGCCGACGTTGAAGCCGGCCTCGGCCGGAGCCTCGGTTGCGGCCGGAGCCTCGGTCGAGTCGGTCGCGTCGCTGCTGCTGCTATCACCATCGCTGCCGCAAGCTGCGACGACGAGGGAGAGGGCGGCGACGGCTGCCACCATGGTCTTACGTTGATTGCGCATTGTACCTCCGAAGGAATTGGCGCTCAGAAGGGCAACGGCATGGAACCGTCCCCCTGGGGATCTACGTTTCAGGCTGTTACCCGACGCCGCGAATCCGTCGAGCAAGTGTAGCGGTCTTTGTCAATGCACCGGACATGGCCACGAATCGGTCATACGCCGTTCACGATTCATGTCGACGCTTGAGAGCCACATGGTCGACCTCACTAGAGTCGGCGCTTATGGCCACCCCGCACATCTCCGCCGACACCGACGCCTTCGCCGACACGATCCTGCTGCCGGGCGACCCGCTGCGCGCCAAGTGGATTGCCACCAACTTCTTCGACGACGCCGTCGAGGTCACCGCCGTGCGTGGAATGCTCGGCTTTACCGGCACATTCAAGGGCAAGCCGGTTTCGGTGATGGGCACAGGCATGGGTGTTCCGTCGATCTCCATCTACGCCTCCGAGCTGATCGATGTCTACGGCGTCGAGAAACTGATCCGTGTCGGGAGCTGCGGCTCGATTCAGCCGCATATCACCGTCAACGATGTCATCATCGCGATCGGCGCCTGCACCGACTCAGGCGTCAACCGCGCTCGATTCGATGGCAACGACTTCGCTGCGACCGCCGACTTCGGCCTCGCTCGCTCCGTCATCGAAGCTGCTGAAACGCAAGGCCGCAAGGTGCATGTCGGCAACGTAATGACGTCGGATCTCTTCTACGGACCGACCAACATCCCGCTCGCCGACATGGCTGCGCCGCTCTCGCGGATGGGCGTGCTCGCCGTCGAGATGGAAGTGGCTGGCCTCTACGGCGTGGCCCACGAACGTGGTGCAAAGGCACTCGGTGTCTGCACGGTGAGCGACGACCTCCTCACCGGCGCCGACCTGACTGCCGAGGAGCGCCAGGAAACGCTGAGCGCCATGATTGAGATCACCCTCGCTGCCGTCGCCTGATTCACTTCGGGCCGCGGCTGAGCCGTTGGCGTGAGATTCGCGCGGAAAACGCAGACGCGTAGGTCACGCAAACCAGCAACAATCGGCGGTTGACTGATGCGGTGACGGGCGTGGAACTGACCATTGTGTTGGTCGCAGTCATCATCGGATCAATCTCCAAGGCGGTGACCGGCATGGGCTTGCCGGTGATCGTGATCCCGATCGCTGCATTGTTCGTCGATATCGGCGATGCAGTCGTGGTCATTGCTCTGCCAAACCTGCTCGCCAATGCGGTGCTGGCGGTTCGCGAACGAGAACATGTCCACGAGACCCGCGACCTGCCCGCGCTCGCTGTAACGGGCGGCATTGGCGCCGTGATCGGCACGCTGTTGTTCGTCAACGTGCCCGACCAACCACTCGTGATTGCGTTGATCGTTGCGATCTCCGTGTACATCGCCACGTTTTTTCTCAAGCCCGACCTGCGAACAAGCCCCGAACAATCACGCCGCCTTTCGCCGTTCGCGGGTCTGCTTGCTGGCACTTTCCAGGGGGCGATCGGCATCTCCGGCCCGGTCGTCGGTTCATGGATCCACAGCTTCCGCTTGCCCCGAGGCGCCCACATCTTCTCGGTGACGATGCTCTTTCTCGTGGCCGGTTCCGCCCAACTAATCGTCCTGATCGTCAGCGGCGAACTCGGCGGTCGCATCGTCGCCACGCTGCTCGCTTGCATTCCGGTGCTCGCCGTCATCCCGATCGGAACGCGATTGCGCGACCGGATCAGCGGCCGCGGTTTCGACCTTGCGATCGTCGGCATGCTCGGCCTGTCGTCGATTGCGTTGTGCGTCCGCACGTTCGTGTAGGTACTCTAACCGCAACTGAACGGGGAGCTCACGGAACGGTGGGCTGAGAGGATGACACGCTGTCGTCGACCCGAGAACCTGATCCGGATAATGCCGGCGGAGGAACCGAGTGGCCACAGCAAGCAACGCCGAACACATCGTGATCGTCACAGGATCGTCCCCGCTCGCCAATACAGCTGTGGCTTCGATCCCTGACGAGGCCATCGTCATTGCGGTCGACGGCGGACTCGATCATGCGCTCGCCGCCGGCGTGTATCCATCAGGGCTCATCGGCGACCTCGACTCGGTAAGCGCCGACGCCCTTGCGTGGGCCGAACAAAACGCCACGATCTCACGCCACCCCGCCGACAAGAACGACACCGACACAGAGCTGGCACTCCGGTTCGTTGCCGGTATGAAGCCAGCACAGTTGACGATGATCGGCGGCGGCGACCGACTCGACCACACGTTCGCTGCGCTCGGCGCGCTCGGCCTCTCCGCTCTGACGTCGATACCGGTGATTGATGCGTGGTGGGGCGAGCAGCATGTCGACGTCATACACGGCCCGGGCCAGGCCAGGCTGCAGCTGGCGCCTGACTCGATCGTGTCGCTCCTCGCGCTACATGGCGAGTGCACTGGCGTCACGATTACCGGGGTCCGGTGGCAACTCGACGACGCAACACTCGCACCCATTGTCGGCTGGGGCGTCAGTAACAAAGTTGTTGCCGATGGCACCGTCACCATCCGACTGTCGAGTGGCGTACTGACCATCTTCGACGTGCCTGCTTTGACAATTGTCCCGAACCCCTCCGCCAACCCCTCCGCCAACCCCTCCCCCCACCAGCCGTCGACCACCGACGACTCCCAGAAGGACCACATCGCATGAGAACCCGACCAATCATTGCAAGTGCACTCGCCCTGGGGATGATCGCAGCGGCTTGTGCCAGCGACAGCTCAGACCCAATCGACCCGCCAACCGCAGCAGAGCTCCCAGCAACCGCAGCAGAGCTCCCAGCAACCGAACCAGCCAACACCGGGCCAGATACGGACCAGCCAGCCGAGCGGTTCACGACGATCACTCTCGTCACGTACGACTCGTTCCCGCAAGCCGACACCTCGATCAACGCTGCGCTCGACGCTTTCACCGAGCAGACCTCGATCGGCGTCGAACTGCTCGTGGCCGGAGACACCGGCACGATGCTCTCCAAGGCTGCACTGACGGTCGGCAACCCTGAGGGTGACGTCATGTGGGGCATCGACAACACATTTCTGTCGCGTGCGCTGAACGACGGCATCTTCGAACAGGGCGTGTTGTTCGACCCGGAAAACGTGCCGGCCGAGTTCCTCGCACTCGTGCCTAACGGCGAAGCACTCCCCGTCGACTTCGGTGATGTGTGCGTCAACTACGACATCGGCTACTTCGTCGAGAACGAACTAGACCTCCCAACGTCGCTGCAAGACCTCGCCGCACCGGCCTACCGCGACCTGCTGGTCGTCCAGAACCCCGCCACCTCGTCGCCCGGCCTGGCATTCTTGCTCGCCTCGATCGACGAATTCGGCGCCGATGGCTGGCAGGCCTATTGGCAGCAGCTCACGGACAACGGCGTGCAAATCGTCGACAGTTGGACCGATGCCTACTACGGCAGCTTCACGTGGGCCGGCGGTGGCGACCGTCCCCTCGTTGTCAGCTACGGATCGAGCCCGCCGGCCGAAGTGATCTTTGCTGATCCTTCCCGCGACGATGCACCGACTGGTGTCATCGAGTCGACCTGCTTTCGACAGATCGAGTTCGCCGGCGTACTCGCTGGCACCGACCATCCCGACGAGGCCGCGGAATTAGTTCGCTTCCTCGGCAGCGAACAGTTCCAGGCCGAGCTCGCTTTGAACCTGTTCGTCTACCCGGCCAACAGCGCCGTTGCGCTCCCCCAGGAATTTGAAGACTTCGCCGTGGTTCCTGAGATGTCACGGACACTCGACCCGGACCTGATCGACGAAAACCGTTCCGACTGGATCGACGAATGGTCGACGCTCGCCCTCGGCTGATGTCCCTTCCAATCTTCCCATGCGCCGGGGTCAGACTCGGACGTCTGCTCCGATGAAGAACGGTGCGTGCGCGGCCAATCGACTGCCCAGTCGTGTGGTCGCCGCGCTCGCCGTCGGGCCGATTGCCGGGCTTGTTGTCTTCTATCTCTGGCCGTTCACGACGTTGCTGGCTCGGGCGATCAACGGCAGCACCGTTGCTGACACGCTCAGCCGGGGAGCCACGTGGGACATCGCCTGGTTCACCCTGTGGCAGGCCGTTGTGTCAACAGCCATCACGATGCTGGTCGGGCTCGCTCCGGCGTACATCGTCGCCCGGTTCGAATTCCCCGGTCGCCAACTACTCGTTGGCGTCCTCACCGCAATCTTTGTGTTGCCGACCGTCGTGATGGGTGCCGCCTTCTTGGCGCTCCTCCCTGATTCACTCGACCGGACCGTCTGGGCCGTGATCGCCGCACACGTCGTGTTCAACCTGGCGGTGATGGTTCGAATCGTCGGAGCGTTCTGGGAACACCTTCCGATCGACATGGAGTCGGCAGCAGCGACCCTCGGTGCATCGCGATGGCGCATCTTCGTCGACATCTCGCTGCCGCTACTCCGACCGTCGCTGAGCGCTGCCGGTGCAATCATCTTCCTGTTCACATTCACCTCGTTCGGAGTGATCCGGATACTCGGATCGGCCGGGACCCGAACGCTCGAGATCGAGGTCTGGCGACGGGCGACTCAACTCGGCGACATCAGCGGCGCGGCGGTGCTCTCCGTGCTGCAGCTCGCGGTCCTCGCCGTCGTTGTCGGCTGGTCGACTCGAGCCCAGCGCCAGCACGCTCGAGCCGTCGATCTCCGACCAGAACAAGACCGGCGCCGGACCAAGTCGCCGGGTGAACGTCGCTTCGTGACGCTCGTTGCCGTCGGGACCGCCGCGCTCTGTATCGCACCGCTCGCGGCGATGGCAATCCGCTCGTTCCGCAGTGCTTCCGGATGGTCGACAACAGCGTGGACGACGCTCGGTAAGGCCGAAGTCAGGCCCGGCATCCGGCTCGGGATCGACCCCGTCGGGGCCCTCGTCAACTCGATCCAGAACGCTGCGTGGGCAAGCAGCTTCGCCGTCCTGCTCGGCGCCGTGGCCAGCCTGGCCATCGCCGCGGCCGGTCGAGGTGGGCGACTCCTCGACGTCGGCCTCATGCTCCCAATCGGCACATCCGCTGTGACCATCGGGTTCGGCATGTTGATCACGTTCGACACGCCTCCGTTCGACTGGCGCGCCGAGTGGTGGCTCGTTCCGGTCGGCCATGCCCTCGTTGCCTTACCATTTGTCGTCCGCACCACTGTTGGGGTTCTCCGGTCAGTCGACCCGTCGCTCCAGGACGCCGCAGCAACGCTCGGCGCATCACCGACTCGCGCCTGGTGGAACGTCGTCGTGCCGTTCCTCTGGCGGCCACTTGCGGTCGGCGCGGCGCTCGCTGCTGCGATCTCTCTCGGAGAGTTCGGAGCGACGAGCTTCCTGTCTCGGTCTGGTGGCGAGACCTTGCCGATTGCTATCGACGAACTGCTCGGCCGGACCGGATCACTTCTCCAGGCCCAGGGCTACGCGCTCGCAACGATCCTGGCTGTCACGACCGTGAGCCTGATAGTCGGCGTGAGTCGGATCCACGATATGACCGGGCTCGCGCATCAACGCTCCGGCAGCGAGACTGTCGATAGATGAGTCACCTTCGCGTCGAGCAGATCGGCATCCGCTTCGACACCACCGATGTATTGCGTGAGGCAACCCTCGCGGTCGACCGGGCCGAGGTGGTCGCGCTACTCGGACCATCCGGCAGCGGCAAGACCACATTGCTGCGGGTTATTTCCGGGATCCTTCGGCCGGACTCCGGGAGCATCTGGATCGGCGCGAACAACATCACGTCGCTCCCCTCACACCAGCGCGGTGTCGGCATGGTGTTCCAGGACAACCAGCTGTTTCCGCACATGTCGACAATCGACAACGTGGCGTACGGCCTCCGAGTCGCCGGGGTCGGCAAGGCCGAGCGGCACGACCGTGGCGCGGCGTGGCTCGACCGCGTCGGTCTCGCTGGCTTCGAAGGACGCAACGTCACCGAGTTGTCCGGCGGCGAAGCAAAGCGCGTGGCGCTCGCGCGCACGTTGGCCACAGAGCCGAGCGTGGTTCTGCTCGACGAACCGCTCACCGGCCTCGATCGAGAGCTTCACGACCGCCTCGCGACCCAGCTGGCGCAACTCCTCGTCGAACATTCGATCACTGCAGTCCTCGTGACCCACGACCCGGCCGAGGCTGACGTCGTCGCTTCGAGGTCAGTCCAAATGGATCAGATCGATGGCTGAGTACCGCGTCGTCCCGATCGACGCCGCCGATACACACGACTTGCGGCTGCGAGTCCTGCGCGAGGCAACACCGTCGAGCGATGTCGAATGGGCTGGCGACGGGCTCGACACGACCGTGCACCTCGGCGTCATCGACGCCAGTAACACGATCGTCGCGATCTCAACGTGGCTGACAATGCCGTCGCCCGATGTCGCCAAGGTGGGCGCTGTTGGCTTGCAACTGCGTGGCATGGCGACCGACCCATCACCTGCCACACGCGGCATCGGGGTCGGCGCACTACTACTCAGGGCGGGTATCGATGCCGCACGCGAACTCGACGCCGACCACGTCTGGGCGAACGCGCGGACTGCCGTCCTCGGCTTCTACACCCGCGCCGGATTCGAGATCGTGAGCGACGAGTTCATCAGCGATGCAACCGACCTCCCCCACCACCGCATCCTGCTCCACCTGCGCTGACCCCGGCCGCGGCCCCTGAACCGCGGCCGACTGCACCGCCGCCCCTCAACCGCGGCCCCTGGATTTCGGTCCTGAACTGCGTTGCCGTTTCCGCTTTGGCCCCTGCGCCGCCCACTGATGCAACGGCGACGCTCCGCTCCCGGACCGTCGCGCAGCCCAGGGAGGCGCGATGCCAGGAAAAGAAGCGATCGAGCTACGGCGCCGGGCGCAATGCTTGCGCCAACTTGCGAGCCGCATCGAATGCAGCCTGGTGATGTCGCTCGAGCGCCACGCACGCACCGACACGTGGCGCGGCCGACGCCCGATGCTCTGCGTCAATCTGCTGCGTCACAATCAGGCCCAACTGCACGCCGAGGTCGACGGCCTGCGTTGGCAGGCCTACCTCTTCGACCAGCGAGCCGCTCGCCTCGACCTGGCTGCTGCGCTCCAGCCGGGCAGAGCCAGTTGAACATCGAAACCGGGTATCAGCCGCAACGCGTCGATGCGCTGAACTGGCACGCTCGAGCCGCCATCGGCGAACTCATGTCGATCCGCAGCTCCGACCCTGCTGCAGCGCCGGCGATGCGCGCCGTCGTCCTCACCCGCCGCAACCTTGAAGACCAGTGGCTTCCCCTCATCATGGCTATCCGTGCGAGTAACGCGATGGTCACCTGGAGTTCGTCGGTGCTGAGCGGTTTGGCCGACCTCGCTGAGCGCCTCGGTCAGTGGCTCACGTTTGACGACAGCACCTCGCCCGTCAGTCGCTTCGCAACACTGAACGACGAAGACCTGATGCACGAGTTGTACGTCGCAGGCCACCTCAACACTCGTGGCGATGGCAAGGGGTCGATTGCTGAACGCATCAACAGCGGAGCGCCGTTCTGGTCGGACGAATTCCCCGATCTCGCGGCCGAACTCGCTGTGCGCGTGGCTGTCGACGAGCCGTTCGGCCTCCGCCTCATCGACGAGATCGATCAGCATCCCCTTGCCGCCATCGCGATCGTTCATGCCGAGTTCCCACTCGCCTTCAGCCAGGCCGCATTGCCGGGCCTCCTCGAGGCGGGTCGTTGGTGGAGTGGCGTGCACGTCGAAGCGATCGAGAATGCGATGTTGCACATCTTGACGACGAGCCCCTCCGCTGCGCTCGACCTCCTCGGCGACAGCGCGGTGCTCGCCGCGCTCGCTGGTGCGACCATGCTCGACAAGACCATCGCTCGCGACTTCGTCAGGGCCGGCCTCTACGACGCTGTCGAAGCCGACCGGACACGTTTGATCGATGGCTGGGGCGTAGTCGAAAACCTGACGGTGTTGGCCAATGGCGAGTTCGACGACGGCTTCCATCCCGGCCTGGCTCAGGGCGTTGCCGACTCGATGTTTGGCTACGTCGACACGTTGGCCTACGGCATCGGCGCAGGTATCGAAAACGGCGCCATTCGAATTCACATCGACAGCGGCGATTCGCTCGGGGTGCTCGGTGATCGCGACGCCGTCGCCAATCTGTTCGGGACCGTGCTGCGCGACGCTGACGCGAGGGTGACGATGGGTGTTGTCCTCGGCGCTTACACCGATCGCGTGATCAACGACCTCGGGGCCACTGTCGTCGATCGTACCGGAGTGGAATCGATCGCCCGGCTTGGCCTGCTCCTGCGCGACGGGCTCAACGACGAGCAAGCCGAACTCGCGCTTGGCGCAGCGGCCGAGACTGCACGTCGGCAGCGGATCGGTGGCCTCATTGGTTTCGGGGCTGGGTCCTGGATGTCGGCGACCGGTGTCGGTCTGGTCACACGGACCGTTGTCAACCACGCCGTCTCCAAAGCAACAGATCTCAGTGCCGAGGTCGAGCCCGACGACTTCGTCGACACGTCATTCGGGTCCGTTGCCTACCGCGGGATCCAACTCTCAATTTTGCGGTTCGTCCACGAACATCCTGCCGACCACGCCGGCCTGGCAGTCGACAGCGTGTCGGCCGAAGACTGGGCCGAAGTCGCCAGACGGCTTGACGCGATTGACGCCGAACCTGACGATGCCATCAGGGGTGGCCTCATTCACGACCTCGACAACCTGATCGCCAACAGCATCCCCGCCCTCGATTCGCTGTGGAGGCAGTTCGCAGGCAACGGCGACCTGACCCGTCTCAAAGAGAGCGGCAGGCGGCCCTGAGAGGGTTTTTGTATGTCACTCAAGAGCAGCCAGCAAAACCTCCACGAAGTCTTATCGGAGCCAGGCCGAACGCTTCCTGACTCCACACGTGGGTGACCGCGGACGCCAGAATTTCGTGAGACTTTCAGGTGACGCAAGTGAGGGACCGGCGAATGCGGAAATCTTCGTGGCAACCTGTCGACCATGAGTGAAACGAAACAGGTCGCACAACTCGGGATGGTCGGCCTCGGCCGGATGGGGGCCAACATGGTTCGCCGTCTGATGGAAGACGGCCACACCTGCGTGGCCTACGACGTCAGCGAAGATCCGATCGCCGAATTGGAAGCTGAAGGTGCCGTCGGGGCCCGCTCGATCGAAGAGCTCGTCAGCAAGCTCGAAGCACCGCGCTCGATCTGGATCATGGTGCCAGCCGCATACGTCGGCGGCACGCTCGAGAAGCTCGTTCCGCTCCTCGACGAAGACGACACGATCATCGATGGGGGCAACTCCTGGTACCACCTCGACGTTGACCGCTCGAAGGAACTAGCCGACAAAAAAATCCACTACGTCGACGTCGGTACGAGCGGCGGCATCCTCGGCCTTGAGCGCGGCTACTGCTTGATGATCGGCGGCGACGACACCGCCGTCGGCCGCCTCGAATCGGTCTTCGACACACTCGCCCCCGGTGTCGAAGGAGCCGACCGCACACCTGGCCGTATCGGCGACATCGCCCCCGAAGAACGCGGCTGGCTGCATTGCGGCCCGAGTGGCGCTGGCCACTTCGTCAAGATGGTCCACAACGGCATCGAGTACGGATTGATGGCGGCCTACGCAGAAGGCATCAACGTGCTCGCCAAGGCGAACATCGGCAAGATCGATCACGAAGTCGACGCCGAGACCGCACCTCTCGAGGCAGCCGAGTACTACCAGTACGACATCGACATCCCCAAGGTCACCGAAGTGTGGCGCCGCGGTTCAGTGATCACGTCGTGGCTGCTCGACCTCACCGCTGAGGCGTACCAGATCGACGGCGAACTCGCCGCGTACTCCGGCCACGTCAGCGACTCCGGCGAGGGCCGCTGGACGATCAACGCGGCGATCGACGAAGGCGTCCCCGTGCCGGTCCTCTCGGCTGCGCTCTACCAACGATTCTCGAGCCGGGGCCGCAGCGATGTCGCCGACAAGGTCCTGTCAGCCATGCGCGCCGGCTTCGGCGGGCATAAGGAGAGCAAGGAAAGCACACGATGAGCAACGAAACCACGGCGCCGCCTCTCACTCACGTCGACACAGCGCAGATCAACGCCCACCAGCCGACTGCTGACGCGCTGGTCCTCTTCGGTGCCACCGGCGACCTCGCCAAGCGCAAGCTCTTCCCGGCGCTCTATCACCTGCAACATTCAGGCTCGCTCGACGTCCCCGTCATCGGCGTGGCGCGTAGCGACTGGAGCGCCGACGACTTCCGGGCCCACGCTCGCGAATCGATCGAGAAACATGTCGACAATGCCGACCCCTCGGTCGTCGAGGCGCTGTGCGACCGGCTCGATCTGGTGCAGGGCAACTATGCCGACAAGTCGACATGGAACGACCTCAAGTCGATGCTCGACAAGCACACGTCCGAGGTCGCCGTCTACTACATGGCAATCCCACCGTCGCTGTTCCCGATGGTGGCAGAGAAGCTCGCTTCGGTCGATCTCCACCACCGTGGCCGCATCGTCGTTGAGAAGCCGTTCGGCCGCGACTATGCATCCGCCGTCGAATTGAACAAGACGCTGCACTCGATCTTCCCCGAAGATCACATCTTTCGGATCGACCACTATCTCGGCAAGGAAGCGGTCGAAGACGTCCTCGTGTTCCGCTTCGCCAACACGCTGCTGGAGCCGGTCTGGAACCGCAACTACGTGCGCAGCGTGCAGGTCACGATGTCCGAAGAAATCGGTGTCGAAGGTCGCGGTTCGTTTTACGACTCGGTTGGAGCGATCCGCGACGTCTTCCAGAATCACCTCTTGCAGGTGGTTGCGCTGCTCGCGATGGAGCCACCTGCCGGTGCCGATTCTGGCTTCCTGCAAGACGAGAAAGCCAAGGTCTTCGCCGCCATGCGGCCAATGGACTGCAACGCACTCGTGCGCGGCCAGTACGTCGGCTACCGCGACGAGCCAGGTGTTGCAGAGGGGACCGAAGTCGAAACGTTCGCCGCGGCACGCCTCGAGATCGATTCGTGGCGCTGGGCAGGCGTCCCGTGGTACGTCCGCGTCGGCAAAGCACTCGAACAGGACGCGACCGAGGTCGTAATCGAACTGCGCGATCCGCCGCGAATGCTGTTCGACGAGGCCGGTGGGCCCCCACCCGGCCGCAACCTCATCCGGTTGCGTCTCGGAAAAAACGACGGCGTCACCTTCGCCCTGCAAGCCAAGACGCCCGGCCCGAATATGGACAGCGAAGAGATCGACGTCAACGTCGACTTCGCAGCAGCCCTCGGTGAGCGACAAGACGCGTACGAGCGGCTGCTCGGCGATGCGTTGCAGGGCTCGCTACGTCGCTTCGCCCGCCAAGACGTCGTCGAGGGCACCTGGCGCATCGTCCAGCCGGCACTCGACAACGGCGGGACCATCCATCCGTACTTCCGCGGCTCCTGGGGCCCCACCGAGGCCGACAGCATCCTGGTCAACGACGACACCTGGTACCCCGTCTCTCCGACCTGACTTTCAGATCGGTGCCTCCACGCACACGCCATTAGAATTTCCAGATGTCGGAATATTCGTCTCACAGTGTGAGACGTTGACATGTGGGTGCCGATCACGCTGGCAGCCGCGACATTCCAGATTCTGCGAACGTCGCGCCAGCATCAGCTGCGCTCGATCCTCAGCGTCAACGCGGCCGGCTACGTCCGCTACGCCTACGGATTCCCGCTCGCTCTCGTCGCAGCGGTTGCCACGTACGGGGTCAGTCGGCGCGGGCTTCCAGACATCCCAGTGCGGTTCTGGCCGATTATCACCGGCGCCGGGGTCGCACAGATCGGCGGGACGTTGGCGCTGCTTAAGTCGTTCGAGCTCCGCGACTTTGCGATCGGCACGGTCTACGCCAAGACCGAAATCGTGCTCGTTGCGATCGTCTCCGCCGTCGCACTCGGCGAACCACTTGCGCCGCTGGGGTGGGTCGCTGTGGTCGTCTGCATGGTTGGCGTCGCCTGGCTCGCAGCTCGCGGCGGTTTGCGGACTGCACTGTCGAGTGCGGGCGATCCAGCGGCGCTCATGGGCGTCCTCGCCGCGGCCGGGTTCGCCATCGCCGCTGTGGGGATCAGAGCCGGCTCGAACTCACTCCTCGATGCGCCGATTTGGCACCGCGCCGTACTCACCCTGACGGTCATGCTTGGCATCCAGACGGTGATCAACGGAACGCAGCTCGCCGCAACGAATCGGAGCGAACTGGTCGCCGTCTACTGCAACTGGCGTGCCGCGCTCCCCGTTGGCATCCTCAGCGTCGCCGGCTCGGCTGGCTGGGCCACCGCGGTCACCCTGACGAACGCCACCAAGGTCCGCACCCTCGGCCAGGTCGAGCTGCTCATGGCATTTGCGATCTCCGTGTTCTGGCTCCACGAGCATCACGAACGCAGCGAATACGCGGCGAGCGCCCTGGTGATGGCCGGCGTC